>NZ_JARFYN010000121.1 GCF_030272695.1 Martinezella calliandrae
TGGACGAATGGTGTCTCGCAAGGTCGACGTTGGCGATCTGGTCCACAAGGGCGACGTCCTCGCGGAGATCGATCCTCTCAGTCTCCAGCTCGCGGTCAGAAGTGCGCAAGCCAACGTTCGCAACGCCCAGGCACAACGCGGCGGTCATGACGATCGTCCCTTGATCCGGTGCGTTCAAACGCGCCGTTTGAGCCATCGATAGAACCGGCGATGGCCGGGCTCACCGCCGCTGACCGCATCAACAAGTGTTTCGGGCATCCAATGGAATACCCAGCCGACGAGTGCGCCCAGTATGACCTCGCTGCCACGGTGCATCGCAACGACAACGATCGGGACCGAAGGCTGGGCCGCGAGCAGGATGATCGGACAGGTCCACATGGCGACCCGAAGCTTCGGGAACTCACGCGCGATCAGCGCGCAGATTGCGACCGAGATCGCCATCTGAAGGGCGACAGAGGCGGCCGCGCGCGAGGCCGCCTCGCTCACCATGATGGTGACGACGATCCCGAGCAGCGTGCCGAGGATGCGCCCCATCAACGACGAACACGTTTCGTCCAACCGCTCCTGGGAAACGATCACCGCCGACATCGCCGCCCAGACGGATTCTTTCAATCCCAGCAGTGACGCCAGTTCGTAAGCGGCTGTGGCGGCCGCGGAACAGCGGGCGATGAAAGCGAGCGCGCGTATGATTTTCGTTTCCATGCCTTGTCGGTCACCTTCCGAAGCACTCAGCGCCAAAGGTTGGTTCGGGCGAGATCGATGACCTCGTCGGCGCGCCCATTGAGGATCGCCTTCACCATGTAGAGTGAGAAGCCTTTTGCCATCTCCGTCGTGATTGACGGCGGCATTACGAGCTCCGTCCGGTTGACGACCGCATCGATGAGAACGGGGCCGTCATGGGCGAAGGCGGCGGCGATGCCGTCGCTCACCTCAGTCGGATCCTCAAGCCGGATGCCGCGGATGCCGACGGCCTCGGCCATTGCCGCAAAATCCGGGTTTTTCAGGTCCGTGCCGAAATTGAGAAAGCCCGTGGATTTTTGCTCGAGCTCGATAAAGCCAAGCGCACCGTTGTTGAAGACAACCACCTTCACGGGCAAGTCGAGCTGCTTGAGGCTGATCAGGTCGCCCATCAGCATGGTGAACCCGCCATCGCCCGAAAGGGAGACGACCTGCCGGCCGGGGTGGCTCGCCTGGGCGCCGATCGCCTGCGCCATGGCGTTGGCCATCGACCCATGCCAGAACGACCCGAGCAGCCGTCGTTGGCCGTTCATCGCAAGATAGCGCGCAGCCCACACGGTGGGGAGGCCGACATCGCAGGTGAATACCGCATCGCTTGCGGCTTGATCGCTGATCGCCTTAGCGATCTGCTGCGGATGGATGAGGCCCCGGCCCGATTTGCTCTCTGCCAGGCGGTCAAGCTCTGCCCTTGCATGCGCGTAGTGTTGCCGAGCCTTTGCGAGATGGCCACCGTTGCTCTTCTCCTCAAGCAGCGGGAGCAACTCGTTCAGCGTCGCGCCGACGTCGCCAATGACGGCCACGTCGACCGCGCAGCGGCGCCCGATCTGCCCCGCCCGGATATCGACCTGCGCGACGCGCACGCCTGCATCCTTGGGATAGAACTGACGATATGGGAAATCGGTGCCGAGCATCAACAGGGCGTCGCAGTCCAGCATGGCGTAGTAGCCGGACGAAAAGCCGATCAGTCCGGTCATTCCGACGTCGAATGGATTGTCCCACTCGACATGTTCCTTGCCGCGCATGGAATGCACCATGGGTGCTTTGAGGCGTTCGCCAAGCGCCAGCAATTGCTCGTGCGCCCCTTCGCAGCCGGAGCCGCACAGGATCGTCACCCGCTTGACGGAATTGAGCAACGAAGCAAGTTCTTCGATCGCGCTGCGCGCAGGTACTACGACTGGCGGAGGCGGCAGCAGCGCCGCCGCTTTCGGTGGCGGAGCCGGTTGGGCCGCCTGCAAGGCGACGTCGCCGGGGATCACCACGACCGACACTCCGCATTTGGCAACCGCCTCGCGAATTGCCGTTTCGAGCGTGCCGGGCATCTGGCGCGAGTTGGAAACCAGCTCGCAATAGTGGCTGCATTCGCGGAAGAGGTTTTCCGGATGCGTTTCCTGGAAATAACCCGAGCCGATCTCCGCGGAGGGGATATGGGCTGCGATTGCCAGCACCGGCACGCGAGAACGGTGACAGTCGAAAAGCCCATTGATGAGATGCAGGTTGCCAGGCCCGCAGCTTCCGGCGCATACGGCGAGGCTGCCCGTCAGGTGAGCTTCGGCGCCCGCCGCGAAGGCGGCGACTTCTTCGTGCCGGACGTGGATCCATTCGATCTTCCCCTGCCGGCGGATGGCGTCCGTCAAGCCGTTCAGGCTATCGCCGACGATTCCGTAAATCCGTTTCACGCCTGATGCCGCGAGGGTCTCGGCGAACTGTTCCGCGACGGTGTGCATAATCTTGCTCCTTTTCCGTGACGACATAAGGGTAGCCTGCGCTTCATCAAAAGAAACTAGACCTTAGATTAACGCGGATATATGGACGGGTAGACATTGATACTTTTCCGGTTTGGGAAGAGTATGGATCTCAGACACCTTCGCCTATTTCGTCGCCGTCGCCGAGGAACATCGCGTCCCCTGTCAGGCTCATGCGCCTCAGCGTCAGAAAGACGCCTACTGGTGCGCAGCTCGCCGACAAGCCGAATAGCACCCGCTGTATGAAGCCGTATTCGAGGAAGGGGCGACCAGGCTGTCAAACATGAGCTGCAGCCTGCGAATGATGGCCACGCACGTGAGAGGGATCTGCCGGCAGCTCGTCCTCACACCACCCGGCCTTCTCGTCCTATGCCTCTGAATAATCCTGCTTCGCAGCAGGTTGTCGGACGTCAGCACCTTAGAGGTCGGCCCCGAGGCTACTAGCTTACTGGGCCCAAAGCAACTTTGGTATCGCCCCATTACACAAACAATCAATTGGCGAATGCTAGTGCGCCTGATCATATGGGCGGCGACGAAAAATTGATCGGCACGCCCTTCTTTCCATTAACGAAAACTTCGGCTCAAGCCGACGCTGAACCCGTCCCCTAACGTGCTCGCGCTGCGCCAGCATGGCTGCAACAGTCGAGTGGACGACGGTCAACGCTGAGCACTGCTCGGGGAGAAATCAAGCAGTGCCTACCGTATGAGGTGCTGCCTTTGCCGAGACTAAGTGTCAGCCGGCGGTTCACGCTCCGCATGTGCGGCGAGCGTGGCTCTCTTTTGGTTGCAAACCGTAACGGAGCAAATAATGCAGCCTTTTCGATGGTTGGGAATTGGTCTCGCCTGCGCCTGTCTGGCTGCCTGCGAAGAGAAAGCTGCGGTGGCGCCACCGCCGCAACATGTGCGGGTCGATCGGGCAGCCTCTGCCACCTATCAGCCGATCGCCGAGATCACCGGGGAGGTAAAGGCTCAGATTCAGACCGAACTTTCCTTTCGCATCAGCGGCAGGGTGGTCGAAAGGCGGGTCGAGGTTGGATCCCATGTTCATGCCGGCGAGGTGCTTGCGCGCGTCAACGACACCGAACAGCAGGCAGACGTGAATGTGGCCAAGGCGACACTGGAATCGGCCAGAGCGATCCTCCAAGAGAAGACGCTGAGCTTCGAGCGATCCAAGGCTCTCCTGCAATCGCAGGCGATTGCCCGGCAGATCTTTGACCAGGCTCGAGAAGAGCTGTTGAGCGCCCAGGCAGCTTTTGACGCCGCCGAGGCGGCGCTCGCGACGGCGGAGGATGCGCTGTCCTACACGGAGATGAAGGCCGACGCGGATGGCATTATCACCGCGCGCACGATCGAAGTCGGACAGGTGGTTTCGGCAGCGCAATCTGCCTTCACGCTCGCGCATGACGGCCCGAGGGATGCGGTGTTCGACGTCTTCGAGGCATTCTTTCTGGATGGTCCGCCCTTGCCGGATGTCGACGTGGCAGCGATCGAGGATCCGACGCGCGACGCCCATGGGAAAATCCGGGAAATATCTCCCGTGATAGACACCAAGGCCGGCACGATCCGCATCAAGGTAGCGCTGGGGGATGACGCCCAATGGGCTCTCGGCACGCCGGTTGTCGGCACGCTCCGGTCCTCGCCGCATGCCGGGATCGTGCTGCCCTATAACGCCATCGCGTCAGCCAAAGGCGACCCGGCCGTGTGGCTGGTCAACACCGAAAACGGCTCCGTTTCGCTCCGCAAGATTTCGGTCGGCCGTTACCGCAAAAGTGATTTCGTCGTGACCGGCGGC
>NZ_JARFYN010000122.1:0-4269 GCF_030272695.1 Martinezella calliandrae
ACTCACTTAACCTCAATCTCTCGAACCGCCCGGTGCGGACCCGCATGCCGGGTGGTGTGGCAGGGGCGCGATCAAATACGATCGCCCCCTATGCCGATGCCTGGAGCGGCTTTACTTCGAAACAGATGACGCGGTGTTCCGAAAAATAACTTCGCCTGTGAATTATAGTTACTTTAATGGTTTATGTTAGGAGAGTATACTCTTGGCGTAAGTGCATCCACCGTGGGTCTCAAATTACTCATTGGAGAGAAGTACAATGACTAGATTCGTGACTGCAATGTCACTTGCTCTGATCTTATCAGCGGCTCCCGCTCTTTCTGCCGCTGGCTTTTATGTCGTGCGTGCTCCGCACTCGAAGCGATGCGAAGTCGTAAACACCGCACCCAATGGAAGAACTTTGCTTCTCGTGGGCAAGCCTCATAGCACAAGAAGTGCAGCCAACCACGCAATGCATACATCGGTCAGTTGCACCCAGACAAAGAAGGGTTCGAACTCGAGGGGTTCGAGTTATTAATCTGCCTCGGCCCGGTGTGTCAGGCTCTTTTCCGCGCATCCCAACGAGAGGCTTCGCACACTGGGCTCCTCATTTGTAGAAGCACAGGCGCGACGGTGCCGTTGAAACTTCGTTCATCTCCGTGACGAGTAGAGGAGGCTATTTCTTAGCCTGCTCAAATCTCCGACTTGATGTCACCCATGCGGTTCCATGCATCGAGGCCGGCGATCTTGTAGGCTTCGGCGAGTGTCGGGTAGTTGAAAGTGTTTTCGACGAAATATTCAACCGTGCCCTTGAGGTTCAACACCGCCTGGCCGATATGGACAAGTTCGGTTGCGCCTTCGCCGACGATATGGACGCCGAGCAGGCGGCGGGTCTTCAGCGAGAAGATCATCTTCAGGAGGCCGGTATCAAGGCCCATGATGTGGCCGCGCGACGTCTCGCGGAAGCGGGCGATGCCGCATTCGTAAGGAATATGACGTTCCTTGACTTCTTCCTCGGACAGGCCGCAGGTCGAGATTTCCGGCACCGCATAGATGCCGTAGGGGAAGTATTTCGGCGGTTCCTTAGCGATGGCGCCGACGGCAACGCGGGCCGCGATTCGGCCCTGTTCCATCGAGGTCGAAGCAAGGCTCGGAAAACCGACGACGTCGCCGGCGGCAAAGATATGGGGAACGTTGGTGGCAAAGGTTTCCGGGTTGACGCTAAGGCGGCCACGATTGTCGGCCTCGAGACCAGCGGCTGCCAGATTGAGCGTATCGGTAGCCCCCATGCGGCCGGCCGCAAATAACACCATGTCCGTGACGATACGGCGACCATTGTTCAGCAACAGTTCTACCTTGCCGTCCTGACGGGTGACCTTCTCTGCCTTTTGCCCGAGCAGCAGCTTCATGTTGCGGTCGCGCAACTGGTAGGTGAAATCCTCGACGATCTCCTTGTCGATGAAGTCGAGCATCGTCGTTTTGGGATCGATCAGCGTGACCTGCGTATCGAGCGAACTGAAGATCGTCGCATATTCGATTCCGATGACGCCGGCGCCAATGACGACCATCGAGCGCGGCAGATCCTCGATCTCCAGCAACTCGTCGCTGTCGAGAACGGTCTTGCCGTCGAAGGGCATGTAATCCGGGCGGAAGGGTTTGGTGCCGACCGCAAGCAGAATGCTGGCGCCGGTGACATGGAGCACTTCGCCGTCGTCCTTGACGACCTGCATGGTCTGCGGATCGACGAAGCTCGCCTTGCCGCGAATATGGTGCACGCGATTGCGGGCGAACTGATGCTCCAGCACTTCGACTTCATGGTCGAGGGTGATTAGCAGACGGCGACGCAGATCCTCGGCGCTGATTTCCTGTTTGACGCGATAGGCCCGGCCGTAGAAGCCGCGTTCGCGCCAGCCGGAGAGGTTGAGCGCGGTTTCACGCAATGTCTTCGATGGAATTGTGCCGGTATGGACGGATACACCGCCGACGCGCTTGCCCTGCTCGATCACAAGCACCCTCTTGCCGAGTTTGGCGGCCTGAATGGCGCCTCTGCGGCCTGCGGGGCCGCTGCCCACGACTATGAGATCGAATTGGTCCATCGGGAAGCCTCGGGTGATGAATTAAGGAATCAATGTCGCAACGCAACATGCTGTCCGTCAACCGGTAGCCGCTCAATGTTACAGATTATCTAACGGGAAATGATCAGGAGCTGGAAAGGCCGAGCCAAGGCTCCAGCTTTTCAAAAGTCCGGTCCATGGCATAGGCACCGGTGAAGGAAAGCGGCAGATGTCCGTACATGATCGACATTTGACCTTCCGCAGTCGCTTCGCCGGTTTTGGCGATGGCCGCGAGATAGAGGGCTGAAGCAAGCCCGGTGCGATCAGCGCCCGCCTGGCAATGAATCAGCAATGGCTTCGGTGCATCACGCATGATTTCGACGAGCTGGGCGGCCTGGGCCTGGGTCAGTTCGCGACTGGCAGACATCTTGAAGTCGATGTGGTTGATATTCAGTTCCTTCGCCTGGGTGACTTCGTTGTCATACCAGCTGCGGCCACTGTTGTCGCCACGCAGATTGATGATGGTCTTGATGCCGTACTGCTTCTGCAGTTCGGCAATCGTCGCAGCCGACGGCTGGGAGGAACGATAAACCTGGCCCGCGATGACGGGGTGGAAATTAGTCGTCCAGAGCATGTGTGCGTAAAAGCCGCCGGCGATCAGCGCGAATGGGGAGAGCGCCAGAAGTACGCTGCGGCCGATGCGGCGCAGGCGACCAGAAAGCGATGATGATGTCTTCGACATGTGGTCTCCGCACCGCCGAACCCTGAGCGGATAAGGCGCAAACAAAACAACGGCTTCCCCGGCGGATGGGCCGATGTGGAGGCGCCGTCCTTCTGTCAGAACATCCTGACAGGTACCTGAAAACCGGAGCGTGTTACCTGAGATTAAAGATCTCGATATATCGACAACCTAGGTCATCATCAACGACAAATAATGCGCTAAACAACAGTTATTTATAATAGTATGCTAATGTATTGCCGCGTGTGGGATGGCGCAATTTGAACCAGCCGCTGGGCCTTAAAGGTAACGTAGCCGATCTTGCCGATGATAATATGGTCATGAACGGCGATGTCAAAGGGCGGGCCGTGCCGTACCCAGTCAGCGAGCTCGAAACGTGCGATCAGCGAAGCAAAGTGAAATGCCGCGAGGTTCGATCGCTGCCGCAATAGTGTTGACACTATGCGAGCGCCCATGTCGACGAGCGCTTTGCGAGCAAAGCTCGCTTGTAGGGCTCAGTGCGGGACAGGTGTCGTCGTGCAGTGACTTGTGCCCATCATTGCACTTATCTCGAGGCAACTTCACATTCCCAATCCGAGGTCTTTACCCAGCCTTCGAGTCAGTTCGTATCGCAGTGAGATTTCCTCTCTTTGAGCGCGATCGGCGATGCGGGCGACGGCTTTGATCCGCTCGATTGCGGCAGGTATCTCCGAGTCGATGCGCAGGTCGTCGTTCCAGTTTCGAGCTTCTGCGCTGCCAAACCGTCGCTCGAGAGCATTCGCGACTGCCTTCGCTTCGTTTATGGCCCGGCGCCCTTCCGGCGACGCAAGTAGCCGCGCCAGGAATTTGGATTTGTGTTCATAGGGCTGCTGATCAAGCCGCGTCAGCAGCGACTCGCTTCCCTTTGTGAGGCCGGGCACTTCAATAAGGTCGCGTTTCTCGCGGTTCCACGTTTCGGACTTGCGCTCTGCCTCCAGACGACGCTCCCAGGTTTGTGCGGATGATGCGATATGATGGCTCAGCGATTTGGCGTAGTGGCGGGCAGCGGCGCGATCCTTGCTGTCTCCCAGGCGGCTGCCCTTTCCGAGCAACTCCCCGAACTGCTCCGGCCGCTCTGCGATCGACTTCACCAACTCCGCGCGCTCGATGTTGCCGTCCACAATGGCAGCGCTGACCCTGGCGGCGACCGTCTCCGGATCAACATAGACCCGCTCTGCAACCGACCGGACCGCCTGCATCGCTCGCTCAAGATCTGGCCGCGCTCGCTCGCGGGCAACCTCGTCGAGGCTCCGAGTGTAATGCGTGATCGCCGGCACCAACGGCTCGACTTTATTCGGCGCTTCAGCATTCCGCTGTTGTCGCTCAGCCTCTCGGCCGGGCGACGGCTGAAGAGCTGCCAGAGAGCGAACGTGCTCACCTATAGTGCTGTCGTGAGCCGGAAGCCGGTCTTCAGCCCTTCCGACCGAGAGGCCAAGATCGATTTGGCGGGAGAGACCGGTTCCGTCTCCAATGTCCCGTCGC
>NZ_JARFYN010000122.1:4434-5434 GCF_030272695.1 Martinezella calliandrae
TTGTTTTCCAAGAGAACGATGCGGTCGCCGGGCGCGAAGGAGCGCTTGCCGTCATTGGTCTGATAGACGACCTCACGACCGAGCGCAGCTTGCTCTTCCTCGCCTTTTGCCAGCTGGCCTCTTTGCTGAAGCAAGGTCCTGATATCGGCATTGATCGCACGAACGTCGACGCGCCGATGGGCAAGGGCGATCCGTGATCCAGAGAGATTTGTCTCCAGATCTGAGAGATAGTCATGGACCAAAGCCGCCCGGGCATTCTGCCTGTCTTCGCCGAACTTGACTGCACCGTGATCGGCATAGGCCGTCAGCCCAACATCGGTGCGATGCGTCGCGAAGGCAACAGATGCTTCTTTCTGCCAATCGGCGCGTTGACGACGGATTTCCGAGAGCTCGACCGCGCCAATGCGCTCGACGATCGCCCTAAACGGCGAGCCGGCACCGATCGCCTGCAACTGCTCGTGATCGCCGACCAGGACGAGCTTGGCACCACGTGTCTCGGCTTCACTGATGAAGCGTGCCAGCCGTCGGCTGTCCACCATGCCGGCTTCGTCGATGACGAGAATGTCGCCCTTGCCGAGTTCGCCTTTGCCCGCTTGCCAGCGATATTCCCATGAGGCCAGGGTTCGCGATGCGATGCCCGAGGTTTCCTCCAGCCCCTCTGCTGCCTTGCCGGCAAGCGCTGCGCCATGAACACGATAACCCTGCCGTTCCCAGGCTTCGCGCGCAGCAGCAAGCATGGTCGATTTGCCGGCGCCGGCAAAGCCGACCACAGCAGCGATCTGGCAAGCCTGCGTCAGATGATAAACGGCAGTCCGCTGTTCCTGGCTCAAGCCTGCCTTCTCGATCAGGCGATCCCGCTCGGCGACGGAGATGTCACCGCGATCGACCCGATCAGTCAACGATACTGCAGTGGCTCGCTTGATCGCGTCGTCCTGTCGGCGCAATGCTTGATCGACATGATGTCGGTTAACATTGTGGCTCAAGGACTGCTGCATGCGGT
>NZ_JARFYN010000123.1 GCF_030272695.1 Martinezella calliandrae
GATTCATATCTTCACTCATAGGATTCCCAGCATGATTCATGCTGAAAATGAACGATTTCCCATCCTGGCGCTACGTGGGATGGCCTACGCGCTTACTCTCTAACGTCAGTTCCCCAATCTTGGCGTGCAGGGTTTTGACATCGACGGTCGGAGTCGCCGGCTCCGCTTTGGCTTCATCGCCGAAAACGCCCGTCGCGCCCTCAAGGAGCTGGTCTTTCCACTGCTTGATCTGATTAGCGTGCACGTCGAACTGCTGGGATAGTTCCACCAGCGTCTGTTCGCCCCTAATGGCGGCAAGCGCCACCTTCGCCTTGAAAGCCGGGCTATGGTTCCGGCGCGGTCGTCTCGTCATGGTATCTCCTGTTCCCGGCATCTAAGCCGAAGTCAGGCAGAAATTCCACTTATCCTTGCTGTCCAAATTTCTCGAGCCAGCTCTGTTACCACGCGCGACGCTCTAAAATCCCGCGGTCCTGCTCGGCGTGCTCGGATGGATACGCTAAAGGGAACGTTATCCTGTTTGTAGATCTCAAGGCGTTACGTTAGGGAATTTTGCGAGGTTAGACCGCTCGCTGGACAGAGCGCTAATTATCTCATACCGTCGCCATGAAGAATACTATCTGTATGCTGGCGCAAACTGCGTATTGATGATCGCTTCGACTAGCGTGACGCCATAGGGGGTTAGAGTTACGACATCGCTTTCAATGACAACCAGCGACTTTCCCACTAGCCCGCTCAAAGTGCAATTGATCATTTCGTTGTCAAAAAAGCTCTTTCCCTCGAAACGTTGCTTGAATATGCCATTATCTACCGGACTGAGCGTCGAGAGCGCCATTTTAAATGCAGTGACCTCCCGGTGAACCGGTGACATGCCGCGGCATTCCTGGATCGGGAGGCGATCTTCATACAATGCGCCCTTGTAGGCATTGTAACTAGTGATATTGATCGCTTCGGCTTTCGTGCATTTTGAACTACCCCCGAGGCCGACAGCTATTTCAGGGTACTGCTTGTCTAGATCGGTAATGAGGCCTTTCCATTTTTCCGGCTGATGATCGTGTCGATAAAAATACATGGTAGGATGTTCACGATAGGCGCCCTTCAAATTTTTTTCGATCAGCTCGCGCATTTGATATTGCTTTCCCAGACCAGGAAAGCTCATGTTGTTGCAATTACCTAGTCCTGCTTTCTGCCATACACTTCGACGCTCCCCAGATACGCCGGTACGGATTTTCATGAATTCTTCCAGATGCAGCTTGGTGCAGACGACATGGGAAAGATCCAGTTGGCGGGTTGTCTCCATGTCATATCCCACGTCGTCTACGCTCTGTCCCAGCATGCCGTAGATGAGGTCAACACTAACCCAGTCAATACCGACTTCCCGCGCGTCGTATATCGTCTCAATGCACTCTTTCGCGGAATGCATACGACCAGAACCAGAAATAAATCGGTCGTCAAAAGATTGAGCTCCAAAGCTCACCTTGGTGAAACCAAGCTCCTGTAGTAACGAAAGATATGATTTTGTCAGCGTTCCAGGTTCGCCTTCAAACCGCATCGTCGCAGCAAAGAAATTGAAATGGTCTTTGTAAAACGCAACTAATCTACGCAGCTCGGATTCAGGCAGCAGCGAGGGAGTGCCACCAAAAATATTGAATTCTCCAACTTCCACAGCAGCAAGGCTCGGCACCTTCGCCAGCCACAGTCTGGCTTCTTTAATATTCAGATTAACCAGATCTTTCATGACTGCCTGTGAAGACGCTGTGTGGGGATTGAGAGTGATCGTCGGAAACTGGCAAAAGTGGCAGCGGTAGCGGCAGCAGGGAATGTATGCCCACAGATGAATTTGCGGCGCCCTGGCAATTTCGCTATTCATGTCTGCAAAGAAAGACGACAGTGGGTAATCTTCTATATCTCCCGGGAAAACATGACAGCCGAACGGGTCTTTGTAGGTATAGTCCAGATATGCCTTATTTTCTGGCCTGGAAAGAAATTCGTGGACTAAAGGCACTGGATACTGGGGATCGAGGTCGCGTAAAGACGCCATCGCATTGGTCATTCAAAATACCCCTCCGTTGGCAAAGTAATTATGTGCTTCGCCAGATTCGCGATCTTCACAGAAGTACCAAACGAAGCGGTTAAAATCGGCCGAACTGACATTATCAACGCAGGCAGGTAATGCAGGAGGAAAACCAACGTCATCGCCGACTGCGCGGCGCAACGCGGCAAAAATCTCATCGCGAAACTCAAAATAAAGCCGATAGGATGGAGTTTTATAGGAATGAATAGCCTTGAAATCAATAAGGCGCATCTCGTGCTTGATTGCACCAATTCGTTGGTACAGTCTGTCCGCCACCAGCGCGGTAAAGAAGCTCCTAACTTCGACATTGTCTATCAAGATTTTTGGGTTCAATAACGCAGGCAATATAATATTTTTAGGAACGTAATCTTTTATTGAGTAAAACCACGCTTGTTTAGATTGCTCTTCTGTCGTGTCACGCAAGATTTTCTTCCCGATACCGGGGTCGGGTCGCACATCCTTCATGAAAATGAGACCGTCCTTGCCATAGGCGGCCCCGGTGATCACCTCATCAAGAATAATATCAATGCGTCGGCTGTTGACCTGAACGCGAGACTCTTCTGCGTAAACGGGCTTGCCGCCGCAGGCAACTACCTTGATACCGAAATCCCAGTCGTCCGATAAATGTTCAACGAAGCGACCCTTGTTCAACTGATAGAAGATTTCAATACCGCCTACTTTTTCATAGAATTCCCGCTCTACGGCAAAACCTTTACCATCCGGAAATCCACCAAATAACTTAAAAGAGAAATCCCGGCAGCGTAATGTCTTCTCAATTTCTCTGAAGAGATTGGGACGCTGACGAAAACTTTTTTTGTTGTAATAGTATTTACAAGTTCCCAAGTCCCCATCTTCTTTCACCATTTTGTCGATAAGGTGATGAAGCCAATACGCATCGACCGTACAGTCAGCGTCAGCAGAAACGATGTAGTGCTTATTTCTGGTCCCGAGTCGGCTATCTCGAGCCTTGGCTCTAAAAGACGCGTAATCCATGCCGCGCTTTCTGGCGGATGAAACGCCCTGCACTTTTTCCTCGATAATATGTGTGTCTACCGAAGAATATTTCGCTGCCAGGGCATTAATTTGCGCTACGGAATTGTCCGTCGAATTGTTGTCTACGATTATGAGCTCATAACTGCCGCATGTAATCAATTCTCTCAGCGTACTCTGGCGATAAATTGACTCAAGTGCAGAGGTGATACGCGTGCCCTCGTTAAAGACTGGAAGCACAACTGATACGAAGGTGGTGTCACGCATTTTCTTCACAGCCTTTCAAATTCAACACCTCAAAGAGGTCGTTGGAAAGGACGCGTTTTCCCTGCTGAAAATTCTTCTCCGCAACGGCCCTCATCAACTGATTGTTTGTGAGAAAGAGGAATACCTCATCGACAAATCGTTGGTCGGGTAACTCATCACGAGTGCCTGAGATTTCCAACATAGGGGCCACAAATCCGTGTCGACCATACACCTCGTGATAATATTCATAGCTCGTGGTGATATAGCAGCGTTTTTGGCTAATTGCCTCCCCGATAGGGTTGCCGTAGCTGTCGTAGTCATAGGAGGTGAGAAATGACACTAGATCACAAGAGTAATACAAGTCCTCTATCGTGAACGCGTTGCCTTCAGTAGGCATAAAGTCGTGATGCAAGGGTCCGGTAAATTTAATGTGCTGCACGATATCCAGCGTTTTTGCCAGCCGCTCAAGCTCAATATAGTGAGAATAGTTTTCATTTTTATCTCCAGCAATCACCAGAAATATGCGTTTACGTTCACCGCGTTCGCGGAGAAGGAGATTCAAACGATTGAACCGCGCCGGGTTTGCCGGAGGCCGTTTGGTTTAAGTTATGCGGCCATGGCTGGCGCGTCCAGCATGGCATAGTAACGTTCTTCGGCTTCGGCAG
>NZ_JARFYN010000124.1 GCF_030272695.1 Martinezella calliandrae
GTTTTATCTTCGCATGGTCACTCTGGCGGCGCATGCATCAAGCGTCTGCAATGATCGCTCACTATAAATCAAGAGATCAAACGCAACTGTAGTACTAGAATTTCGATGATCGCGTCCACTTCAAAGGAGGACCGTACCGTTCGGAACGTTCCGTGAAATCGGACGCGTCTGCAGCCCGCCAAACGTTTTAAAACGTTACCAAATCTTTACTTGGGCAATTCGTTGGGAATGTTATGTATGCACCTCAAGAATGAGGTCACGGCATTGTTGAAAAACGGATACAAGCTCAATGGGAAGAAGAGTACTCATCTTCATTGAAGGCTATCAGAGGGGCAATGGTCTGCTATATGCCCAAGCTGCCCAGCGTCTTGGTCTCCACCCAATTACGCTGTCGACTGATCCCAGACAATATAGTTATCTTGCAGAAGAAGGGCTTGAGGCAATCCGAGTCGACACACACAACCTCGATGCGCTGATTCACGAATGTTCGCGGCTTGCTGCGACGTATGATATTGCTGGCATTACTGGCTTTACCACTCTTGATGAGCGGACCTATGCGATGGTCGGCAAGCTCTGCCGGCACTTCGATCTAGCAGGCCCGGACCCAGCAGCCATTGAACGATGTTGCGACAAGTTCACTCAACGTCAGCTTCTTGCTGAAGCCGGCGTTCCAGTGCCGGCTTATCGCATGGCGGTGAATGCGAATGACGTCGAAAGCTCTGCCGCGGAGATAGGTCTACCGGTAGTTCTCAAGCCAGCCGAAGGGCACGGCTGCATGGGTGTCCGCTTGTGCCGCAATATGGATGAGTTGGCCGAACATACTGCCTATTTATTCCACCGCGAACACATGTGGCAATCTTTGTCGAAAGTACTGGTCGAAGAATTTGCACAAGGGGACTTTTATTGCGCCGAGATAATGGGAAATGAGGTGGTTGGGATTTTAGGCACGGTCTTCGGACAGTTACCGCATTTCGTCTTTCAACAAACGACCATTCCAGCTCATCTGACCGATGGCGAGCATGAGCATCTCACCGAACTTTCGTCGCGTTGTTTGCGAGCTCTCGGCCTTGGCTGGGGGCCTTCGAACATCGAGTTCCGATGGACAAAGCGAGGTCCAGTCGTAATTGAAGTCAATCCGCGACTTGCAGGAGCCCCGGATCCTCAATTGGTAAAGCTGGCTTACGGTGTAGATTTTGTCACGGAGCATATCAAACTTCTCATCGGCGACGATGCCAATTTGCATAGACAGCATTCGCAAACTTCGGCCGTGCGGTATTTGGTTCCCAATCGCGAGGGCACCCTCGATTGGATCGTTGGGGACGGACAGGCGGCTGCTATACCAGGTGTGGCCGAGGTCAAATTGTTTGTTGAAGCGAAGACGCCGATCGTCAAGTATGGAGATTACCGAGACTGTATCGGACATGTCGTCGCCGCTTCGCCTAACCTTGCTCAAACTGAGGCAATACTGCAACGCGCTGTCGACCTAATCCAGTGGGCGATTACGCCGTTTCCGGCTCTTGGTGATTAGGAGCACGACCTTGACTTTAGAAAATGATCCAACCTGAAGCTGGTTCTGGCCTCTGTGGAGGTGGTCCCCTGTCGTGCGGTCGTCCCGAGCCGATTTCTTTGGAAACTGACAAAGAGAGCAAGAATAAGGTCGGTCTAGGGCAGTGTTTGGGTAATTGCTGTTCCTAACGTTTCTGTCCGGTGGCGTTTGTGTATGAAGCTGGACAAGAATGTCGAGCGTTAGCTCGCTGGTTGGTGCTTCGGACCGCCGGTGCGGACAAGTAGTGTAGCGGCGCCAATCTTGCATCAACTTTGCTTCCATGGTGAACCGCGGTATGTCGTGCTTCGACCAGCCCACAGGACTTCTGGAGAAGGCAGAACATGCATGCCGCGTTGCACAGGGGCGAGACTGTATGAAGACCTTTGAAACGCTTCACTGTATCGAGGAAGCCGCCGACCATTCAGCGATAGTTGGAGCGAAGCGATTGGGCCTTGGAGTTCGTTGATGCGCCGGCTTCGCTACAACAGACGAAAATCGGGATGGAACAATCACAACAAATCCAAAGCTTGGCCGCAATCCCACGTTTCAGGAGATTCGCAATGACAGAAAACAGAAGTCTTTCCACCGTCCGCGAGCAGGCTTGGCCCGTGATTGATCCTAGCCAAACACCGCGCTATGCGGATGTAGCTACGTTTATGCGCGCGCAGCGCAGGCCAATTGGTCGTGGGCTGGACATTGCCCTCGTAGGCGTGCCTTACGATTTCGGCTCCAACGTGAGGCCGGGCACACGGCTAGGGCCGGCTGCGGTTCGCGAAGCCTCACGCATTCTCCGACGCTTCAATCCCGTAACCAAGATCAACCCATTTACTTTGGTGAATGTTGCCGATGTCGGTGACGCGGCTGTTAACGCGCACGAGGCGCTAAAGAGTATTGATCTTATCCAAGTCACGTTCGAGGAGATCCATGCCGCGGGAGCGTGGCCCCTGTCTGTTGGCGGAGATCACACGATCCCTCTTCCCATCCTACGCGTAATCGCTAAGGATAAGCCCGTTGGGGTGGTTCAGTTCGACGCGCACTCAGACACGTTAGACGAAGTGCATGGTACGAAGATCAACCATGCGACGACCTGGAGGAGGGCTGTCGAGGAGGGCTTGGTGGATCCCAAACGCATGATCCAGATCGGCTTGCGTGGCAGCCAGCTCAGCGAGAACGACACTGCATATGGCATATCTGTTGGCATGCGAGTGATCACTATCGACGAGTATGAAGGCATGGGGCGCCCAAAGGTCATCGAAGAAATCGGCCGAATCATTGGCGGTAGCCCAACATATGTGTCGTTCGACATCGATGGCTTGGACGCTGCCTGCGCTATGGGAACGGGTGTGCCGGAGATCGGTGGGCTGTCGCCTCGTGACGCTCAGGTGATTATTCGATCGCTTACCGGGCGGCAGATCATCGGGGCAGACATCTGTGAGGTGGCGCCAATGTACGACTTGACGGGACACACCCAGCTGGTTGCTGCCAATCTTATGTTTGAGTTGCTGTGCGTTATGGCGGAGGCAAAAGCGAGATTCGCGTGATCCCAACAATTTATGTCCAGGCTGCGTCGGAACATTTTTGGAGCGCCATCTCTACAAAAAACGATGTCAAAGCTGATTAGAAATGCGGCGCCATCAGCTAGAAACGCGATACTGGCACTGTTGGTCAGCCCCCGATCCGACCGGCTGGTCCGGATTGAAACGGAGGAGCGGGGGCGGGTGAGAGGCACCCCTTCGGGTTTAGATCCCATGAGGAGTGAACAGCGGCCTACGCTCTGGCAGAGTGAGGCTGCATCAAAGCACTTGCTCGGGAGGAGCAGGTTATGGAACCCACATCCGTTCAATCAAAAACGCCAACCGCTGTCCGCACTGATCTTGGCGCATTCGCGGTAGGGACGCCCGTTACCGGGCGCCACCGGGTCACCGGAGGTGGTCACCCACCTCCGGTTCCCACAGAACGTGGCGTGCGGATTTACCGCACCACGCTCTTCGGCAGTTGTTTCGTAAGCGGTGCATTGACCCCATCTGGCGATAGCGGGGGATCGGGCTTATTCGTGTGAGTTCAGGGAATGAGCTTGGTATGAATTGCTATGTCTGAA
>NZ_JARFYN010000125.1 GCF_030272695.1 Martinezella calliandrae
TGCGCACGGCTCGGGGCCGACGTGGTTCGCTACACCTTCATCGTAATGGACTTTCACCATCTACTCCTTGCCGGTCTCCCGGCGCACCCCCATAGGATCTTGTTCACCAGCTTCACCAATGTGCATTCGCCGTCAAAGTCGAAAAGGAAAAATCATGCCTAAAGAGCTTGAAAACGACTACAAGCAGACTCATAAGATAAGGACGATTATGATGACCGAAGCGCCGGACGTGGGACCCTTCTTTCATGGCACAATCGCGGATTTGCGCGTGGGTGACTTCCTCACCGCAGGATACCGCTCGAACTATCGTCCTGAAGTGGTGATGAACCATATCTATTTCACTGCCATTGTGGAAGGTGCCGGGCTTGCCGCTGAAATCGCGGCTGAACTCACCGAAGGCGGCGCAGTCCCGCGTGTTTACGTCGTTGAGCCAACCGGGACATTCGAGAACGACCCGAACGTGACCGACAAGAAATTTCCCGGCAACCCTACTCGGTCGTATCGCAGCAGCGCAGCGCTCAAGGTTACCGGCGAAATCACGCATTGGACCAGATTGACGCCTGAAGCACTACAGGTATGGAGAGAACGACTGACCGCACTGCGCTCAGACGAACGAGGCGAAATCATCAACTGATGCGAGGCGACACGCATCGTGTGCTCATTGCGCGATCCAATTGCTAGGAAACGGTCAGGTTTCCACCCCGAACTGGACAGCCAGGTCCAGTATGCAGAACGCAGCTTTGAGGAAATCTCGTAGCCTGGTTTAACGGTCGAATAGGATGGCGCGAAGCCGTCATTCAATGATCTAATTTTCTATCTCCGTAATGGGCGCTACTGCGAAAGTCAGCGATGCCCGCCTTGAAGCGATTAGGACCGATGACCCTGTTGCTACAAAAGTTCTCCGCCTCAAATTTTTCCGCAATTATGTAGGATCCACCACCAGACTCTCATTCCATGACCAGATAGTCTGAAAGCGTAGCTTTTAGAGGGTGTTACGGATGCAGGTGGTAGAGGAGCTGAAGAAGAAGCGGGAAGAACTGGGAACGATGATCGAGGTTCTTCGCGGCGAGATCGAGATCCTGGAGCAGCAGCGGGCCGCGTTCGACACCGTGCTGAAAGTTTACGACGAGAACTATCGACCCGACGGCGCTGCTCGGATCCGTTCGAGAAAGCCTCCGAAGGTGCCTGCAAGCGCTGTGACACCATTGCTCAAGGATCTCGACAAGCGCGGAGCCCTCCTGCGCATCCTGAGAGATGCAGAGGCTCCGGTTTCGACTGCGGACTGCGCAAAGCAGGTCGCGCTGCAGATCGGGTTGACGGAGGATGATCCGCGGCTTGGCCAGATTGGCAACGTTCTGTCGCGAGACCTCGACAAGCTCGTCAAGGACGGCCGGGCACGATATGCGGGTGTCGCCGACGGCCAGCGTCGCCTCTGGGAGAGCGCGGCCTGATCATGCCCCGTCCGGACTGACACCGTTCGCCCAGACGAGGTCGGGCGGCTTGTTGCCCTCCCAGTAGCCACACAGATTGCGCGATGTCTTCCTCGACAATGCGAAATGCACCATGCTCCACATCTGCGTGCCGTTATCGACCCGGCGATTGTCCTTGCGCCAGGCGATTTCCGCCGCGTACCAGTCGAAGTACTTCACCCGAGAAGCGGTGGTGGATGCCAACATAGGCCCGCTGGATGCGTGAGAAGAAACTCTCGACGTGATTGGTGTTCACGCCGTCCTTGGTCTCATATTCCCTGCTGTGGTTTACGCGCTTGAGTTCTTGCAGCCCCTGGAGGTCGTCATAGCTGAAGTGTTCGTCGGCGTGAATCGTCGAACCCTTGCGGACGTGCTTCCTGGCGAACTCCCAAGCCTCGTTGCTGTCCTCGGTTCGAATGACGCGAGTGAGGGTGCGTTCTCGTCCGAAGAGCGTCTTCTCTCGCATGGCAAGGATCGTCATCCGTTTGAGATTCTGATACTTTTTCCTTCGTCGATCGATCCGGTCCTCCTTCCGGTTCTTCTGCTTGATGTGTCCGCCAGCATACTTTCCGTCGATGTGGATCTCGCCTTCGAGAACCATGTCTTCGCGCCTGGTGGCGATCGCCTCGCGCATCTTCATCAGGAAGACCCAGGCGGTCTTGTACTGGCATCCGAGTTCGCGGGAGAGCTGGAGGGCGCTCTTGCCCTTCACACTGTTCACGGACAGCCACAGACTCGTCAGAATGTCTCGAAAGGACATCTTTCGGAAGGCAAAGACCGTCTTCGAGGTGACCGAAAATTCGCGACGGCACTTCTGGCATTTGAAGCGCTGTCGTCGGATCGGATAGCAGCGCTCGTGCCCGCAATTGATGCAGATCGGACGGCCGCTAGTCTCCGGCCAGCGGATCAGGCAGAACGTCTTGAAGGCATCTTCCTCGGTGACCTTGCGGAGGGTCTTAAGCGTGAAGGTCCGGCAGTGTGGCGAAAGGAGGAAGTGCTGGTTGCCCCAATATTTCTACCCTCCGGAGAACCTCCAGGTCATCGGAGCTGAAGGAAATTCCGGATACGGCAGGCACGTTGATATTGTTGGGATCTTCCATGTTCAGAGCCTTCATTGAGGACAATACGAGAGCGTTCGCCGATCAGGCGTTGGATTGTCGCAACTCTATTCGTATCAATCTGAACATGGCGCGTTCGTACCATCGCGTTGTCAGAGTCGATCGGCTTCGGAGAGGCGCGCGAGAACGACCCTGCTGTAATGGCCGTAATGCTGCAACCGTCGGCATGGATTGAAAATGTTCAAGGAATATTTATGTTTGGCGACAAATATCAACCAGTGGCTGCGGTTGTCGATGCCGTTCCGGGTGCGAGATTTTTCAAAATCTCGCTTGCTATCTGTATCACGGAGTAATATATAAATTGCCAGTGAGAGTTTTGAAGGATTTGGAGTTCGAGGACTGGGCCGGAGAGTACAACGTGACGGATGCCATGTTGTGTGATGCCGCAAAGGAGATCGAAGCTGGATTGGTTGATGCCAGATTGGGCGGCTTTCTTCTCAAGAAGCGAGTGGCAGCACCAGGGCGTGGCAAGCGTGGAAGCTATCGGACTATCGTTGGCCATCGTCAGGGCGACAGGCTTATTTTCGTCCACGGCTTCGCCAAGAACGAGACTGACAATATCACGAAGAAGGAAAAGGAAGCCCTTCGAAAGCTATGTGATGTCTACATGCTCGCTGACGACAAAAAGCTCGCTGAGATGATTGAAATGAAACAGATACTGGAGATTCAGTGCCATGAGCAGAATTCTCAAGAACGTTCATAAGTCTGCTGCGCGACTGCACGAAGCCGGCTTTGTGGATGATGTGACGATGCGGGAGTTCGACGCTCTCTGCCTTCCTCCTCTTCGTGACTATACGCCCGAGGAGATCAAGAAAATCCGGAACTCAAACAAGGTCAGCCAGGCCGTGTTTGCTCAGTTCATCAACGTTAAGAAGATCACGGTTGCCGCATGGGAGCAGGGAACGAAGAAACCCAGCAGCACGGCCATCAAGATCCTTGATATTGTTGAACGAAAAGGACTGGAAGTGCTGCGATAGCAGCTTGCTTCCAG
>NZ_JARFYN010000126.1 GCF_030272695.1 Martinezella calliandrae
CTCGGTCACGAACTTCAGGTGAAAATTTGTTGGTCGTCTTGCTCATATCGGCTCCACTTTCTCACGAGTTGGAGCCTCCGGCAAACCCGGCGCGGTTCAGATTTACCAGGACGATATCTCTGTCGATTCGCTTTTGAGGTATCAGACGCGTTGTTCTAGCAATCAGAATGTCGCTCTTGCGAATACCCAATAATGGCCTGATATTACGGCGGGAGCACTCGGAAAAATTGTATGCATTTTTCCCGACTTGAACCTCAACTTCAAAATTGGACCATGCTTCCAGTTCATCTCGTAGTTTTTCATTCAGCGTAACATAGGTGATGTATTGCGATTTGACCGGTTTAGTCGCATACGGATACGGCGGAGCGCCGTATTTCATCGATTTTTTTTCGCTGCTCCACATCAGGTCATGGTCGCGCCAGATGACAAAATTCCTCAAATTCTTGGCGCGTCCGTACTGTTCAATCGCGAGGAGTAGTGCGCGGGAATATATGATATTCTCAGGCAGCGTTCCGTTTTCGACGATAACTTTGCTGACATTCAGATATTTCCATAGGGCCTCGATTTTAAGCGCTACTTCCGCGGCAACCTCGTCTACTGACGTAAGTATCGCCGCCCTTGCATCGCGTGATACGGCAAGTGTCTCGCTAATTAGTACCTTATTTACCTTGTCAAGAAATTCGATGGTATAGTTAGGTATATTAGAAAGATCCGCAACACGTGCCAACTCAAAACACTTGTGATAAAGGGCGGCCTCAAACTTGTACGGTCTTCCGAAATTTCCTTTACTTATGTTGATATCGTATCCCAGATCCAGGTAGCATTTGAACCCTTCGTCCGTGAGTTTTTTTGCGATCTTCACCGCTTCGACGGTGATGCCTGACACCGACACACCATCGAATGAAATAAATATTGCGCATTTCCTTATAGCGGCAATCATAACGAATGTGTCCCGGCCAGAGTAATCCGCCGTGCGCCTGACCCGGGCGAGGCGCCGCTGATCGAGTTGGCCAGTGAACTGACTTTGTTGAGGCAGCCAACCACCGCGGTTCGCGCGGTTGCCGTCTGCGGGAGACGGAAGCTCACATAAATCTCCTTATGCGATCGGCTGATCCACAGATATGTCTCACGCGGATCGGCACACGCCGGCTGGCCATCCGCTAAATAGCCGAGATGTTCCTCCTGAACATAAGACGGGCGACGCAAATCATGCCGCCGGTGTACTGGGTCAGGCACGTCGGGTCGCCACACCGTCAACAGACCCGGTTGCAGCTCGAGGTCGCCTAGTTCGTAGGTCTCCATACGCGATCCTATCTGACGATCTGTCGTCGTCGTCCACCGCAATGACCCAAGACGCGAGTATCGGGTCGGCAGATCCTGCCGTCTTAGAAATGGAGACGAAAAGTCGTGCCAACTGTGCAGAGGAAGCTCAGAAATAATTTCCACACCTTGTTCAGTCGGATAAATATGAGTGGGACGACCTGTGAGCCGAACGCCACCCTGTCGCAGAGCCGACAAAGCCGACGGCGGGTGTAGTTTGCGTTTAGTGCATAGTTGTCTAAGCCTCGGCGGAGGCGCCGCGCGGTGAACTTCGCGGAAGGAGCTGTACGCTTGCAGCTCCAATCAGCGTCCCACTTTCGAACTGCTGGGTATGCGCCGCCTAAACCCCATTGATTCCGTGTGTTTGTGAACAGTGAGGTTTGTGCCAGAAGGTTTTCGGCAAGAGCTGGAGATTTGGCATGGCGGATGGCGGTGATGGATTTGTCGGGCGCTTCGAAGTTGTCGAGCCGCGTCGTGGAAACCGGCGATGGCCCAATGATCTGAAGGCGCGGATTGTAGCGGAAAGCCTTCAGCCCGGTGCGCGGGTTGTTGATGTTGCGCTCACCTATGAACTCGCTGCGCATCAGCTTTCGGACTGGCGGCGGCAGGCGCGTCAGGGTCTTCTGGCGCTGCCTGCGGAACTGATGCCGGCCGTGCCTTGCGACAATTGTCAACGCCGCGTGAAAAATCCTCAGCTAAGAAGTGTGCTCTTCCGCAATTTCGTTGCAACTTTCTCAATCCTATTGATTCGACATGCGAATCAGCAGGTGCAAGGAAATGGCGAAGCGTGTTCTACCGTTGATCCCGCCGTCTTTGGTCGTCGATCATGTCCAACAATCAAAAGAGGCAAGATCGATCAATTATCGCTTCCGATCGACGGGAGCCAAATGTCCAGAGTGCCGCAAAGCTTCGCGTCGCCTTCATCGTCGCTACGAGCGGCGGCTCGCTGACCTGCTATGGCAGGGGCGCACGGTCATGATAACCCTGAAGATCCGGCGCTTGCGTTGCAGCAACAAGAAATGCCGGAGGCGTATATTCGCCAAACGCGGGTGATGTGACCTGACGCTATAGTCGGCGCGACTCGCCTCGGCAACAGAAGGCTGTGCATAGAATCTAATGAAGATCGGTGTCTGCGATCGCAGCAGCATACCAAAACCGCGCGCCAGCACCTAAACGGGCTCGTCACCTTTCCAACGCTGTTCACGCCGCTCCGGACGGATCGCCCGTTGGCAAAGTGCTGGATCAAGCGGTGGATCATTCGGATTTTTATTGCCTTCCGGATCCTGCGCCGACGTCATCGGCGGCTTTTCCCGGGTGCGATGTGGTCCCGCAGGCGATGGATTTGGATCATGCGGCGTTTCATCAGATTTCGGTGTATTTGTTCCGCATTTTCGGTCTCCTTTCAAGGCGGCGGAACGGCATGAGTTTCTTGATCTGCCGTTCAAACCTCCATCGCGACAGAACGTTCCGCCAGGCCATTCACGAGGCCGTCAAAATGAGGATCTTCCGCATATTTGGTGCAGGTCGGGGTCTGCGATGTACCTCGGCCTGTCAGCGGTTTCGCCATGGGTTGTTCAGGAGCCAGTTCCGCAGCATTT
>NZ_JARFYN010000127.1 GCF_030272695.1 Martinezella calliandrae
CGAACGACAGTTCCAAGGTGGCAACGGCGACAATCGAAAAGATGGGCGCACTTTGGTCGATTGAGGAAAAGGTGCGCGGACAAAGCCCCGATGTTCGCGCAGCCGCCCGCCAGGAGGCCTCCGCTGCAGTCGTTGCCGATCTCTACAAACTCTGGCAGGACACGCTGCCCCGCATCTCTGGAAAATCAAAGCTCGCCGAAGCAATTCGCTATGCCCTTCATCGACGGGAAGCCTTCGAACAGTTCCTCCATGACGGGCGCATCGAAATAGACTCCAACATTGTTGAGCGTGCAATCAGACCCCAGGCGATGTCTGATTCATTGTACGCTTCCTTCTCAAGTATTTGGAAACATTGGGATTTGATTTTGCGTTTCGAGGTGACACGGGCCACCGTTACGCCCCATCGCACGAACGACGGCGTCGGAGCGAAGATCGGCGGCGAGGATTTGATAGGGAGCGCCGGGCACGACCTGTTCTGCGGGCAGGATTTTAGCCTCGATCAAGGGCCGGATCCGATGACTTGTGACCCCGCAGTGTTGCGCCGCCTCGCGCAGAGTGAGCCACGTGCCGTCCTTCTCCGCCGAACGATAGGCATGGATATCGCGCACGCGCCGTATGGAACTCACGCGCTTGGCTGTCCAAGTCTTCCCTTGCGCCGTCGGCATCCGCATTCTGTTCAGCGTGGCGGCGATATCCTCGTCAGACCATCGAGCGGCCATGCTGGTAATCACGGCAATGGCGTCGTCGGACGTGCGGCATTCATGTTCTCCGGAGGTCGGTTTATGCAGTCGAACCTCCGAGTGCTGACCGCCCTTCCAATGGATGATCAGAACAATCTCACGGGCAACGTCATCGATATTGGCCGTGATCTCGTTGACGAGCGACCGAAGCAACTGCTGGCGGGTGCGCATCGTCACTTGCGGACTGGCCCAAGCCGCTTGCAGATCGTCGGCGAGGCCGGCAAAATCGGGAACGGTCTTACCAGCGTTGGTGGCCTTTGTGGCGCTCAGCCGCGCTTCGCACTCTTGAACGCGGCGTAGGGTCGCCTCCCAGTTCTTCTCGAGCGTCGCGGCGATCAAGCGATTGTCTGGATCGCAGGCTGCGTAACGGCGCTCGGCTAAAGAGGCATCATAACGGGCTTGCTGAAGTTCCAGCTCGATCATTCGCTGTTGCTCTGCCTGACCTTCCATGTACGTCCTCTCCGCCGTAAGCGCCGCTTCGACCGCCATGGGCTCGACGGCACGGATGAGCTCAGAAGCGATCACTCTATCGGTACGTTGCCCCGCAAAACTCATACAGCGCGTCGAGTTGTAGACATCCGCGCCGAAGCATTGGTAGATGGGGTAAGGATAGCGCCCCCTATACCCAACCTTCAAGCGGCGTCCGCATCGACCGCAAGCCATTAATCCAATCAGTAAGGATCGCCCACCTCTACCGGACTTCGGCCCACCCCGACGGCCGAAATCGTTGAGGGAAATCTGCTTCTGGTTGCGTTCGTACTCGGACCAATCGATGTAGCCCTCATGGTGGCCCTTTAGAAGAATCTCGCAATCGCTGAGGGCGCGAGGATGTTTATAGGTTTTGTGGGCGCGTCCGTCGATGATCTCAGTGCGTTTCTCAGTCTTACCGTAGGCATAGGCTCCCGCATAAAATGGGTTCTTCAAAACCGAGATGACGTTACGATAGCGGATTGGCGTCCAATCAAACGACACTGACCGCTTACCGTCGGATGGGCGGGGGAAGTGAACCCGCTCCGCGCTGAGAGCGCGGTAGACCTGGCGACCACTTCCCAGTTGGCGAAAGCGCTCGAATATTTGACGAACGGCTTCTTGAACCCGAAGGTCAGGGTCAAAACCGAGGCCAACTTCCCGGTGCCAGATGTAGCCGATTGGCACCGGAATACGCAGTTCGCCGCGACGCGCCTTGGATCGGGCTGCATCGAGCATCCTTGATCGCAAGATACCAAGTTCAAACTCGCTAATGCTGCCCTTCATTCCCAGAAGCAGCCTATCGTTCGGGCGGCAAGGGTTGTACACGCCTTCAAGATCAATGACCCTTGCCTCAACCAGCCCGCAGAGCTCAAGTAAATGATGCCAATCACGCCCATTGCGAGCCAAACGCGACGCATCCAGGCAGAGAACGGCGCCCACATTGCCGGCACATAGCCCAGCGACGAGTTTATCAAATCCTGGGCGAGCGACCGTTCCGCTTGCGGAACGGCCAAGGTCATCATCGATAACTTCAACGTCTCGGAATCCGCGCCGGCGGGCTTCATCGACCAGCTCATACTGCCGCCGCTGGCTCTCAAGGTTGTTTTGGACCTGGGCTTGCGTCGATTGGCGAACATAAACCACGGCCTTGCGCTTCAATATCGAAGGCGGCAAAATATCGACGTCAGTCATTGCCGCTCTCCACCGTTATCGCGCCGGCGGCCTCCATGAGAAGCCGCGCCAACCTTATGGTGACCGCGCTTCGTTCGATGGCTTTGATCCCCTTCAGCTCCGGCGGGTCCAACAAGATGCAGAGCTGGCGCGGCGGGCGGGGCGTTAACATCAGGTCGAATGACTTCCTCATGACGGTCCTCCTGGACGACGGTGCTGTCGTCTGAAGAACTTCGCCTGAGTCTATGCCCTTCAAGCAAGCGACATAGATCTGCGAGGCCCTCAATGTTTACGTGAGGCTCCCCGATCTGCATGACCGCACAAATTATCGGATCGAAGATCCAAGCCGGCAAGCAAAGCGCCACCCCAGGCGCCACTTCGGCGACGATCGTCTCCATACCCCGCCGCGTCTCATCATAAAACCGCCGCACACGACGCCCGTAAAGCGCGTGCCAGCGATAATGGACTACGAGCTCTTGCTCGATATGGGCAGAATGTCCGCCCGACTGCAA
>NZ_JARFYN010000128.1 GCF_030272695.1 Martinezella calliandrae
GGGGGCGGCGGTGGCGGGGGATGGTAAATTCGCCGTTTGCCGGGATGACTTTTGCCGCCGGGCTTGCTAAGTCCGCCCGGATCATTTTTGCCTCAACGTAAAGACAGCTCCTATGCCCGATCTCCTTCTCGAACTCCGCTCCGAGGAAATTCCCGCCCGTATGCAGCGCAAGGCTGCCGGCGAGCTGAAGAAGCTCGCCACCGACGCGCTGGTCGAAGCGGGTCTTTCCTATGAGGGTGCGCGCGAATATTGGACGCCGCGGCGGCTGACGCTCGACATTCGCGGCCTTACGGCGCGCTCCGCCGACGTGCGTGACGAACGCAAGGGACCGCGCACCGATGCCAATGAAAAGGCGATCGAAGGTTTCCTGCGCGGCGCCGGCCTGTCTTCCATCTCCGAAGCACAGGTGCAAAGCGACCCGAAGAAGGGCGATTTCTACGTTGCGATCATCTCCAAGCCCGGCCGCGCTGCTGAGGAAATCATTTCCGAAATCATGCCGGGGATCATCAAGGATTTCCCCTGGCCGAAATCCATGCGCTGGGGCAAGGCCTCGTCTAAGCCCGGCTCGCTGCGCTGGGTGCGCCCGCTGCAATCGATCGTCTGCCTCTTCGGTACGGAGCATGAAGAGACCGCCGTCATCCCCTTCGAGATCGACGGCATTGTCGCATCGAACGTGACTTTCGGCCACCGTTTCCATGCGCCACAGGCGATCACCGTCAAGCGCTTCGATGACTACGCGGCCAGCCTGGAAAAGGCGAAGGTCATTCTCGATGCCGAACGCCGCAAGGACATTATCCTTCACGATGCGCGTGACATCGCCTTTGCCAACGGCCTGGAACTGGTCGAGGATGAGGGCCTGTTGGAAGAGGTCTCCGGTCTGGTGGAGTGGCCGCAGGTGCTGATGGGCTCCTTCGAACAGGATTACCTGTCGATCCCTTCGGAAATCATCCGCCTGACGATCAAGACCAATCAGAAGTGCTTCGTCACGCGTCCGCAGGTCGGCGAGACACTCTCCAGCCGTTTCATCCTTGTCGCCAATATCCAGGCGACAGATGGCGGCAAGGAGATCGTCCATGGCAACGGCAAGGTCGTGCGCGCCCGCCTTTCCGATGCGCTGCATTTCTGGAAGCGCGATCAGGGCGATCTGCCGGACCTTGAAACGCTGGAAGCGTCGGCCGCGAAGTTCGGCCTCGACCTGAGGAAGCCGCTCGACCAGCGCATGGCCAAGCTGGACACGCTGAACGTCACCTTCCATGCCAAGCTCGGCAGCCAGGGCGAACGCGTTTCCCGTATTCGTGCGTTGGCCGCTGAACTCGCCAAGATCACCGGCGCCGACCCGGCCAAGGCCGATCGCGCGGCTGTGCTCGCCAAGGCTGATCTGCGCACCGAAGCTGTGGGCGAATTCCCTGAACTGCAGGGCCTCATGGGCCGCAAATATGCCGTGTTGCAAGGCGAAGACGCCTCGGTGGCCGCCGCGATCGAAGATCACTATAAGCCGCAGGGCCCATCCGACCGCGTCCCCGAGGACAAGGTTGCGATCACTGTTGCGCTGGCCGATAAGCTGGACACGCTGATCGGTTTTTGGGGAATCGATGAGAAACCGACCGGCTCGAAGGACCCTTACGCGCTCCGCCGTGCGGCTTTGGGCGTTGTGAGAATCCTGCTCGAACGCAAGGTTCGGCTGTCGCTGTTGGCAGCGACGAAAGACATTGATCTGCTCGCCTTCTTCCATGATCGCCTGAAAGTCTACCTGCGCGATCAGGGCGCCCGCTACGACCTCATCGACTCCGTGCTGACGCCGGCAGCTGACGACCTTTTGATGGTGGCCCGCCGCGTCGATGCACTGACTGCCTTCATCACCTCGGAAGACGGCAAGAACCTGCTTGCCGGCACTAAGCGCGCCACACAGCTTCTCGCCGCCGAGGAGAAGAAGGGCACCGTCATAGCCGATGGCGTTTCGGAAGCGTTGCTCAAACTCGATGCGGAAAAGGATCTCTTCGTCGCCATCAAGGCAGCCTCTGCCGAGGCCTCCGATGCGATCGCCAAGGAAGATTTCCGCTCGGCGATGTCAGCGCTTTCGAAGCTGCGTGCGCCGGTCGACCGCTTCTTCGAGGATGTCCTTGTCAACGACGAAGACGCCGCCATCCGCGCCAACCGCCTGGCGCTGCTGCGCCTGATCCGCGAGGCAACCGGCACAGTCGCGGATTTCTCGAAAATTTCGGGGTAAGGCACGGAGACGCGATGACTGGAAAAATCCTCGTCAGCGCCTGCCTCATGGGCCATGCCGTTCGTTATGACGGCCGTTTCAAACCGCTCATCCATCCGGCCATCGACCGCTGGTGCGAGGAGGGAAGGCTGGTGACGATCTGTCCGGAAATGTCCGCCGGCATGGTCGTGCCGCGACCGCCAGCCGAAATCGCCGATGGTGCGACCGGCGAGGATGTGCTTGCCGGCACTGCGTGCGTGATGGAGATCACCGGCGGCGATGTCACGGCGGAATTTCGTCAGGCGGCCGAAAATGCCTTGGCGCTCGTACGGGAAACCGGCTGTCGATACGCCCTCTTGGTCGACGGCAGCCCGTCTTGTGGTTCCGGCTTCATCTATGATGGTACTTTTTCCGGCGAGCGGCATACAGGTCATGGCGTGACGGCGGCTGTGCTGAAGCAGGCGGGCATCGAGGTCTATTCCGATCGTGAGATCGACCGGCTGGTCGAGCGGATTGCGGCCGCCGGCTGAGCAACTTGACTGCTCCCACAAAGCAAAACCGCCGGGTTTGCACCCGGCGGTTCGGTGTGGCTGTTTGGCTGCGGCTTTAGGCGGCGCGGCGGCTTTGTGCCATCGGACGGCCGTCGTTGACGCGGAAGCCGCGGATGAGCC
>NZ_JARFYN010000129.1 GCF_030272695.1 Martinezella calliandrae
TCCTCCTTTGTTCAATAGCTTCAAGCATGTGCATTCGTCGTCAAAGTCGAAAAGGAAAAATCATGGCCAAAGGGCTTGAATACGAACATAAGAGATTGTGGTAGGCCAGGTAAGGTGTTTGCAGCGCCTTGCTTGGCCGCGATCGCCCAATATCTGATCGCGCCACGAGTCTGGAAGATTATAGAAATAATGTCAAGGTTATAATATGATATCAGGTGATCAAGTTCGGATGGCTCGAGCAGCGTTAAAATGGGGTGTCCGGGACTTGGCAAAGCATGCGGCTGTCACGGCGGCCACCGTAACTCGAATTGAAGCAGGGCGGGCTGGACATGCCGCAACGATGCAAGCGATACAGTACGCATTCGAAAAAGCTGGAATTGAATTCATTAGCGAGAACGGTGGCGGCGCCGGGGTGCGCTTCGCCAAGCCAAAAGCAGACGGCTCAGAATGAATCGGACACCATTCCAGTCTGATGGTTTCGAAAGGGCTAGTTAACTGTTGCGACAGCGATCGGCAAAAGCGCTACGGTCTCATCTATGATCCTACGGAGAACCCTCCACTCTCGAAGATTTCGTTCGTCGACTCGAAGCGCCAACGCCGTGAGCATCCATCCAGCATATGCGATATCGCCCGCTGCCCGGTAGCGATCAAAATGTTGAAAGCAGACAACGATACGTGGATAAACGTCTCCTCGGTCAAGCGCGATTTCTGAAACGATATTATGAGCATTCGCGTAGGCCTCAGCGATCCGTCGTCGGTCGGAAGGGTTGCTGCTGGTGATGCAGCCGACCGTGAACATCAGCGTTTTGAATAGGTCTTTAGTTTCATCTCTCATGACGGATCGAACAGCGCCTTGAACTCTGGATCATCGTAGTAGCGCAGCTTGCGAACCAGCGCCGGCCGCTGCCCCTGCCGGAGCAAGATCATTTGATCGCTCGGCAGCCGCATCACCTCGTCCGGATTGATCAGATCGCGCGCAGCGATGTGCTCGGAGGTCGAGCTCTTTCCTTCGCTCCATGAGCCCGTAAAATACTGTGCGTCTGTTTTGCCAATCGTCTTTCCGACCAATTCCGCCGTCTCGATGTCGTTGACACCGAACAGCTGAAGGACACTGGCATTGGAGAGGAACGTCCCTGCCCTCTTTCCGTATGTGGCGCGAAGCTGATGGACATCTTGCAGGATCGGCCAGAGCTGAACACCGTAGCCAGCCATCAGTCCCATGGCGCGCTCGACAGGATCGAGGTGACCGAGGGCGGCAAACTCATCGAGAAGATAAAGGACCGGCATTGCCGGCTTCATGGGATCCCGGGCCATGTCGGTGAGGCTCTGGCTGACGAGCAGGCGAAGCCAACGCGAATAGGTCGAAAGCCGATCGGGCGGCAAAACCAGAAACACCGTCGCGTTGTGGTGCTTCAAATCAGCGAAGCGAAAATCCGACCGTCCGAGTACGGCCGCCATGCGCGGACTGTCGAGAAAATGCGTGTGGCGTTGCGCTGCCGAGAGGACGCCTGCGGCTTCGCGATCGGATTTACCGAGATGTCGGTTGGCGGCACGAGCGACAAGACCGTTCACCTCGGTTGATGCCTGCAGCTGTTTCAGCAAGGCTTCGAATGCTTCCGGCGCCAATGTCAGATAGTGACGCAGGCGGACGAGACTTCGCTCATCCGGCGGATGGTGCGTGACCACGTGGAGGATGATCCCGGCGATCAGCGCCTTGGCCTCTTCGTTCCAATGTGTCTCGCCTGCCATTTCCGGCTCATCGAACACCAACGCGTCGGCGAGCGTGCTGGCGTCTTCGGCAACATCGAGGTTCGACGGATCGAGCACATGGACCGGTCCGAATGATTGCCGCGCCCGACTGGTGATCCTGGCGTTCTCGCCTTTCGGATCGATGCAGATCACCGAGCGGTCGGCAGTCAGCAGATTGGGAATGATGGTCCCGACCCCCTTGCCGGTTCGCGTTGGCGCCATCGTCAGAAGATGTGCTGGTCCGTCATAGCGAAGCAGCTTTCCGTCTTTGCTGTCGCGGCCGATCAACAATCCGCTCTCGACTTTGGCGAGGGACTGCAGCTCTTTCCGGTTGGCCCAACGGGCGGTGCCAAAGACGGCTGCGCGAAGATCGGTGATTGGCACGAACGCAGAGATGAAGCCGCCGATGGCCATGATCGCCGGCAGGTATTTTGCGATGGCATCGACGGCGCGATGGACGCTTGCGGGCTCGATGTCCGTGAGCGCTTGCACCACCGCATTGCCGAGTACGAGGAGTGCGGCGAGGACCAGACCCAGAACCCCGCAGACGACCGCGTAGATCGGCGCTTTGACGACCGCCTTCAGCAAATCGACGACGGTCATGGCTGGCTGTCCATCCCTGGTTCGTTTTGGTTCGGTGTGATCGACGCATCGAGGATGCCTGTGAACAGCGCCTTGTCATGGTCGCGGCTCAGGAAGCCCGGGAGTTCGCGGCGCAACCAGCTCATCAGATCGCGGGAAAATGGATCCTTGCCGTGTTCGAGCCGGTGCAGCACGAGCGCGCCAAGCAGGATCTTCCGCCTGGTGTCCTCGACGCGTTCTTGTTTGCCAAGCCGCGCCTTCAGCGTCTTTTTGAGCACCTCCAGTTCGGCGATGCGTTGTTCGATCGTCTTGCGCGTCATCCCCACTAACACCTCCAACATGATCGCTTGCGGTTTTGCTTCGTCCATTGTCGCCCACACCGTAAACAGCGTGTCGTCGGTCGCAACTGACAGAAATGCGAGTAGATCGTGCGCGTTGCCTGATCCCTACTGAAAGAGCGCAGCGATTGAAGGTTGAAGGGCGCACTTACGAGTTGCTGCGCAACTCAGCGCTCGAAACCTTGCCTTTGGGGCCAAAG
>NZ_JARFYN010000130.1 GCF_030272695.1 Martinezella calliandrae
AAGGAAACGTCGCCAGACTACCCATCACCGGGATCTACCGACGTCGATAGCTGTTACCCGCTCGGGACACGCCTTCGAAGGGCGTGTTCTGCCGGTCGTCAAGCGACTGGTGAGCCGAGGCATGCCATTGCTGCTTGTGGAATTACCCGATGGCAGTCGCAGTCACATTCCCGTGGCGTGGACGGATATCGGCGATACGGGCGTTTCCTCCTCCGACGCCACGGCAAACCACATAGCCATCTGTCGGCTCGCAGATCTTCAGCATTTGCGCTTTGTGGCCGACGCTCTTCTTCAGCGGCGTGATGAGTCGCCGCCCGCTCAAGGAGAAGGCATATGCAACTGAAGCTGACATTTGCCGAGGAAGACAGCAACCGGCATTCCGAACCGCCTGCCTGGGAGAAGCTGGACGCCGAGGCGCGGGCAAAGGCGTTGCGCCGACTTGCCCTGATGATCGCACGCATGCTGACAGCCAGGGAGGCCTGCGATGATTGAACACAGCAAGATTGCCACTGGCCATCTGGCCCGGCAGGCTATCGTCTACCTGCGTCAGTCGAGCGCCTCGCAGGTGGAGAACAACCGCGAATCGACCGATCGGCAGTACGCCCTTTCTGGCCGGGCGCGTGAACTGGGCTGGCCTACCGAGCGCATCGTGGTCATCGACGAAGATCTCGGCCTGTCCGGCTCCGGCAGTGTCATGCGCTCGGGCTTCGCTCGGCTGACGAGCGAGGTTGCACTGGCCCGGGTCGGCATCGTGCTTGGCCTCGAGGTCTCGCGGCTGGCGCGCAATAATGCAGACTGGCATCGGCTGATCGAGTTGGCGGGCCTGACCGACACCTTGATCGGGGACGCCGACGGAATTTATCACCCGGCCTTGTTCAACGACAGACTCTTGCTCGGTCTGAAGGGTGCCATGAGCGAGGCGGAATTGCACGTCCTTCGGGCTCGGCTGGACGGAGGCATCCGCAACAAGGCAGCACGCGGCGAATTGCGCCGCGGCTTGCCTGTCGGCTTCATCTGGGGCGAGGACGATGGTGAGATCCTCATCCATCCCGACGAAGCGGTCTCCCATGTCATCCGCACGATCTTTGCCCGCTTCGCCGAACTGGGTTCTGCACGTCGCGTCTGGTTGTGGCTGCGCGCGAACGATATCAAATTCCCGCTACGCCTCGGAGAACATCAGGATTTACGCTGGAGCGAGGCAAGCTATCATGGCGTTCACGCTGTTCTTGCCAATCCGGTCTATGCGGGCGCGTATGTTTATGGCAAGAATCGTCATGAGACAGTGCTCGACGAAACCGGCGCACGGCGCAAGCGGGTGCGCAAACTGCCAAGGGACGAATGGCAGGTGCTGATCAAGGACCATCATCAGGGCTATATCGACTGGCCGGCTTTCGAGGTCAACCAACAGCGCATGGCAACCAATACACAGCCGCGTCCGCATTCCGACGCAAGCAGGCACTCTGCTGGTGCGGTTCGCGAAGGAGGCGCATTGCTTCAGGGTATTGCCCATTGTGGTCATTGCGGACGACGGTTACGCACCCACTATCGCGGCCGCAACGCGGCGCCCGGCTATCATTGCGCTGGCAAGATCATCGTTGACGGACGGGGCGTCTATTGTCTCAATATCGGCGGCGTGCAGATCGATGAGGCCGTGGCTGCAGCTTTCCTGGAGGCACTTGAACCAGCGCGCCTAACCGCCACGATTGAAGCCGCCGAACGTCTGGAAAGCGATCGGGAAGCAACCCTCAAGCAGTGGCGGCTCGACGTGGAACGGGCGCAGTTCGCCGTCAACCGTGCCGAGCGCCGCTATCGCGCTGTCGATCCTGACAATCGCCTGGTCGCCCGCTCCCTGGAACGGGAGTGGGAAGAAGCCCTGCGCGCGCTGGAGGCGGCCAAGACGGAATTGGCACGCCGAGAGGAGGCGCGTCCACGGCTGTTGTCGTCCCAGGAGCGGGCAAAACTGCTCACCCTTGGCGTCGATCTGGTGAGCGTCTGGCATGCACCATCGACCACAGCACGCGACCACAAGGAATTGCTGCGGACATTGATCGAGGAAGTCACCCTCCATGTCGATCGAGACAATGCTTGCGCACGTCTGACGCTGCGCTGGAAAGGTGGTGCGACTGGTCAACTCGAGGTCGCCCTGCCGCGCTCGCGCCCGGCAACGGTCCGGACCGACGAGGACACTTTGACGCTGGTGCGGCGACTGGCTCCGCACTATCCGGACGCCGTTATTGCCGGTGTTCTCAACCGCCAGGGCCGGCAGACAGCACGCGGACATCGATTCGATGCCAACCGCGTCGGCAATTTGCGGCGCCATTGGAATATTCCTGCCTGCAAGGCCCGGCCGCAAACCGCGGACGGCGACATTCTGACCATCCGTCAGGCAGCCAGCGTCCTTGGCGTGGCGCCGTCAACCCTTCACCGCCACTTGAACGACGGCCTCATTCGAGGCGAACAGATCACGCCCGGTGCTCCCTGGCGCATCCGACTGACAAACGAGCTCAAGGCCCGCTTCCTCACCACCCCCGACGATGGCTTCGAACCCATCCGCGATGCATTGGATACCCTCGGGCTTTCCCGCCAAGCTCTGTTGCAGCGAGTGAGACACGGTGAGTTGGAATCGGTCCATGTCATCCGTGGACAGAGAAAAGGTCTATGGATCAAGACCATAGATCAAAACCCAACCCTCTTCGAACACATGCCATGAGCCAGGGGGCATTATGAAAGTCGATCCAA
>NZ_JARFYN010000014.1 GCF_030272695.1 Martinezella calliandrae
TGATCGTTCCGATCGCAATGGAAGAAAAGTTGCGCTTTGCTATCCGCGAAGGCGGCCGCACCGTCGGCGCCGGCATCGTCGCTAGCATCGTCGAGTAATTCAAAATCGGCCGCTCCATCCGAGCGGCCGATTCGATGATAATAATGTGATGCAAGCGGCAGTAGTCGCTTGCTTATGACGTGGAAATGTTGCAAATGGCGCGCGAGCGCGATTTGCGCCCTGCTTCGAACACCGAAGCGGTCAATGAGATTAACGATAAGGTGGGCCGAAAGGTCTAAAGAAGTGGATGGGGATGCCGTAGGCGGCGTCCCTCTCGATCTTTGATACCGGTGGTCCGCCTTAGGAAATAGAACAATCCGTGCCCCCTTTTGAGCGGCACGCGAGATAACAAAACACAAGGATAACGTCGAATGAACGGCCAAAATATCCGCATTCGCCTGAAGGCGTTCGATCACCGGATTCTCGATGCTTCCACGCGCGAGATCGTGTCGACGGCGAAGCGCACCGGTGCTAGCGTCCGGGGCCCCGTTCCGCTTCCGACTCGTATCGAGAAGTTCACGGTAAACCGGTCCCCGCACATCGACAAGAAGAGCCGCGAGCAGTTCGAGATGCGCACGCATAAGCGCCTTCTCGACATCGTTGACCCGACCCCGCAGACGGTAGACGCGCTGATGAAGCTCGATCTCGCCGCCGGTGTCGATGTTGAGATCAAGCTCTGAGACCTCTGGTCCTCGAGCTGAGTGAGAAGGATTGAACCGATGCGTTCAGGTGTGATTGCACAGAAGGTGGGAATGACCCGCGTCTATAACGACGCCGGCGAGCATGTCCCGGTAACCGTATTGCGTTTGGATGGCTGCCAGGTCGTGGCCCAGCGCACCGTTGAAAAGAATGGCTACACCGCAGTTCAGCTCGGTGCCGGCCAGTCGAAAGTCAAGAACACGACGAAGGCCCTGCGCGGTCACTTCGCCGTTGCCAGCGTTGAGCCGAAGGCCAAGCTCGTCGAATTCCGTGTTACGGACGACAACCTGCTTGAAGTCGGCACAGAGCTCAACGCAGGTCACTTCACGGCTGGTCAGCTCGTCGACGTGACCGGCACGACGATTGGTAAGGGCTTTGCTGGCGCCATCAAGCGCCACGGCTTCGGCGGTCTGCGAGCCACCCACGGTGTGTCGGTTTCGCACCGCTCGCACGGTTCGACCGGTTCGCGCCAGGACCCGGGCAAGGTGTTCAAGAACAAGAAGATGGCTGGTCACATGGGCCAGACGCGCGTCACGACGCAGAACCTCGAAGTGGTATCGACCGACGAAGATCGCGGTCTGATCCTCGTCAAAGGCGCAGTTCCCGGCTCCAAGGGTGCCTGGATCATCGTGCGCGATGCCGTCAAGTCGGCTGCGAAGTAAGGGAGCCAAACCAATGGAATTGAACGTCAAGACCCTCGAGGGAAAAGACGCTGGGAAGGTTTCCCTTTCTGATGCGATTTTCGGCCTCGAGCCGCGTGAGGACATCCTCGCACGCGTCATTCGCTGGCAACTCGCCAAGAAGCAGCAGGGCACGCATCAGGCAAAGGGCCGCGCAGACGTAGCGCGCACTGGTGCCAAGATGTACAAGCAGAAGGGTACGGGCCGCGCTCGCCACCATTCGGCTCGCGCTCCGCAGTTCCGCGGCGGTGGTAAGGCTCACGGCCCGGTCGCTCGCAGCCACGAGCACGATCTGCCGAAGAAGGTTCGCGCCCTCGGCCTGCGTCATGCTCTGTCCGCCAAGATCAAGGCCGAAGACGTCATCGTCCTCGACAACTTGATCGCAGCCGATGCCAAGACCAAGGCTCTCGCCGGCGCTTTCGAGACGCTCGGCCTGACCAACGCGCTCTTCATCGGTGGCGCCGAGCTCGACAACAACTTCAAGCTCGCAGCCCAGAACATCCCGAATATCGATGTTCTGCCGGTTCAGGGCATCAACGTTTACGACATCCTGCGTCGCGGCAAGCTCGTGCTTTCCAAGGCTGCGGTTGAAGCTCTAGAGGAGCGGTTCAAGTGACGGATCTTCGCCATTACGATGTGATCGTTTCTCCTGCGATCACCGAAAAGTCCACGCTGGTTTCGGATAACAACCAGGTTGTTTTCAACGTTGCCAAGACCGCGACGAAGCCTGAGATCAAGGCTGCCGTCGAGGCGCTGTTCGGCGTCAAGGTTACGGCCGTCAACACTCTGCTGCGCAAGGGCAAGGTCAAGCGGTTCCGCGGCCTGGTCGGCAAGCAGAAGGACGTGAAGAAGGCTGTTGTGACGCTCGCCGAAGGCCAGTCGATCGACGTCTCCACCGGTCTCTGAGGAATAAGAAAATGGCATTGAAAACATTCAATCCGACGACCCCGAGCCAGCGTCAGCTGGTCATCGTCGACCGGTCCTCGCTCTACAAGGGCAAGCCGGTCAAGACCCTGACCGAAGGCCTGACCTCCAAGGGTGGCCGCAACAACCTCGGCCGCATCACCGTGCGCTTCCAGGGCGGTGGTCACAAGCGTAGCTACCGTCTGGTCGACTTCAAGCGTCGCAAGTTCGATGTTGAGGCGACTGTCGAGCGCATCGAATACGATCCGAACCGTACCGCTTACATCGCTCTGGTGAAGTACACGGACGGCGAACTGGCCTACATTCTCGCTCCGCAGCGCCTCGCTTCCGGCGACAGGGTCATCGCTTCGGACAAGGCTGTGGACGTGAAGCCTGGCAACACCATGCCGCTTCAGTTCATCCCGGTGGGCTCCATCATCCACAACGTGGAAATGAAGCCGGGCAAGGGCGGTCAGATCGCTCGCTCCGCCGGTTCCTACGCGCAGCTTGTCGGTCGTGACCAGGGCATGGCGATCCTTCGCCTGAACTCCGGCGAACAGCGCCTCGTGCATGGCTCGTGCCTCGCAACGATCGGCGCCGTTTCGAACCCGGATCACGGTAACATCAACGACGGCAAGGCCGGTCGTTCCCGTTGGCGCGGCAAGCGTCCGCATAACCGCGGCGTTGTCATGAACCCGGTCGACCATCCGCACGGCGGTGGTGAAGGCCGCACCTCCGGTGGTCGCCATCCGGTGACTCCCTGGGGCAAGCCGACCAAGGGCAAGCGTACGCGGTCGAATAAGTCGACTGACAAGTTCATTATGCGCTCGCGCCATCAGCGCAAGAAGTAAGAGAGGAAGTCTCAAGTGGCTCGTTCAGTATGGAAAGGTCCGTTTGTTGACGGCTATCTTCTCAAGAAGGCTGAGAAGGTGCGTGAAGGCGGACGTAGCGAAGTGATCAAGATGTGGAGCCGCCGCTCCACCATCATGCCGCAGTTCGTAGGCCTCACCTTCGGTGTCTACAACGGCAGCAAGCACATTCCGGTCAGCGTCAACGAAGACATGGTCGGACACAAGTTCGGCGAGTTCGCCCCGACCCGTACCTATTATGGTCACGGTGCGGACAAGAAGGCGAAGAGGAAGTAACAATGGGCAAGGCAAAAACCGAACGCCGGCTGAAGGACAACGAGGCGCAGGCAGTTGCGCGCACGCTCCGCGTCAGCCCGCAAAAGCTTAACCTGGTCGCGGCTTCGATCCGCGGCAAGAAGGTTGATCGCGCGCTCGCAGAGCTGGAATTCTCGCGCAAGCGTATTGCTGGCGCCGTGAAGAAGACGCTCGAATCTGCGATCGCCAATGCAGAAAACAACCACGATCTCGACGTTGACTCGCTGGTCGTGGCGGAAGCCTACGTCGGCAAGTCGATCGTCATGAAGCGTTTCCACGCTCGTGGCCGTGGCCGCGCGTCTCGTATCGAGCGTCCGTTCGCGCATCTGACGATCGTCGTTCGTGAAGTGGAAGCTCAAGGGGAGGCCGCATAATGGGTCAGAAAATCAATCCAATCGGTTTTCGTCTTGGCATCAACCGTACCTGGGATAGCCGCTGGTTTGCGGACAATGCCGAGTATGGCCAACTCCTCCACGAAGACCTGAAGATGCGCAAGTTCGTCATGAACGAACTGAAGCAAGCCGGTATCTCCAAGGTGGTCATCGAGCGCCCGCACAAGAAGTGCCGCGTGACGATCCACTCGGCTCGTCCGGGCCTGATCATCGGCAAGAAGGGCGCTGACATCGACAAGCTCCGCAAGAAGCTGTCGGACATGACGAATTCCGAAACGCACCTCAACATCGTTGAAGTGCGCAAGCCGGAAATCGACGCGACGCTAGTCGCCCAGTCGATCGCTCAGCAGCTCGAGCGCCGTGTTGCTTTCCGTCGCGCCATGAAGCGCGCCGTTCAGTCCGCGATGCGTCTTGGCGCCGAAGGCATCAAGATCACCTGCGCCGGCCGTCTCGGCGGTGCGGAAATCGCTCGTACTGAATGGTACCGCGAAGGTCGTGTGCCGCTGCATACGCTGCGCGCTGACATCGACTATGGCACGGCTGAAGCAGAAACCGCATTCGGCATCTGCGGCATCAAGGTCTGGATCTTCAAGGGCGAAATCCTCGAACACGATCCGATGGCCTCCGAACGCCGCGCGCTGGAAGGCGACGCCCAAGGTCCGGCTAGCCGCGATCGCGATAGAGACCGCCGCCGCGAAAACGCTTGATAGCGTTCGTGGCAGATAAGTTCGGAGAATAAGAAAATGTTGCAGCCAAAGCGTACGAAGTACCGCAAGCAATTTAAGGGCCGCATCAAGGGCGTTGCCAAGGGTGGTTCTGACCTCGCATTCGGCGAATTCGGTCTGAAGTCGCAGGAGCCCAACCGCGTCAACGCTCGTGAGATCGAAGCGGCTCGCCGCGCGATCACGCGTTACATGAAGCGCGCCGGCCGTGTATGGATCCGCGTGTTCCCGGATGTTCCGGTAACCGCAAAGCCGACCGAAGTCCGCATGGGTAAAGGTAAGGGCTCTGTCGAATATTGGGCATGCAAGGTCAAACCCGGCCGTATGATGTTCGAGATCGATGGTGTGAGCGAAGAAATCGCTCGCGAGGCCTTGCGCCTCGGCGCCGCCAAGCTCTCGGTCAAGACGCGCTTCGTGCAGCGCATTGCAGAGTAAGGAAGAAGCTCATGAAAGCCGCAGATGTTCGCGCCCTGAGCGCCGACCAACTCAAGGACGAGCTTGCCAAGCTGAAGAAGGAGCAGTTCAACCTGCGCTTTCAGAAGGCTACCGGCCAGCTTGAAAAGTCCTCGCGCATTAACGAAGTCCGCAAGGACATCGCCCGCGTGAAAACCATTGCCCGCCAGAAGGCGGCAGAAGCAAAGGCTTAAAGGAAGAATAACATGCCGAAGCGCATTCTGCAGGGCGTCGTGGTCAGCGACAAGAACGAGAAGACGGTAGTTGTCCGCGTTGAGCGTCGTTTCGCTCATCCGCTGCTCCAGAAGACCGTTCGTCGTTCCAAGAAGTACAAGGCTCACGACGAAAACAATCAGTACAAGGTCGGCGACGTCGTTTCCATCGAGGAATGCGCACCGATCTCCAAGGATAAGACCTGGACGGTCGTTTCCGCCCAGACCAAGTAACAGAATTTCGCTCAGGCCCTTGCGCTTGGGCGAAATATCTGTATGAAGCACGAGCTTGGAAGCAGGACGCTCGAGAACGGGCGTTCTTTTGCTTTATTGATGGCCGGCGAAGGTGACCCAGGTGGTGCCGAGCGCTGGAGAAATCAGACAAGACACTAGTCCATAAGCCGGGGTAGGGGGCTGTTAAGCCCAACCATTCCGGTAACAACAAGAAGGCGACCTGACATGATTCAGATGCAAACAAACCTCGACGTGGCGGATAATTCCGGCGCACGTCGTGTCATGTGCATCAAGGTGCTGGGCGGCTCGAAGCGCAAGTATGCCTCGATCGGCGACGTTATCGTCGTTTCGATCAAGGAAGCCATTCCGCGCGGCCGTGTGAAGAAGGGTGACGTGATGAAGGCGGTTGTTGTTCGTACCGCCAAGGACATCCGTCGTCCGGATGGCAGCGTCATCCGCTTCGATACCAATGCAGCAGTCCTCATCGACAACAAGAAAGAGCCGATCGGCACCCGTATCTTCGGACCGGTTCCGCGCGAACTTCGCGCCAAGAACCACATGAAGATCATCTCGCTGGCTCCAGAAGTACTTTAAGGAGCGGAGCGATGCAAAAGATCCGTAAAGGCGACAAGGTCGTCGTATTGGCCGGCAAGGACAAGGGCCGCACCGGCGAAGTTATTCAAGTGCTACCGAAGGAAGACCGTGCGGTCGTCCGGGGCGTCAACGTCATCAAGCGCCACCAGCGCCAGACGCAGACCCAGGAAGCCGGCATCATCAGCAAGGAAGCCCCGCTTCACCTGTCCAACATTGCGATCGTCGACAAGGACGGCAAGCCGACCCGCGTCGGTTTCAAGGTTGTAGATGGCAAGAAGGTCCGTGTGGCCAAGACCTCGGGAGAAGTGATCGATGGCTGAGGCAAAGTACGAGCCGCGGCTCAAGAAGGAATATGTCGCCCGCATTCGCGCAGCGATGCAGGAGAAGTTCTCCTATGCCAACGAGATGCAGATCCCGAAGCTGGACAAGATCGTGATCAACATGGGTGTGGGCGAAGCAACGGCTGATTCGAAGAAGCCGACTGTTGCAGCTGCCGACCTTGCAGCGATCGCCGGCCAGAAGCCGGTCATCACTCGCGCACGCAACTCTATCGCGGGCTTCAAGGTCCGTGAAAACATGCCGATCGGCGCCAAGGTCACGCTACGCGGCGCCCGCATGTATGAGTTCCTGGATCGTCTGGTCAACATCGCGCTCCCGCGCGTTCGCGACTTCCGCGGCCTGAACCCGAAAAGCTTTGACGGTCGTGGCAACTTCGCCATGGGCATCAAGGAGCACATTGTGTTCCCTGAGATCAACTACGACAAGGTTGATCAGATGTGGGGCATGGACATCATCGTTTGCACGACGGCGACGACCGACGACGAAGCTCGGGCTCTTCTGAAAGAGTTCAACTTCCCGTTCCGTCAATAACCGTAACGACGAGCGTAGAAAAGGAACCCTGATATGGCGAAGACAAGCGCAGTCGAAAAGAACAAGCGCCGCCGCAATACGGTTGCCAACCAGTCTGCGAAGCGGGCTGCCCTGAAGGCAATCATCATGAACCAGTCTCTTCCGATCGAAGAGCGGTTCAAGGCTACTCTGAAGCTGGCATCGCTCCCGCGCGATGGATCCAAGACCCGCATTCGCAACCGTTGCGAAGTATCGGGCCGCCCGCGCGCCTATTACCGCAAACTGCGCATGTCGCGTATCGCGCTGCGTGAACTCGGCAACCTCGGCAAAGTGCCGGGCGTCGTCAAGTCGAGCTGGTAAGGAGCAGATTAGATGACTATGACTGATCCTTTGGGCGATATGCTCACCCGTATCCGCAACGGTGCTTCACGCCGCAAGTCGTCGGTTTCGACGCCTGCGTCCAAGCTTCGTGCGCGTGTTCTCGATGTTCTGCAGGCTGAAGGCTACATTCGTGGCTACTCCGTCGTCGATTTCGGCAACGGCAAGTCTGAGCTCAACATCGAGCTCAAGTACTATGAAGGCGCATCGGTGATCCGCGAGATCGGCCGTGTGTCCAAGCCGGGCCGCCGAGTTTATGTCTCGGTCAAGTCCATTCCGCAGGTCGCGAACGGCCTCGGCATCACCATCCTTTCGACCCCGAAGGGTGTGATGGCCGATCACCAGGCTCGCGAACAGAATGTTGGTGGCGAGGTTCTCTGCTCGGTCTTCTAAGATCGGACAGGGATCTCCTTCGAAACAGACAGGTTTGAAAAATGTCTCGTATCGGTAAAAAGCCCGTTCAGGTGCCTGCAGGAATCACGGCCTCGGTTGATGGCCAGAAAGTGACTGCTAAGGGCCCCAAGGGCGAGCTGTTTTTCGTCGCTAACGACGAAATCGGTCTCAAACTGGAAAACAATGCAATTGTCGTAACGCCGCTCAGCAACTCCAAGGATGCTCGCGCAAAGTGGGGCATGTCCCGCACGATGATCGAGAACATCCTGAAGGGTGTTAAGGACGGTTACGAGCGCAAGCTCGAAATCAACGGCGTCGGCTACCGTGCCGCTATGCAGGGCAAGAACCTGCAGCTCGCGCTCGGTTTCAGCCACGACGTGATCTACGAGCCGCCGCAGGGCATCACGATTGCTGTGCCGAAGCCGACGGAAATCGTCGTCACCGGCATCAACAAGCAGCAGGTCGGACAGGTTGCCGCTGAAATCCGCGAATATCGCGGTCCCGAGCCTTACAAGGGCAAGGGCGTCAAGTATGCCGACGAGCGGATCGTCCGCAAAGAAGGCAAGAAGAAGTAAGGATCACGCGAAATGGCTAGCAGGAAAGAAGCACTTGCACGTCGTGCCAACCGCGTGCGTCGTCAACTCAAGTCGGTGGCCAATGGCCGTCCGCGCCTGTCGGTTCATCGCTCGTCGAAGAACATCTACGCCCAGGTCATCGATGATGTGGCCGGCAAGACGCTCGCGTCTGCCTCCACCCTCGACAAGGATCTGCGCGGTTCTCTGAAGACCGGTGCCGACACCGCAGCCGCAGCCCTCGTTGGCAAGCTCGTTGCTGAGCGCGCCTCCAAGGCCGGCGTCAAGGAGGTCGTGTTTGACCGTGGCGCTTTCATCTATCACGGCCGCATCAAGGCTCTGGCCGATGCAGCCCGTGAAGGTGGTCTGACCTTCTGATGAAGTTTCCGGCCGGAAGCTTCGAGCGCCGGCCGGATATCACCGGACCGCTGATCTCCTTCGGGAGGTCGATGCGGTCTTCGTTTTGTTTGCCGATTGCACCCGGAAAAGAAAAAGGAAGAGGACAATGGCACAGGAAAAGAGGGCTCCGCGGGAAGACCGCCAGAGCCGTGACGAGCGCGATAGCGAATTCGTCGACAAGCTGGTCGCGATCAACCGCGTCGCCAAGGTTGTAAAGGGCGGCCGTCGCTTCGGCTTTGCCGCTCTGGTCGTCGTCGGTGACCAGAAGGGCCGCGTCGGCTTCGGTCACGGCAAGGCACGCGAAGTGCCGGAAGCGATCCGCAAGGCAACCGAAAGCGCCAAGCGCGACATGATCTTCGTACCGCTGCGTGACGGCCGTACGCTGCATCACGACGTTCATGGCCGTCATGGCGCCGGTAAGGTTCTGCTGCGCTCGGCCAAGGTCGGTACCGGTATCATCGCCGGCGGCCCGATGCGCGCCGTTTTCGAAACGCTCGGCGTTCATGACGTCGTTGCCAAGTCGACCGGTTCGTCGAACCCGTACAACATGGTTCGCGCTACGTTCGACGCCCTGAAGCACCAGGTTCACCCGAAGGACATCGCAGCTCAGCGCGGCATCAAGTATGCCACCCTGCAGGCTCGCCGTACGTCCTCGGGCAACGCCTCCGAAGAATAAGGGAGTTTGACCTATGGCCAAGACGACCAAGAAGGCTGAAGCCAAGACGACCGTTACGGTCGAGCAGATTGGCAGCCCCATCCGCCGTCCGGATGTTCAGCAGAAGACGCTGATCGGTCTCGGATTGAACAAGATGCACCGTCGCCGCACGCTGGAAGATACGCCGGCCGTTCGTGGCATGATCCGTGCTGTCCAGCATCTCGTTCGCGTTGTCGACGAGAAGTGAGCCGGAGGTATTTGCTATGAAACTGAATGAGATCAAGGATAACGAAGGTTCGACCCACAGCCGCAAGCGCCTCGGCCGCGGCATTGGCTCCGGCTCCGGCAAGACTGGTGGCCGTGGTGTTAAGGGTCAGAAGTCCCGTTCGGGCGTTGCCATCAACGGCTTCGAAGGCGGTCAAATGCCCATTTACCGTCGTCTGCCGAAGCGCGGCTTCACCAATATCTTCGCTGCCGACTATGTTGTCGTGTCGCTCGCTCGCATCCAGGCTGCCGTCGATGCCGGCAAGCTCGATGCCAAGGCAACCGTCGATGCTGCTGCTCTCAAGGCGGCTGGCGTGATTCGCCGCGTCAAGGACGGCGTTCGCGTTCTCTCGGACGGCGAACTGACGGCAAAGCTTTCGCTGGAAGTTGCAGGTGCCTCCAAGCCGGCGGTCGAAAAGATCGAAAAGGCAGGCGGTTCCATCAAGCTGCTCGCTTCTGTCGCAGAATAATCTTATCAATAAATCGCCCGGGGTGCTTCACACCGGGCGATTTTGCTCCCATATGTGAGCCTCACGAACCTGAATGATGCAGCAGTGTCTTTCCGGGGAATAACGGGAACCTAGGGTGAGGCATCCGATTGCAGCGCAATCCGTCCAAAGCCCGGCTTTTAAACAATTAAAGACTGATTCCGGACCCGGCCGATTATGCCGGAATTGGTAATGCGGAGATTTGCATGGCTTCTGCAGCGGAACAATTGGCATCCAATCTCAATTTTGCGACCTTTGCCAAAGCCGAGGATCTCAAGAAGCGCCTGTGGTTCACGCTCGGTGCTCTCCTCGTCTACCGTCTGGGTACCCACATCCCGCTTCCGGGGCTCAATCCGGCGGCCTACGCCCAGGCCTTCCAGAATCAGTCCGGCGGCATTCTCGGCCTTTTCAACATGTTTTCCGGCGGCGCCGTGCAACGCATGGCGATTTTTGCGCTCGGCATCATGCCCTATATCTCCGCTTCGATCATCGTGCAGCTCATGACATCGGTCGTGCCCGCGCTCGAGAACCTGAAGAAGGAAGGCGAGCAGGGCCGCAAGATCATCAACCAGTACACCCGCTACGGCACGGTGCTGCTCGGGGCTTTGCAGGCCTACGGCATCGCGATCGGCCTTGAGCACGGAAACGGCGTCGTCCTTGATCCGGGCTGGTTCTTCCGCCTTTCCACCGTCGTCACGCTGCTTGGCGGCACGATGTTCCTGATGTGGCTCGGTGAGCAAGTTACCTCGCGCGGTATCGGGAACGGTATTTCGCTGATCATCTTCGCGGGGATCGCAGCCGGTTTGCCGACAGCGCTTGCCGGTACGCTCGAACTTGGTCGCACCGGTGCTCTGTCGACCGGTCTCATTCTTGCAGTGCTTGTCGTAGCTGTCCTGGTCATCGGGTTGATCGTCTTCGTCGAGCGTGCCCAGCGCCGCTTGCTGATCCAGTATCCGAAGCGCCAGGTCGGCACCCGTATGTTCCAGGGCGATACCTCGCACCTGCCGCTCAAGCTCAACACGTCAGGTGTTATCCCGGCGATCTTCGCATCGTCGTTGCTGCTGCTGCCGGCAACCGTTGCCGGTCTCGGCAACAACACGGCCCTGCCGACCTGGGTCACCTCGATCGTCGCTGCCCTCGGTCATGGCCAGCCCATCTACATGGTGCTCTACGCCGCCCTGATCGCGTTCTTCGCGTTCTTCTACACTGCGCTCGTCTTCAATCCGAAGGACACGGCCGACAATCTGAAGAAGCATGGCGGCTTCATTCCGGGCATCCGTCCGGGCGAGCGCACCGCCGAATATATTGACTATGTGCTGACCCGAATCACGGTTATCGGCGCGATCTATCTCGTCTTCGTCTGCATTCTGCCCGAAATTCTCGTGTCCCAGACCGGTATTCCGTTGTCTCTGGGTGGCACTTCGCTTCTGATCGTGGTTAGCGTAACGCTGGATACGGTGGCGCAGATTCAGGGTCACCTGATCGCACAGCAATATGAAGGCCTGATCAAGAAATCGAAGTTGCGTGGAGGAAAGAGGGGGCGATGAGATTGATACTTTTGGGGCCGCCGGGAGCAGGTAAGGGGACCCAGGCCCAGCGTATTGTGGAAAAGTACGGCATTCCGCAGCTTTCCACCGGTGATATGCTGAGGGCCGCGGTGGCAGCCGGGACTGAAGTAGGCAAGCGTGCCAAGGCCGTTATGGACGCCGGCAAGCTTGTTTCCGATGAAATCGTCAACGCCATTGTGTCCGATCGCATCGATCAGCCAGATTGCGCCAAGGGCTTTATTCTTGACGGTTATCCGCGCACGCTGGTTCAGGCTGATGCGACGGAAACGATGCTGAAGGAAAAAGGTCTCGACCTTTCAGTCGTGATCGAGATCAAAGTGGACGACGGCGTACTCGCCGATCGCATCTCGGGCCGTTATACCTGCGCCAACTGCGGCGCCGGTTATCACGACGAAAACCTGAAGCCGAAAGTGGAGGGTGTGTGCGATCGGTGCGGTTCTACGCATTTCAAGCGTCGCGCCGACGACAACAGAGAGACAGTCGTCGAGCGTCTGCAGGTCTACTACAAGGAAACCTCGCCGCTCATTGGTTACTACTATGCCAAGGGCAAGCTTCAGTCAGTCGACGGCATGGCCGATATCCAGCATGTGACGGCCAATATCGAGGCCATCCTTTCTAAGCTCTAGATAGCTAAAAATAAACTTGTCGGGGGCGGTTGCTTTTTTGCGCTGATTCCGCTAAACACCGCGCCAACTCGCGACATACCATGCGATCGGCGCGGATTTCCGTAGGGAGGTCCGAGCACGGTCGTTTTGACGTGTTGCGGACCCAAATTGAACAAGCAGCTCCAGGGCTGCATAACAAAGCCCTTTGCTCAGGCAAAAGGAATGCAAGGAGAACAGGCGTGGCTCGTATCGCTGGCGTCAACATCCCGACTGCAAAGCGCGTAGTTATTGCGCTTCGTTACATTCACGGGATCGGACCGAAGTTTGCACAGGAAATCTGCGAGAAGGTCGGTATTCCGGCCGAGCGTCGCGTCAATCAGCTGACGGATGCCGAAGTTCTGCAGATTCGTGAAACCATCGACCGCGACTATCAGGTCGAAGGTGATCTTCGTCGCGAAACCGCGATGAACATCAAGCGCCTGATGGACCTCGGCAGCTACCGTGGTCTGCGTCATCGTCGCGGCTTGCCGGTTCGCGGCCAGCGCACCCACACCAATGCCCGCACCCGCAAGGGTCCGGCAAAGGCTATTGCTGGTAAGAAGAAGTAATTTCCGGGAAACCGGATGTGGGAGGCTGGCGGTCTGCGCCGGCCTCTTTTGAGTTTGGAGCGGGGCCATATAGGCGTCGCTCCGGTGTAGCCGCTGGTATTACGGCGGTGAAGAGATCCAAGAAAGGACTAACATGGCCAAGGAAGCCGTCCGCGTTCGCCGTCGCGAGCGCAAGAATATTACCTCGGGCGTTGCGCACGTTAATTCGACCTTCAACAACACTATGATCACCATCACCGACGCGCAGGGCAACGCCATTGCCTGGTCGTCCGCCGGTGCCAAGGGCTTCAAGGGTTCGCGCAAGTCGACCCCGTTCGCTGCTCAGATCGCTGCTGAAGACTGCGCCAAGAAGGCCCAGGAACATGGCATGAAGTCGCTGGAAGTCGAAGTTTGCGGTCCGGGCTCCGGTCGTGAATCCGCTCTGCGCGCGCTCCAGGCTGCCGGTTTCATGATCACGTCTATCCGCGACGTGACCCCGATCCCGCACAATGGTTGCCGCCCGCGCAAGAAGCGCCGCGTCTGATCATCGCCAATCACGACACCAGCCGTCACATATGTGAGCGGCTCGGTGCTTCTCAAGCTCGGTTGTCACGATTGGATGGTGGCAACGAACGGAAGGCAAGAACATGATTCAGAAAAACTGGCAGGAACTGATCAAACCGAACAAGGTCGAGTTCTCCTCGAGCGGCCGCACCAAGGCCACGCTCGTAGCTGAACCGCTGGAGCGTGGTTTCGGTCTCACTCTCGGCAACGCGCTGCGTCGCGTTCTGCTGTCGTCTCTGCGCGGCGCCGCTGTGACGGCCGTTCAGATCGATGGCGTGCTGCATGAGTTCTCCTCTATCCCGGGCGTCCGGGAAGACGTGACGGACATCGTGCTGAACATCAAGGAAATCGCCATCAAGATGGATGGCGATGACAGCAAGCGCATGGTGGTTCGCAAGCAGGGCCCCGGTGTGGTTACGGCTGGTGACATCCAGACGGTGGGCGACATTGAAATCCTCAACCCCGAGCATGTTATCTGCACGCTCGACGAGGGCGCCGAAATCCGAATGGAATTCACTGTCAACAACGGCAAGGGCTATGTCCCGGCCGAGCGCAATCGTGCGGAAGATGCTCCGATCGGGCTCATCCCGGTCGACAGCCTTTATTCGCCGGTCAAGAAGGTGTCCTACAAGGTTGAAAATACCCGTGAAGGACAGGTTCTCGACTACGACAAGCTGAGCATGTCGATCGAAACTGATGGCTCGATCACCGGCGAAGATGCTGTCGCTTTCGCGGCTCGCATCCTCCAGGATCAGCTTGGCGTCTTCGTCAACTTCGACGAACCGCAGAAGGAAGCCGAAGAAGAAGCAGTCACCGAACTTGCTTTCAATCCGGCGCTCCTCAAGAAGGTGGACGAACTGGAACTGTCTGTTCGCTCGGCAAACTGCCTGAAGAACGACAACATCGTCTATATCGGCGACCTCATTCAGAAGACCGAAGCAGAAATGCTCCGCACGCCGAATTTTGGTCGCAAGTCGCTAAACGAAATCAAGGAAGTTCTCGCTTCCATGGGCTTACACCTCGGCATGGAAGTGCCGGCATGGCCGCCCGAGAACATCGAAGATCTCGCCAAGCGCTACGAAGACCAATACTAACGTTTCAAACGGCAGGCGGATGCCTGCAAGTGAAGGAGAATAGCCATGCGCCACGGTAAAGCCGGCCGCAAGCTGAATAGAACCGCTAGCCACCGTAAGGCGATGTTCGCCAACATGGCGGCTTCGCTCATCACCCATGAGCAGATTGTCACTACCCTACCGAAGGCTAAGGAAATCCGTCCGATCGTCGAGAAGCTGGTTACCCTTGGCAAGCGCGGCGACCTGCACGCTCGTCGTCAGGCCATCTCGCAGATCCGCGACGCCGCCGTCGTTTCGAAGCTCTTCGACGCGATCGCAGCGCGATACGCCACCCGCAACGGTGGCTACCTGCGCATCATGAAGGCTGGCTTCCGCCAGGGCGACAATGCTGCTCTCGCCGTCGTCGAATTCGTCGACCGCGACACCTTCGCCAAGGGCGCAGCCGACAAGGCTCGCGTTGCTGCCGAAGAAGAAGCCGCAGCCGCTTAAGGCCAGCTTCGAATATAAGATCAAAAAGGCCGGATGAGCGATCATCCGGCCTTTTTGTCGTTTGCGGTCCGCGCTGATCGAACTTTCATTCTCCATGGTTTCGATGGAATATCGACGCTCGGTTGCCGAGTCGCCGGCCGACTTATGCGCATCTGGCTGTGGGAGCGTTGCCGGGGCATGCAGCGAAAATTGACACGCGGAAGATTGTTTTTGTCCCTGGCGCTGCTGCTGACCATAGCCAGTGGCCTTGCGCTCCGGCGATATGGCTATGCGATGCATCTGCCTTTTATGGTCGTCAAATATGGCGGATCGTTATTATGGGGAGCGATGGTCTATTGGCTCCTGGCAACGATCTTTGCGCGGGCGCGGCGTTTCAGGATCACTATGGTGGGGCTGATCGTACCATATGCCAAAGCCTGAAAAGCTCAACGAGTAGAGCAACTAGCGTCGATCAATAGGACGTTCCGGGCAAGCAGAAACATACTCGACTGTTCGCGTTGGCTGCCGTTTTGCAGGGCCACCCGCTAAATGCATGGCTGTATTTCGCAATTTGATTAACAGTTTTGATCGAAATAATTTGAATCCTAATTAGTTTAGTACTACTTAGATTCTCATGAAAACGCTAAACGCCCTGCAACGCATCTTTACCGCCAACTTACTGACGACCGGCCGCCAATGGCGTCGGGTTGTTGATCTCACACTGAGTTCCTATGGCCTATCTGAAGCCGCGGCCGCGCCGCTGCTTTGGATCGGCCGTCTAGGGGGAGGCGTCCGACAGGTGGTTCTCGCCACCCATGTCGGCATCGAAGGCCCGTCTTTGGTTCGCCTGCTCGATCAGCTGGAAAGCATGGATCTCGTCACACGCAAGGATGATCCGACGGATCGGCGCGCGAAGGGCTTGTGGCTGACGGCCGAAGGCGAGGTGCTCGCCTCGCGCATGGAGGACGCGCTTGACGCGCTGCGCGGCAATATCCTCGCCAACGTCGAACAGGCGGATATCGAAGCTGCCATCCGCGTGCTGAAGGCCTTCGAGGATTTCGAGGCGCCGAAGGCGGCTGGCGCCGCGGAGGAACGGGAGAAGGTCTCATGAGCATCCCATCCTGGCGCGACTGGTTGTTTTCGGTCAAAGCCTTCATTGCGGCTATCATGGCGCTGTTTATAGCGCTGTCCTTGGACCTGCCGCGTCCCTACTGGGCAATGGCGGCCGTCTATGTGGTAGCCAATCCTCTCGCAGGCGCAACCAGCTCCAAGGGGCTCTACCGCGCTCTTGGCACGTTTGTCGGCGCTTCTGCATCGGTCGTTCTCATCCCTCTCTTCGTCAATGCGCCGGAATTGCTTTCCGTCGTCGTCGCGCTCTGGACCGGGACGCTGCTGTTCATCTCGATGCTCGACCGCACCTCGCGCAGCTATGTCTTTATGTTGGCCGGTTATACGCTGCCGCTGATCGCGCTGCCGACCGTCGGCTCGCCTGAGACCATATTCGATGTGGCGCTTGCCCGCTCCGAGGAGATTATCATCGGCATCACGTGTGCAAGCGTCGTCAGCGCCATTGTTTTCCCGAGTAGCGTCGGTACCGTGCTGGGTAGTCGCATCGGCTCCTGGCTCGATGACGCCGGCACCTGGGCAGACGAGATCCTGCGCGGCGAGGGCGCCACCCCGGCAACTCCATTGAAGCGGCAGAAGCTGGCTTCCGACGTCACCGGCCTCGATCTTGTTATCAGCCAGCTCAGATATGATGCGGGCAGCCGTGACATTGTCCGCCATTCCCGTGAGCTGCGCGGCCGCCTGTTGATGCTACTGCCGCTCTTCTCGTCTCTTGCCGATCGTCTGCACGCGCTGACAGCTGGCGGAAAGCCACTGCCGCAGGAGCTGGTCGCAGTGCTGAATGATGTGGCCGACTGGATCGGTCAGGGCGGTCGCAGCAAGGCTGACGATGGCGCCGACACCCTTTCCGAGAAGATCGAGGAGTTGCAGCACAATGACATTGATCTCGGCTGGGATGATCTCGTCCGCTCAAGTGCGCTGGATCGCCTGAAGGAAATCGTCGATCTCTGGCAGGATTGCCTGACGCTGCGTGACCAGATCATTTCCGGTCAGCAAGTCGGCACCTGGCGCCCCGCTTTCCGTCACCGCGACGTAGTCGGTCACATCAGGCACTATGATTATGGGCTGCTTGCCTTCTCGGCTGGTACAGCCGTCGTCGGGATCGCGGTTGCCTGCTTCTTCTGGATTAATTCTGGATGGATGGACGGTGCAGGGTTCGTCTCGATGGCAGCGGTCGCCTGCTCGTTTTTCGCCGCGCTTGATCGGCCCGCACCCTTCATTACCTCGATGTTCATCTGGTGCGCCGTGAGCCTGGTCATCGCCTGCGTCTATATCTTCGGCATATTGCCGTTCATCTCTGACTTCGAGATGCTGGTGCTGGTCTTTGCGCCGCCCTTCCTGGTGATGGGCCTGTTGATCCCGCGGCCGCAGACCAATATGCTCGCCATGCTGCTGGCCGTAAATGGCGCAAGCTTCATCGCGTTGCAGGATCGCTATACGGCTGATTTTGCCAGTTTCACAAATAGTGCGATCGCGGCTCTGGCTGGCGTGGGCTTCGCGCTGGTTTGGACATTGCTTACCCGTCCGTTCGGCGCGGAATTGGCCGCTTGGCGGTTGGTGCGGGCCGGCTGGGTCGATCTTGCCGAGACCGCAGCCGGCATCCGCCATGCCGATCATGAGCGCCTGTCCGGTCGCATCCTGGATCGCCTGGGCCAGCTCGTGCCCCGCCTCGCGGGCATCCAAGACCGCGAACTGAAGAAGGTCGACGGTTTTGCCGATGTCCGTCTCGGCTTCAACGTGCTGATGCTGCAGAAGGAGCGTAGCCAACTGATGCCAGCTGCGGCAGCATCTGTCAGCCAAGTCCTGATCGGCGTATCAGATTTCTATCGTTCGAAGCTGAAGGCCAAGCGCGCATTGGAACCTTCCGACGAATTGCGTGTGTCGATCGACCATAGCCTCGAAGCGGTCGCTCAGGAAAAGCGGCACGCCGGCCGAGCAAGCCTCGATGCACTCGTTGGTCTTCGCCGGGCGCTCTTCCCCCATGCCGAGCCACCGGCGAGCTGGCGGCCGCCTCTATCGGATACCACTCAACCCCTTCCCATGGCAGCGGAGTAATATCATGCCCGCAGAATTCGATCTTTATGGCGTCTATATCCCGCGCCTTCTCGTTCTCATGCTCGTGACGCTGTTTGCCGCCATCATTCTTCGACGCCTGTTGGCATGGATCGGAGCCTACACTCTGGTCTGGCATCGCGGTCTGTTCGATCTCGCGCTTTACGTCCTGCTACTCGGCGCCGTCTCCTCTGTCTCTCGTTGGTATTTCACATGAACACGTTAAAACTCATCGGCCGCGTAGCGGTCACTGTTCTCTTTGTCGTTGCCGCCGTCTATGTCGGCCGTCAGCTTTGGGGCCACTATATGGAGGAGCCGTGGACGCGTGACGCCCGGCTGCGCGCCGATGTCGTCGGCATCGCGCCCGATGTTTCCGGCCCGGTCAGTGAAGTCCTGGTAAAGGATAATCAGATCGTCAAGAAGGGCGATGTCTTGTTCCGGGTCGATCGCGACCGCTTCACAATAGCCTTGGCACAGGCCGATGCTGCAATCCAGGGCGCCCAAGCGGCGCTCGACCAGGCGCGCCGCGAAAACGAGCGGCAGCAGCGTCTTGGCGATGCCGGCTCGGCCCAGCAGAAGGAGCAGGCGCGAACCGCCATGGACCAGGCCCAGGCTGCCCTTGGGCAGGCCACGGCCAATCGCGCTCTCGCCCAGCTCAACCTAGACCGCTCCGAGGTCAAGGCGACCGTAAACGGCAGCGTTTCTAATTTCGGTCTCCGCCCGGGCGACTATGTCACCGCGGGCACAGCGAAGGTCGCACTCATCGACGCTGACTCTCTGCGGGTGGAGGGCTATTTCGAGGAAACCAAGCTGCCACGCATCCAGATCGGCGATGAAGTGTCGATCCATCTGATGGGGCAGCCGGAAAAGCTGACGGGCCATGTGGAGAGCATCGCCACTGGCATCGAAGACCGCGAGCGCACCTCAGGCAGCTTGCTCGCCAATATCACCCCGACTTTCAGCTGGGTTCGTCTGGCGCAGCGCGTGCCCGTGCGCATTGCTCTCGACAAGGTACCCGACGGCACGAAGCTGATCGCCGGTCTGACCGCAACCGTTGAAGTTTCGGAGCGGCAGCAAGCCAAAGTCGCTCTCGGAGCAGCCGTCGAATAGTGAATTGAAGCCCGAGATGGCCGCCGCCGGCCATCCGGGCTTCAACTCCAATCCTAAGCTGCTTTGGAGCGGGAAACCGCGGCGGGTTTGCGCGCCGCTCTGCGTTTTTCCATCATGATCGGCCGATACGACCGATAGAGGATCATGGCGATCAGGAGGCCGATATAGATGTATTGCTCCGTCGACAGAACCTTCGTCGACAGCGCAAAATGCAGCGCGCCGCAGGCGACGATGATATAGATCAGCCGGTGCAGCCAGATCCATTTCTTGCCGAGACGTTTGATCGAAAAGTTGTTGGAGGTTAAAGCCAGGGCCAGCAGCGTGACCAGGCCGGCCATGCCGAACATGATGAAGGGCCGTTTCAGCACATCGTCGATGACAGCCTGCACGTCGAGAGCCTGATCGAGGACCATGTAGACTGTCAGATGCATCAGTGCGTAGTAGAAGCAAAGCAGGCCAAGTGCCCGGCGGTAGCGCAGATAGTTCCAGCCGAAGAGATCGCGCGCCGGGGTAACGGCAAGCGTCAGGAGTAGGAACCGGATCGCCCAGAGTCCGAGGAAGAGCTCGAAGGTCTTGACCGCGTCGGCGCCCAGCTGGTCGGTGGCGCCGAGATAGAATTCCCATGCCGCCGGCACCAGGCCGACGACATAGAGCGCCCAGACTGAAGCCGGCTGCCAACGCTTGGGCAGAGCAAGGGAAAGGGCCATCAGAAATTCGCCCTCAAGTCCATGCCGGCATAAAGGCTTGCGACCTGATCGGCATAGCCATTGAAGGGCAGGGTGGGATGGCGGTTCGCACCGAAGAAACCGCCTTCGCCGATGCGGCGCTCCGTCGCCTGGCTCCAGCGCGGATGGTCGACCGCCGGATTGACGTTGGCATAGAAGCCGTATTCCTGGCTGTTGGTCGCCTGCCAGGTGTTCAGCGGCTGCTTGTCGGTGAGCGTGATTCGCACGATAGACTTGATGCCTTTGAAGCCGTATTTCCACGGCACGACGAGGCGGATCGGCGCGCCGTTCGCGTTCGGCAATGTTTCGCCGTAGAGACCGACGGCCAAAAGCGTCAGCGGGTTGCGTGCTTCGTCAAGCCGCAGGCCCTCGACATAGGGCCAGTTCAGGGACTGGAAAACGCCTGACTGCCCAGGCATCTCTTCTGGCCGCACGACCGTCTCGAAGGCAACGAATTTGGCGCTGCCAAGCGGCTCTACCTTGTCGAGCAGCGCGGCGAGGGGAAAGCCGTCCCATGGGATGACCATCGACCACGCTTCGACGCAGCGCATGCGGTAGACGCGCTCCTCCGGGGGAAATTCCTTGATCAGCGCATCGATATCGAATGTGCCGGGTTTGCCGACCATGCCATCGACCTTGACGGTCCAGGGGCGAGGTTTGAAGTCGCCCGAAAGTTTCGCCGGATCGGCCTTGTCGAGACCGAATTCGTAGAAATTGTTATAGGTGGTGACATCCTTGATCGGCGTCAGCTTCTCGTTGACGGTGTAGTTGCTCTTCGTGGCGTTCAACGTATCGGCAACAGCGCTTTTCCCGCCGGCGATTGCAATACCGGCGCTAGCCGCAGCCACCAGGAATTCCCGGCGCTTCAGATAGACCGAGCGTGGCGTGATCTCGGACGAGGCGATCTTCGGCGGGCGATAGGACGGCATTCCGGTATTCCTTTCGACGATTGTAGAGATGTAACGACCTCTACGCAGGAGAAGCACGATTTGTTACCCTCTTACGATGTTATTTCTTTTTGGCGGAAACCAATTTTTTGTGTGCGTTCGTGACGGAATAAGCGGCCTCCCGCATTGTATATGTCATTTGGCTGATGAGCGGGCCGGAGACCACGTTGCCCTTGCGGCGTACCGGATTCGATCTAGGTGATAGTGACAGTCCGGTGCGATTGGATTACGACAATTCCAAAAAGCAGGAATGCCGGCGCTCCCTCGGGCGCAATGCCCAGGCCGGCCGGCGCCTTACAATTTCCAAGACGACGAGGAAGACACCATGCCAGCTTATCGTTCCAGAACCACGACCCACGGCCGCAATATGGCAGGCGCACGCGGCCTTTGGCGCGCGACGGGTATGAAGGACAGCGATTTTGGCAAGCCCATTATTGCGGTGGTCAACTCCTTCACCCAGTTCGTGCCCGGCCATGTCCACCTCAAGGATCTCGGCCAGCTCGTGGCGCGCGAAATCGAAGCTGCCGGCGGTGTCGCCAAGGAATTCAACACGATCGCCGTCGATGACGGTATCGCCATGGGCCATGATGGCATGCTCTATTCGTTGCCCTCGCGCGAACTGATCGCCGACAGCGTTGAATACATGGTCAACGCCCATTGCGCTGACGCCATGGTCTGCATCTCCAATTGCGACAAGATCACTCCCGGCATGCTGATGGCCTCGCTGCGCCTCAACATCCCGACCGTCTTCGTCTCCGGCGGACCTATGGAAGCCGGCAAGGTGGTTCTGCAGGGCAAGAAGGTCGCCCTCGATCTGGTCGACGCCATGGTGGCCGCTGCCGATGACAAGATCAGCGACGAGGACGTGCAGACCATCGAACGTTCGGCCTGTCCGACTTGCGGTTCCTGTTCCGGCATGTTCACCGCAAATTCGATGAATTGCTTGACCGAAGCGCTTGGCCTGTCATTGCCGGGCAACGGCTCGACGCTCGCGACGCATGGTGACCGTAAGCGCCTTTTTGTCGAGGCCGGCCATTTGATCGTTGATCTTGCTCGCCGCTATTACGAGCAGGAGGACGCTTCCGTCCTGCCGCGCTCGATCGCCTCGAAGCCGGCCTTCGAAAACGCAATGGCGCTGGATATCGCTATGGGCGGATCGACAAACACTGTTCTGCACATTCTGGCGGCCGCGCATGAAGGCGAGATCGATTTCACAATGGCTGACATCGACGCGCTATCGCGCCGCGTGCCTTGCCTGTCGAAAGTTGCACCCGCCAAGAGCGACGTGCATATGGAAGATGTGCATCGCGCCGGCGGCATCATGTCGATCCTCGGCGAGCTCGACAAGGGCGGCCTGATCAATCGCGATTGCCCGACCGTTCACGCAGAGACGCTCGGTGACGCCATCGACCGCTGGGACATCACCCGCACTAACAGCGAGAGCGTGCGCGAATTCTTCCGTGCCGCACCCGGCGGCATTCCGACCCAGGTTGCTTTCAGCCAGAACGCCCGTTGGGAAGAACTCGACACCGACCGTCAAAACGGCGTCATCCGCAGCGTCGAGCATCCTTTCTCCAAGGATGGCGGTCTCGCCGTTCTCAAGGGCAATCTGGCGCTGGACGGCTGCATTGTGAAGACGGCCGGCGTCGATGAATCGATCCTGAAATTCTCCGGCCCCGCCAAGGTCTTCGAGAGCCAGGACGCAGCCGTCAAGGGCATCCTCAGTAATGAGGTCAAGGCCGGCGACGTCGTCGTCATCCGCTATGAAGGCCCGAAGGGCGGTCCCGGCATGCAGGAAATGCTCTATCCGACGAGCTATCTGAAGTCGAAGGGCCTCGGCAAAGCCTGCGCGCTGATCACCGACGGCCGCTTCTCCGGCGGCACCTCGGGCCTCTCCATCGGCCACGTCTCGCCGGAAGCGGCAAACGGCGGCACGATCGGCCTGGTGCGTGAAGGCGACACAATCGATATCGACATCCCGAACCGCACCATCAGCCTGCGCATCGATGACAAAGAGCTCGCTGCTCGCCGGGAAGTGCAAAGCGCCAAGGGTTGGCACCCGGCAGAACAGCGCAAGCGCAATGTCACGACGGCATTGAAGGCCTATGCGGCCTTTGCGACCAGTGCTGACCGAGGCGCGGTTAGAGATCTCGGCGGGAAGTAATCAACTCCCTCTCCCCGTCCTGAGCTTGTCGAAGGGGCGGGGAGAGGGTGAACTCGAGCGGTCGAGCAGAACGAGACCGTGAGAGGACCGATGAGGCGCCTTCTCGAATTGAGCCGTGACCGCGAAGTTTGCCGGACTGGCGGTAGCACCTCACCCTAGCCCTTACCGCGCGTGCGCGGAGAGGGGGGCGATCGTCCAAGGGCCCGCTATAGCGGCCGATTGATCCGTCTATAGGTTCCATCCAGCGCTTTCAGCCGCTCGTCATAAGCCGCCTTGATGCACGCCGCATCCGCATTGCACGCCTGCCGCTTCTTCAGCCAGACTGCCTGCTCGTCCTGCAATGTGCCGCGTGAGCCCATGGCCAGCAGACCGGAGAGCAGGTCGAAGGTCGTCACCATCTTCACGTCGGCATCATTGAGCGCTCTATGATCGCAGATCGTCTTCTCGTCCGGCTGGAGGTTCCGGGCATCGCAATTGAAGCTCGCCGCCTTGGATGTGCTGGGCACCGTAAGAGCGACGAGCGTGAGAGAGGTAAGGAGGAAGATTGCCGCAAGGCTGTTTGATCGCATGATTTTGCTCCACCTGCCGGTTTCCGAAGCGAAATGCGCGATCACGGTTTTTGTTCATCTGGGCTGTTTTTCTTGAGCGCAGACGACCATTTATGGTTCATGGTTCCGCCCTCTTTTCTTTCTAGCGTCGGGCGCTACAACCTTGTTTCAAGAGCATTAAAAAAGGAAAATTCCATGCAGGTCCTGCTGAAGCGCACCGCCGTTTCGATGATCGCCCTCATCATGACGATGCCGCTTTCTGCTGAGGCGCAGTCCGCAAAGTCGGTGCCGCAGAGCCAGATGCAAATGCAGCTTTCGTTCGCGCCGCTGGTCAAGCAGACGGCCGGCGCTGTGGTCAATGTTTATGCTGAGCGGCAGGTGCAGCAGCGGTCGCCCTTCGCTGGCGATCCCTTCTTCGAACAGTTCTTCGGCCAGCGCATGCCGAATCGCACGGAGAAGCAGGCTTCGCTCGGTTCCGGCGTCATCGTCGAAGCCAATGGCACGGTTGTCACCAACAATCACGTCATCGACGGCGCTGACGACATCAAGATCGCGCTGTCGGACGGTCGTGAGTTCCCCTGCAAGGTCGTGCTGAAGGATGATCGAGTCGATCTCGCGGTCCTGAAGATTCAATCCAAGAACGTGAGCTTTCCGATCCTGCCGATCGGCAATTCCGATGCTGTCGAAGTGGGTGATCTCGTGCTGGCGATCGGCAATCCTTTCGGAGTCGGCCAGACGGTGACAAGCGGCATCGTCTCGGCGCTCGCCCGCAACCAGGTAAAGAACGAAGTCGGCTTCTTCATCCAGACCGATGCCTCGATCAATCCCGGCAATTCCGGCGGCGCTCTGATGAACATGAGTGGCGAACTGATCGGCCTCAACACGGCAATCTTTTCCCAGGGCGGCGGCTCGAATGGCATCGGCTTTGCCATCCCCGCCAATCTGGTCAGGGTTTTTCTCGCCGCCGCCGATCGCGGTGACAAAGCCTTCGAGCATCCGTATATCGGCGCTTCCTTCGAGCCGGTGACCTCCGAAGTTGCGGAGGCGCTGGGGCTCGACAAGGTGCGCGGCGCGCTCGTGACCAAAGTGGTCGACGGCGGCCCTGCGGCCAAGGCTGGCCTGAAGGCCGGCGAGGTCGTCACTGCCGTCAATAACATCCCGGTCGAGCATCCTGACGCGCTTGGTTATCGTCTGGCGACCGCCGGACTTGGCGCTACCGTTGCTCTGACCGTTCTGGAAAACGGGAAGGAACATCAGGACAGCTTGACACTTGCCGCCGCGCCGGAATCCACGCCGCGGGACGAGAAGCTGATCCAGGGCGAAAATCCCTTCTCGGGCGCGACCGTCGCCAACCTCTCGCCACGTGTCGCAGACGAGCTGCACTTGCCGCCCGATACCAGCGGCGTCGTCGTGGAGAACCTGAAGGCGGATTCGCCGGCCGATCGCCTCGGTTTTGCGGCGAAAGACATCATCATTTCCGTTAACGGCGTCGCCATCACCTCGACGGACGTGCTACAGCAGGCCGTTACCGGCAATCCGAGCTTCTGGCGCGTCGAAATCGAGCGCGACGGTCAGCGCATCCGACAGTTCTTCCGATGAGTGATGATCTATTTGCACCACGGATACCGGAGGAGGTCGCCAACAGGCGGCCCCTTGCCGATCGTCTGCGGCCTCAAACCCTGGCCGATGTCACCGGCCAGCCGCATCTGACCGGCGACGACGGCGCACTGCGGCGAATGATCGACTCCGGTTCGCTCGGCTCGATGATCTTCTGGGGGCCGCCCGGTACTGGCAAGACGACGGTGGCGCGGCTGCTGTCCGGCGAGGCGGGTTTGGCCTTCGAACAGATCTCGGCAATTTTCTCCGGCGTCGCCGATCTGAAAAAGGTGTTTGAAGCCGCACGTCTGCGCCGCATGGACGGTCGACAGACCCTGCTTTTCGTTGACGAGATCCATCGCTTCAACCGCGCCCAGCAGGATAGCTTCCTGCCTGTCATGGAAGACGGCACCGTTATCCTGGTCGGCGCCACCACCGAGAACCCATCTTTCGAGCTCAACGCCGCTCTTCTGTCCCGCGCCCGCGTCCTTACGTTTCGCTCGCATGACGAGGAAAGCCTGGAGGAGTTGCTGCGCCGCGCCGAAAAGGCGGAGGGCCGGCCGTTGCCCCTGACCGAGGACGCCCGTTCCAGCCTGATCCGTATGGCCGATGGCGATGGCCGCTCAGTCCTGACGCTGGCTGAAGAAGTCTGGCGCGCCGCGCGTAAGGACGAGCTCTTCGACCCAGATGCGTTGGTCAAGATCGTGCAGCGCCGCGCGCCGGTCTACGACAAGGCGCAGGACGGTCATTACAATCTGATTTCGGCTCTGCATAAATCGGTACGCGGCTCCGATCCCGATGCGGCGCTCTACTATCTTGCTCGCATGTTTGATGCCGGCGAAGACCCGCTTTATCTCGGACGACGGCTGGTGCGCATGGCGGTGGAGGATATCGGCCTTGCCGATCCGCAGGCGCTGGTCATCTGCAATGCCGCAAAGGACGCCTATGACTATCTGGGGTCACCGGAAGGTGAGTTGGCGCTGGCCGAGGCTTGCGTCTATCTCGCCACCGCCCCGAAGTCGAATGCCGTCTACACTGCCTTCAAGGCTGCGACGCAGGCAGCCAAACAGAATGGCTCGCTGTTGCCGCCCAAGCATATCCTAAATGCGCCGACGAAGCTGATGCGCACCGAGGGTTACGGCGACGGCTACCGCTATGATCACGATGAGCCGGATGCCTTTTCGGGCCAGAATTACTTTCCGGAGAAGATGGGCCGCCAGACCTTTTACGATCCGCCGGAGCGGGGCTTCGAGCGTGAAATCCGCAAACGGCTGGACTGGTGGTCGAAACTGCGCAAGGAGCGCGGTGAGCGGTAAGCTGATGTCACCGGCTGGTGGTATTTTACACCGCAGCCTTCTGCATGCGCGGTGCGGACGCCTTGTCGATCATTTTGACGCTGGATTCAGCAAGGCCTTGGTGGCCTTCCATGTCCACCACGAGATGCCAGTGGCCGGACTCGGGAATGCTTAGCCGGATCGGCGATTTCTTAGCGACGCCGCCGACGAACTGGTGCTTCAGGGTTTCCGTAAAGCGTTCGAAATTCGAGCTGTTCATCAACCGGACATTGGCGATGGCCGATAGTGTGATCTCGATTATCGTGCCAGCGCGCTGCTCGCTGAGATCGTAGTGGCTATAACGGAAAGCAGGCTTCGACATTGCTCTTGGACTCTAGTGGCACCCGACCGTAACTTTACCCAAAGGCGGGTTAAAGAAGCGTTGGGCCGGGTGCGTGAGACGGTCGAAGGGTGTTTCGATTTGCTGCGTCTTAATGCAGATTTGAGGACGGCATTGCGAAGCCGTCTAGGTCGAGCACCGACCCCTCAGGGGCGCGACATATATCGGCGGGGTTATAGTTGCACTCTTCCGCTGCGAAATGCAGCGCCGCTTCTTCGTTGGCGAACAAGCCGCCGACCAGACCCTGCCGGTCCTGGACGATCCAGGTGCCGCGCCGGTCACGGCCGACTATGAAGCGGGCAGGTGCCGGCGAGGCCGCAAGATGAGCCGTGCGGCGTTGGAGACGCTGTGCGTTTGCCATGTTTTTCCCTCGTGGATCGCTTCGACACGCTTAGTTGCCGGCCAAGTGCATCAGCACCTGGATGACGCCGGCGGCAAGAATGACAAGCGCCAGGCGCGGCGCGATCGCGAGGAGGCTGTTTTGCAGCGCATTCGAGGAGATCGGCCGCTTAGCCTTTGCGCTGGCGGCAGCCCGAGGACGTTGGAGCGGGTCGGCGGAAACGCCAAAATGCATGTAGCGTGACATCAAAGTTCCTTTCCAAGTGTCACTAGCGCTTTCGATTTGAATCGATGTGAGCGACACGCAGATAAATCTATGAGTGATGCGGTATATTTTCCATTTGGTAGGAAAGGCTAAAATATAAAAATCTCATAGGGATAGAGAGCTTTCATAATCCCAGTCCGAAGGTCGAAGGCGAAAGCGCGTGGCTATGGCAATCCGGTTGCAGCGAGGCGACCGCCGTCTGGATCGCTGAATCCGTCTCAGCCTCAACCCCGGTTAGCGGCAGACGGACTTCGCAACTCATGCCCGTCATGAGAGACAAGGCATGCTTTACCGTTGCCGGCCCCGGTTCACGTGCAAGCGCCTTGAACAGTGGCCTCAGCCGGTCGTCGATCAATCGTGCCGCAGCCAGATGGTCGCATCCGGCCGATAGCTGCATGGAGTGAAAAAGCCGCGGTACGATATTGGCGGCGCTCGAAAACGAACCCCGTCCGCCGGCGATGATGAAGGCAAGTGCAGATGCATCATGCGTCGAGTAAAGCCCGATCCGTTCCGGCAGCAGGGGACGCCAGGTGCCGATACGGGCGATATCGCCGCTGCCGTCGGCAATGCCGATGATGGTCGGGATCTCCGCCAGCCGCGCGATGGTCGCCGACGCAAGGTCGATGGCGGTATGGGCAGGCAGATTATGGATGATCAGCGGCAGATCGGTGTTGTCGGCCAGCTGCTCGAAATGATGGACCAGACCTTTCTGGCTTGGCTTTGAATAATAGGGAAGGGTGACGAAGGCGGCGGCGGCGCCGAGCTTCCGGGCCTGCCGCGTCTGCGCGATCGTCGTTGCCGTGTCGTTGGTGCCGGTGGCGACGATAACGGGGACCTGGCCCTCCGCCAACTCGACGCAGATATCGATGATCCGCGACCGTTCAGGCTCCGTGAGGACCGGTCCTTCATCGGTCAAAGAGCAGGCCAGCAACCCATCGACGCCGCTCAGCAACTGCCATTCCACATGTGTCATAAGGCCGACGGTATCGATCGTGTCGTCGCGAAACGGCGTGATAAGCGCAGTGATCGCGCCATTAACGCGCCTCTGCAATGCCGCTCTCATCATGATCTTGCAGCCGCTCAGAGATAGTGCAGCACGATGAAAAGCTCGAGGCCACCGAGCACCAGCCCAAAGGCGAACATCGCATAGAAGGTGCGCCTTTCGCGGATTTTCCGGTTGCGAAGCCGGCGTTTCCGATGGACTCCGCCGGATGGGGCAGAAGCGGGGTTGCGATGGTGTCTTTGGTCGGTGTCTCGCACAAGGAAACGGATGGACTTGGTGAGATTAGGGGAATGTGTGTCAAGCATGGCATCTACCTCTGCATTCGATCCCCACGGTAGTGCCGGACGGCATAGGAAATCCATTCGAGGCGGAAGGCGAAGAAATAGGCGAGATATAAAGAGATAGACGTCAAGGTTCCTGCGCCGCTTCTACAGGCGTGAGCAGCGTACCGAACTGGAAAAGAGTGGGTAGGGAGGGGCGATCATGCCGTTGAAAATGCCGGGGGAGCATCTTTGGAACCAGGTGGTCGACTTATCCCGTCACTCGCAAGTTCTCTCGGTCCAACTGGGTCACCAGTGCCAGGATCGTCGCCGAGGTCGGCGTTGCGACGCCAGTGAGCTTGCCGAGCGAGACGACCATGCCGACTAGCGGCGTGATTTCCAGCGCCTTGCCGGCCAGCAGATCCTGCAGCATCGAGGTGCGCACCGGGCCGATCTGGCGGGAGCGTTCGAGGCGCTCCTCGACGGAAATCGCCATACGCGCGCCCAGGCTTTCCGCAACCGCTTTCACCTCATTCATCACCTGAGCGACCATCGCCGACAGGGCAGGGTTGCCCATAATGTCGGACATCAGTGCTCGAGTCAGCGCACTGATCGGATTGAAGGCGGCATTGCCCATCAGCTTGCTCCAGATCTCGTCGCGAATGCGCGGCGAGTTCTGGATGTTGATTCCGGCCTGCTTCAGCAGAGCCGCAATCGCTTCGATATCGCTGGTCGCCTGGCCGGAGGGTTCGCCGAGGACGAAATGGCCGTTGTTGCTGAGCTTGATCTCACCGGGATTGACGACTTCGGCGCCCTGATAAGCGACGCAGCCGATAACACGCTCGGGCCCGACCAACCGCCAGAGATCGCCATTCGGATCGAGTTCCTCCATCTGGCGTTCGGCATGGCCGCTTTGCTCATCCCGATGAAAATACCACCAGGGTATGCCATTCAGCACCATCACCACACGCGTGCCGGCATGAAGGAGCTTCGCAAGACCGGCCACTGCCGCACCGAGCTGGTGGCCCTTCAGCCCTGTTATCACCAAGTCCTGTGGCGGCAGCTCCGCCGCATTGTCGGTTGCGGTCACCCGTGCCACCAACGGACTGGCTGCCCCGGCCTCCCAAACGCGCATGCCCTGCGTGCGAATGCCTTCCAGATGCGTCCCCCGCGCGACAACCGAAACGGTTGCCTGCTCCCTCAGCCCCAAAGCCAGTTTCGCTGCAATGGCGCCGCCAAGCGCGCCTGCGCCGTAGATGCAGATAGTTTTGATTGATGCCATGGCTTGATCTCCGGGTCGGTCGTGATCGGAGCAAGTTAGGTCGTCTTCATGGTTTAGCGAGCAGTTTATTGAGGTAATCGAAAAAAACCTGCCGCCTTTGTCTCAGCGCAGCCCAGCCGGCAAAAGGGGCCAAATCAGGATTCCCGCTCTATGTCAAATACCGTGATGAGCGCTCGCCACTTTATCGTGTATTAAAATTGAACAATTGGATCCGTGGATTGCAGTTTGAGTTGAAATCGGCCCGGCCTTCGTTCACATTGATTGGCACGAGGACTTTCAGCTTATTTCATGACCGAGTTTAAGCCCCAATGCGCCTATTCCGGCACTGAAGCCGGTCGAGTTGCATATGGACCCCGCTTCTACGGATTTCGCGAGCTCGATGACGTTTTCGTTGCGCACATTCGGCGGTTTGAAGCTTCTGGACAGCGACGGTCATGATGTCGCTTTTCCGGAGAAGGGTCTGTTGATCCTCGGCTATCTGCTGGCGGGTTCACTGGAGCGGGAACCTCGCAGCACAATTGCGCTTTTCCTTTGGGGACATGACAATAATGGCAGTGCGCAGGTGAACCTTCGCAAGCTGGTTTCGAGGATAAAGAACCGTCAGGCCGAATTGGACGTGCAATTCCTCCGCTTCACCGAAACCATGATCGAACTTGAACCGTCGTCGCTCGCTTCGGATATGTCGTTCATGGACGGCAACGCTTCTCCGTTTTCAAAGCTGGCACGGCTGGTAGAGACGCTCGAAACCGAGTTCCTGGCGGGAGCCAATTGCCAAAGCAAGGCCTTCCGCCGCTGGCTCCGGGCGCAGAAAAGCCGGCATGCCGGCCTTCTGAAGGAGACCTTGACCATCGCAGCCGCGCAGGCGGTTGCGAAGGAAGAGATTGCACTTGTGAAGGAGACCGCCCTGCTGATCTTCAGCGCCGATCCCGAGGATGTGGATATCCACCGGATGCTGTTGGATATCTTCAATGCAGCCGGGGAGGTGGAGTATTTTCGACAGATATTTGAGGGACGTGGCGAACTTCTGGCTTCGTGGTCACCGCTGAGGGCCAAAACCTCTCCGGTTTTGGAGCAGGTTCGAATGTCGGGGTCAGTGCCGGCGTCCATTGCAGAGGCCGAGACGCCGCCGAAGGTGAAAATACCACGCCTCATCCTGCTGCCGCCTAGCAACGACGGCCGTGATGGCGACACGGCGATGATTGCTGAGTCTCTCATCGAAGATATCACCATCGGCTTCTGCGCACTGAACAGCCTGCAGGTGATCGCCCCCTACACCGCCGTTCAGATCAGCCGGCAAAAAGACGAGGATCCGTTCGTGACTTTCGAGCGGCATGACATCGCCTATATTCTGGACACGAGATTAAGCAGACAAGACAGCGAGATTTCTCTGTTTTCACAGCTTATAGAATTTGCCAGCAGTGAAATCGTTTGGGCGGAGCGCTTCAGTCTGGAGCTGTCGTCACTCGTGCGGCAAAGACGCGATATCTCCCGGCGCATCGCGCTCTCCGTAGCGAGCCAGATCGAGCGCCACGAAATGATGCGGTCCCATTTCGAGGAAAAACCAACGGCGTATCACCGCTATCTGATGGGGCGGCAATATCTCGGACGTCTGACGCTGCCGAACCTGCGGCGGGCGCGCACGGAGCTGAGAGCCTCCCTCGAAGAAAGCGCAAATTTCGCCCTGGCGTTGAGTTCGATCGCCCGAACCTATTCGAAAGAGTGGCTACTGACCGCACGTGGCGATATTAACCTGCTGAAATCGGCTGAAGAATTTGCGATGCAGGCAATTGCGGCGCGGCACAACATGGCTGACGGCTATCGCGAACTCGGTGTCGCGAAGGTGCTGCAAGGGGCTATCGACGAGAGCCTGGAGGCGCTGGAACTGGCCGAAACGCTGAGCCCGCACTATGCCGATGTCATCGCCGACCACGCCGATACGCTAGTGCATTTCTCTCGTCCCGATCTAGCGTTACAAAAGATCGAACGCGCCATCGAACTCAATCCCTTAAGTCCGGACTCTTATTTGTGGACGGCCTCGGGTGCCAGCTATTGCCTCAGCAATTTTGAAGATGCGCTCGGATATATAGACAAAATGGCGGATCCCAGTCTGGTGGACAGGCTTTCGGCGGCAAGCTGGGCGATGCTTGGCAATGGAGAGAAAGCCAGTTTCTTCGTGCGCAGAGTCCGCGAGACCAATCCTGACTTCAACGTCGACAGGTGGTTGGCCGCCGTACCGTTAAAAGAGCAATGGCAGAAAGACATATATCGTGAAGGCCTAAAGAAAGCAGGGTTTTAGGAAAGAATTTTCAAGTCAAACCGTAACGAAGGGGATATCGGCATGACAAAGGTTGTTGTTATCGGCATTGAAGGTGAAGAAGGCCTGTGGGTGGTGGATCTCGGTGCGAGGAGCGTTGCACCCCTCCATCCACCCAAGGCTGGCACGCTCAAGGCCGTTGCCGACCTCAGAGCGGGTGGTGCTTTCATCACCAAGGGCGTCAATCTGGCCGTGACGGTCAAGGCGGCGGATTCAGCGTTTTCGGGTCATCTCGACGGCTGAAGAACGCAAGATCAGAAGCGCCCATCAATGGGCACTTGCCCTTTTTCAAACAAGTATCACGCTCAAGCCCGGCATCGTCCGCTCGGGCTATTCTTTACCACAATCACATTTTAACCTCGGCGGCTATGCTGGACCAGAAACAACCAGTGCGGTATCGGTTTGTGGATGGTCCTTTAAAGTTGATCGTGTCGCCGAGGAAGATCGTTGCGTTTCGAAGCCTTAAACCGTCTCTGGGAGACCGTTCGGGAGACTAGCCATGATTATCGGGCCTCTACCGACGTGTTTCCCGTTGTCGATGTCGAGAAGCTGAGCACGACGCTCGGCCTGAAGGAGAAGGGCGCGACCAACGGCGGGCTCAACCGTCCTGGGCAAAGCGCCCAGTCCTTCGATGAGATCGAGCAGCGCGTCATCGCCTGGGTCGAGGCAGAAAAAAAGGGCTCCTATCAGATCCTCGAAGACCAGTTCCAGACCTTCGACAGCCGCCTGCGCAACCTCGATTTCGAAGGTCAGTTCGGGCTGATCCGGCAGGCGAATGCGTCCAGCGTTTCGGATTTTAAGGCGGAGGTTGCGAGCGGCGTCGACGAGCTGCATGGCCTGCGCCGCAATCTGAAGACCGCCGAGGACGAGATGGTGAACTTCAAGTCCCGACACAAGCTGCAGCGCGCGGCGAAGGTCTCCAGCAAGGCGGCCTGGGGCTTCAAGGTCGCGCTGATCGTCTTCCTCGTCCTCATCGAGATGGTGATGAACGGCAGCTTTCTTGCCAAAGGCAGCGAGCAGGGGATTGTCGGCGGCGTGACTGAAGCCGCGGCATTCGCCTTCCTGAACATCGGCACCGCACTGATGTTTTCCTTTTTCTGTGTCCGCTTCCTCGTGCACCGCTCGTTTTTCCTGAAGCTGCTCGGTCTCCTCGGCTTGGTCGCCTACGTCGCCGTGGCGCTCGCGATCAATATCGCGCTTGCGCATTACCGCGAAGTGTCGGCAACCATTCTCACCGGTGCGGGAGCCGAGGTAATGCAGCGGCTGAAGACCGCGCCGCTGGGGCTGCAGGAGCTGAATTCCTGGATGTTGTTTGCCGTCGGCCTCATGTTCTCGCTCTTTGCCTTCATCGACGGCTGTTACCTGACCGATCCCCATCCGGGTTTCGCCGGCGTGCAAAAGCGGCTCGATGCGGCGAGAAGCAATTACATCGACCGCAAGCTCGATCTGATCGACGATCTCCGGGATATCCGCGACGAACACAATGGCAAGATCGAAGAGATCATTCGCGATCTCAGTATGCGTCGGCAGGAGACCGCCGCCATCATCGCTCATCGCGCCAGGACGGCCGGCCTCTTCGCCGAACATCAAAATCATCTCGAACGCACCGCCAACACGCTTCTGACCATCTATCGCGAGGCAAACAGAAGCGCGCGCACGGAGCCGGAGCCGCCTTACTTCGCATCCCACTATCAGCTTGAGCGCCTGACGCCCGTTCTGCACACCGACGAGGAATGGGATGACAAGGTGCTCGGCGAGCGCATTCAGAGCGCGCAGGCCGAGTTGACTCAGCAGATCAAGCGGATCGGCGACGAGTTCGAAAGCGCCATCGAGAAATATCACCAGCTCGACAATCTTTTCCCGGAGAGCACAATTGGCACGACGCAAGCGGCGTAGCCGGGGCGGCAGCTCGGCTAGCCTTATCATCGCGACGGTTTGCCTTGCCGTTCTGTCCCTCGGCATCGTCGGCGCCTTTGGCTGGCTTCGCTACAAGGCGAGCGGCAACGTCGTGATCGATCAGGCATCGCTCTGCCCCGTGGACGGCCCAAAGGCGGAAACGGCGATCCTGCTCGATGTCACCGATCCGATCTCGGACACGACCGCGCTCGACCTGCGCAACCAGTTCCAGAAGATCGTCGCCGATGTGCCGGTTGGCGGAGCAATCGACATTTATGCCCTGACGGAGAAGGAGGGCGAGCTTATCCAGACCTTCCACGGCTGCAATCCGGGCAGCGGCGCCAATGTCAATGAATGGACCAGCAATCCGCGCCTAGCGCAGGCTCGCTGGGAAAAAGGCTTCGAAAAGCCCCTCCAGGATATTGCCGGCAAGCTGAGCGTCGGCGAGGCGGGCAAGCTATCGCCGATTATGGCTGGCATCCAGAAGATCAATTTGGAGGTGTTCGCGAACGCTGCCGGCGCCATACCGAAGCATCTCTACATCGCCTCCGACATGATCGAGCACACCGAGGCCTTCTCGAACTATCGCGACGGCGCCTCCTACCAGAAATTCCAGCAGAGCCCGGCGCGCAATAAATTCCGGACGTCACTGGATGGTGTCATGATTAAGATCCTCGCCTTTCAAAGGCCGAACATGAAGTTCAGTATGGAGGATCTTGCAAATTTCTGGGCGCAATGGATCAAGAGCAATAATGGCGATTTCGACGGCTTCGTCCGCTTGGAAGGGATACGCTGATGGCCGACGTTGAGACGAGGCTAGCCATACGCGACTACGGGCCGATGGCCCTGTTTGCGCTGGTTACCGTCGGCGGCATGATCTTCATCTGGACGTCTAAGCTTCTCGAGTGGCCGTTGCTGATCGTCACCGGCGTGCCGCTGCTGTTGATGGCGATCTACTTCTTGATCTCGCTGGCGTTTGCCGGTTTTCGCCTGCACAACGAGCAGGCAGGCGACAATCTCTACTACATGGGTTTTCTGTTCACCCTATCAAGCCTCGGCGTGTCTCTCTACCTCTTTGCTGGCGAGACATCTATCGAGACGATCGTTCGCAATTTCGGCATCGCCGTCACTTCCACCATCGCTGGCGTGACGCTCCGCATTCTCTTCAACCAAATGCGGCGAGATCCGATCGACATCGAGCGTAGCGTGCGCCATGAATTGGCCGAGATGACCCGGCGGGTTCGCACAGAACTGGACTCGTCGTCGCGCGAATTCTCTCACTACCGGCGTGTCAGTAACCAGATGCTGTCGGAAGGTTTTGAAGAGATCGCGCGTCAGGCGGAGCGCAACGGCGAGGAAATTCAAAAGATCCTCGAGGTGTTGGCCAAGCAGGCGGTCAAACCCATCAACGAGACGGCAGCGCAACTGTCTGAGACGACAACGCAACTGTCCGAGATCATCGGCAAATTCGGCACAGCCGTCGAAACCGTGGGCAAGAAACTCGAGGGGATCCGCTCACCCGAAGACGTCGTCCGTGCCGAGTTGGCGCCGGCCATCGCCGCCATCAAGGAGATGGCGGAGGCGCAACTGCAGCCCCTGAAGAATATCGAACAGACTCTCAGTCACATGGCGGATTTGCCGGGTCGATCGTCTTCGTCCGAAACCAAACTGATCGATCCTCTTTGGGTGCCGCAGGCGGAGGAACGATCCGCCGATCCGGTCGCACCCAAGGACATCGAGGCGGCTTCGGAGCAGATTGCAGCCACATCCGCCAAAAACGACGAACCGCAGGTCGATACGACGCGGCGCAAACGTTGGTGGCGTCCATGGTGATGCGCGTCTCGGACACCACGCCGAAGCTGGAACACAAGGGTTACAATCGTGGCCTCATCCTCGGCCTGACCATGGCCGAATCCATGCTGCTGCTGGTCTTCTGCCTATTGCTGGTCGCTGCCGCCATGATTTCCACGGAGAGGAATCGCCGATATGAGGCTGAGCAACGGCTTGCGCTCCTCGAAAAGAAGCAAGCCGAGCAGACGTCACTTATCGTGCAACTGCAATCGAAATTGATTTCCGGTGACCTTTCGGCGGCGGACCGCGCGACGCTGGAAAAGGAATGGCGCGAACTGGTGCTCGCGCGTCAGACGCTGGACAGCTTGGGCGCGGACGGCACCAAGCCGGGTGACTTGCAGGAGCTTGCCAAGGTCGCGGAAGTGCTGAAACAGCATGGCGTCGATCTCGCCAAGGCGCCCGATGAGGTCGCCAAGCTTCTGACGGGGGAGGGTGGCGGAAAGGGTGCCCATGATTGGCCGCCGATCATCAATCTCGACGACGCCAAGAAGAATTATTTTCAATCGGGCAGCGCTGAATTGACCAAGACATTTGAACGCATGCTCGACACCACGATCTCGAATGAGATCGCCAGCAATCTCAGCCTCTATGACGCCGACATTGTCGAAGTGATCGGCCACACGGACGAACAACGCGTATCGCGGGAAAGCTCGAACCTCGACGATACTCTAATCGGGGCGATGGATGGCAAGGTGCCGATATCGGCCGTCGAGCCTGCCGACAATGCCGGGCTGGGTCTGGCGCGCGCAATCGCCGTCGCCAATGTTCTCAAAGCCAATCCGAAGCTGAAGAACGTCACCATCCTGCCGATGTCTGCCGCCCAACTGATCCTGCCCGGCGACAGGGTTACAACAGGGCAGGCGGGTTCCGTCGAATCCCGGCGACGCATCGAAATCCGCGTGCGCGGCAGGACGGCGCCCGTTGCCGTGATCAATGACGCAACGGCGCTTCCCGTCAGCGTACGCTAACTTGCCTTCTGAGCGAGATCGTGCCGCGCAAGCGGCTTAACTCCGTAGGCCCGGAGCCTCATGGCCGGTGCGTGCTACATATTCGGTATAGCCGCCGCCATATTGGTGAATGCCCTCTGGCGTTAATTCCAGCACGCGGTTGGACAACGCCGCCAGGAAATGCCGGTCGTGCGAAACGAATAGCATGGTGCCGTCATATTGCGACAGAGCCTGGATGAGCATTTCCTTCGTGTCGAGGTCCAGGTGGTTCGTGGGCTCGTCCAGCACAAGGAGATTCGGTGGGTTGAAGAGCATCATCGCCATTACCAGCCGCGCCTTCTCGCCGCCCGACAGCACCCGGCACTTCTTCTCGACGTCTTCGCCGGAGAAACCGAAGCACCCCGAAAGCGCGCGCAATGAGCCTTGCCCCGCCTGAGGGAACTCGTGTTCGAGCTGCTGGAAGACGGTGCGCTCGCCGTCCAGCAAATCCATGGCGTGCTGGGCGAAATACCCCATTTTGACGCTGGCGCCGAGGCTAACACTGCCATCGTCCGGCTGCGTCGAGCCCGCGACCAGCTTCAGAAGGGTGGACTTGCCTGCACCGTTGATGCCCATAATGCACCAACGCTCCCTACGCCGCACCATGAAGTCGAGCCCTTCATAAATGACGCGACTGCCGTATTTCTTGTGAACGCTCTTCAGGCTGACTACGTCTTCGCCCGAGCGCGGCGCCGGCTGGAATTCGAAGGCGACCGTCTGACGACGTTTCGGCGGTTCCACCCGGTCGATCTTTTCCAGCTTCTTCACGCGGCTCTGCACCTGCGAGGCATGCGAGGCGCGCGCCTTGAAGCGTTCGATGAATTTGATTTCCTTGGCAAGCATCGCCTGCTGCCGCTCGAACTGGGCCTGCTGCTGCTTTTCGTTTTGCGCCCGCTGCTGCTCGTAGAATGCATAATCGCCCGAATAGCTGTTCAATGAACCGCCGTCGATCTCGATGATCTTGGTGACGATGCGGTTCATGAACTCACGGTCGTGCGAGGTCATCAGCAATGCGCCCTCGTAGCCCTTCAGAAATTCTTCCAGCCAGATGAGGCTTTCCAGATCGAGATGGTTGCTCGGCTCGTCGAGAAGCATGACGTCGGGGCGCATGAGGAGAATACGGGCGAGCGCGACGCGCATCTTCCACCCGCCCGACAGCGCGCCGACGTCGCCGTCCATCATCTCCTGGCTGAAGCTCAGGCCAGCCAGGACCTCGCGGGCGCGTCCTTCGAGCGCATAGCCGTCCAGCTCCTCGTAACGCGCCTGCACTTCGCCGTAGCGTTCTATGATCTTGTCCATGTCGTCGGCCTGGTCGGGATCGACCATGGCCGCTTCGAGCTCTCGTAGTTGGGCGGCAACGACACTCACAGGTCCGGCGCCCTCCATGACCTCGGAGACGGCGCTTCGGCCTTCCATCTCGCCGACATCCTGGTTGAAGTAGCCGATGGTGACGCCCTTATCGATGGACACTTGCCCTTCATCGGGCTGCTCTTGTCCCGTGATCATCCGGAAAAGCGTCGTCTTGCCGGCCCCATTTGGACCGACGAGCCCGACGCTTTCGCCTCTGTTGAGCGCCGCGGACGCCTCGATGAAAAGGATACGGTGGCTGTTCTGCTTGCTGATATTTTCAATACGAATCATGTTTTTTTACGCGGGCCCGAAAAGTTTCGAGGCCCTTATGCCATGTGTCGCAAGCGCTGTCGCAGCTTTTCAGCCGTATTTCCCGCTGAAAATCGTCGTCGATACCGACATCTCCGATCCTATGTAACAAACGCTAGTGTCAGCTTTCCGCCCAAAGGAGGCATTCGCCTTAGGCGTTCAGAGCTGGTTCATAACGATCTTCACCTAGACTTGCGATCCGTATTGTCTCCAGGCCAAGCCCGCAAAGCGAGATCGACCAAGCGCTTCAGTTTCTCCGTACATGCTCCACAGTCTTTGGGAACAGTTCAAGGCAGCCGCAATTGCCGCCACTGGCGAACCTTCCCTGGATATACTTGTCAATAATGCAGGCATTGCGCCTGCGGCCTCCTTGATGGAAACAAGTGAATCTGTGTTCGATGAGATCATGGCCGTCAACATAAAGGCGCCTTTCTTTCTCATTCAGGCGGCTGCCGATCATATTCGCGATAACGGACGTATCATCAACATCTCAATGGGCTACACGCGCGTCGCGGCCCCGACTCATCCAGCCTATGCTGCATCGAAGGGCGCGGTCGAAACTCTGATCTTGGCGCTCGCGCCTGAATTTGGTCGCCGCGGCATCACGGTGAACACTGTCATGCCCGGCGTTACCGACACCGCAATGAACGCATCGTAGCTCACAATCCCGGAAGCGCGGGCTCAAGCGGAAGCACTTTCGGTGTTCGCGCGCGTCGGCCAACCGAATGATGTTGCCGACATCATAGCCTTCCTGGCCTCTAATGAGGCGCGCTGGACGACGGGACAAGTGATCGACGCAACCGGAGGAGCTCGTCTGTAGCTTGGGTCAGCGGTAGTGAAGCACCTGTGAGAGCGAGCGCGTCAGTCGCTTGTTGCGAACCAAACAGGCGGCGTCTACGGAGATGGATTCAAAATCACAGTATAGCTACTGTTGACGCGAAGGCGCCATGGGGGAGAACCTACGATTGGTGGCAGTTGCTGCCAAATTCCGGATATCTGAGCCTTGGCCCATCTCGTTGGGAGCTTAAGAAGAGGTTGCGGAGAAAGCCGTTACCCCCGTCCGGCCGCCACTTATCGTGCGCTGAACACGCCTTTCCACCTCAGCAGTCGCATTGCATTCGCGGTGACTAGCACGGTAGCGCCGGTATCGGCCAGGATCGCCGGCCAAAGGCCGGTGATGCCTGCGATCGTGGTCACCAGGAACACCGCTTTCAGGCCAAGCGCCATGCTGACGTTCTGGCGGATGTTGTTCATCGTCGTTCGGGACAGGACGACCATGTTGGCGACATCGATCACGCGTCCGTGGAGAGCCGCCGCATCCGCCGTTTCCAGCGCCACGTCAGTGCCACCGCCCATGGCAATGCCGACGTCGGCGGCCGCCAGCGCGGGCGCGTCGTTAATTCCATCGCCGACCTTGGCGACTATCTGCTTTTGCGCCTGCAATTCGCGCACGATGCGCTGCTTGTCCTCCGGCAGGAGCTGCGCGCGCGGCTTAATGCCGAGACCCTTCGCAATGGTATCGGCCGTGCGGGCGTTGTCGCCGGTTAGCATGACGGAACCGACACCAGCCTTCCGCAGCGCCTCGATCCCGGCGCGTGCATCGGTACGGGGCTCGTCGCGCATGGCGATAAGGCCGGCGAGCTTACCCTCGATCACAAGCACGGAGACGCTTTTGCCCTCGTCGTTCATCGCCTCGATCCGGGCATCCTGTTCGGAAGAGGACGGTTCGATTTCCCGCGCCGCCTGCGGGGAGAGAAGCGACATGGTCTCGCCACCAACCCGTCCGTTGACGCCCTTGCCCGGCAAGGCCCTGGCTTCGGTCGCAGGCGGCATCGGAACACGATCGGCTTTCGCCCGTTCCAGGATCGCGACGGCAAGCGGATGGCTCGAACCGTTTTCCAGCGCGGCCGCTCGTGACAGTACCTGGGCCTCGGAGTAGCCGAAGCCAACGATATCCGTCACTCTCGGCTTACCTTCTGTCAATGTCCCGGTCTTGTCGAACGCGACAGTCGTCACTTTGCCCATGGTTTCCAGAACGGCGCCGCCCTTCAGCAACAGACCGCTGCGAGCACCGGCGGACAGAGCCGCCGCGATGGCCGCGGGGGTTGAGATCACCAGGGCGCACGGGCAGCCGATGAGCAGGATGGCCAGACCCTTGTATATCCATTCCAGCCAGCTTGCCCCTGTCGCGAGCGGCGGCGTCACCGCGACGAGGGTTGCGACGACGACAACGCCCGGCGTGTAGTAGCGCGAGAAACGGTCGATGAAACGTTCCGTCGCAGCTTTGGATTCCCGCGCCTCCTCGACAAGCTTAACCACACGGGCAATCGTGTTGTCGGCCGCAGCGGCGGTGACATTGACGCGCAACACGGCGTCGGTGTTGATGGTGCCGGCAAAGACCTTGGCATCCACGTTCTTGCGCACGGGTGTGCTCTCGCCGGTGACTGGCGCCTCGTCGATGGAGCTCTCGCCTTCGACGATCACACCGTCTGCGGCGATGCGGTCACCAGGACGCACAAGAATAACCGCACCTACGCCTAGGCTCTCGGCCTGGACTTCGCGGGTCTGGCCATTCTCCTCCACCAGCGCGGTCTTCGGAACCAGGGTCATAAGCGACTGGATGCTCGCCCGCGCCTTTCCGGCAGCGACGGCTTCCAACAGCTCGCCGACGAGGAAGAGAAAGACAACTGTCGCCGCCTCTTCGCCCGCATTGATGATGACCGCGCCCACGGCGGCGATTGTCATCAGCGTCTCGATGGAGAACGGCGTGCCCGCCAATGCCGCCATGACGGCGCGCTGCGCGATCGGCACGAGACCGACTAGCATGGCGACGATGAAGGCATAAGGTGCGATCGAGGGCACGAGATGGCCGGCGGCATAGGCGGCGACCATTGCTGCGCCCGACATGATCGTCAGCCGGCCTTTCTTGCTGGCCCACCAAGGGCCATTTATGGGCGCACGGTCATGACCGTGCAGCCCCTCGATTTCTTTTTCGGTATGCTGGTGATGATCATGATGGGCATGATCGTGCGTCGAATGATCGTGGGCGCTATGATCGTGATAGTGCTCATGACGATAATCGCCGTGCCGATGTTCGGTGGGCGTCGGCTCAGTCTTGCCGGCCAGCGGTGCTACGGAGTAGCCGAGGCCGATCACCCTCTTTTCGATCGCCGTGAGGCTGCTGGTAGTCTCGTCATGGTGCACGGTCATAGTTCCGGCCGTTACCGAAACGGACACATCTTCGACGCCTGGCATGCGCCTCACGGCCGTATCGATCTTGGCCGCGCATGACGCGCAATCCATGCCGCCAACTCGATATCGCGTCTGTGTCGCCGCTGCCATGATCCGTTTCCTTGTCAAACCGAGGCATCTTCCCTACATCCTCTAGCGACTAGAGGTGCAAGAGGATAATCATGAAAAAGATCACGATTGGCGAAGCGGCGCGGCGAAGCGGCGTGAAAGTGCCGACGATCCGCTATTATGAGAGTATTGGGCTTCTGGCAGAACCGGAGCGCAGCGAGGGCAATCAGCGCTCCTACGAGCCGTCGCATCTACACCGGCTGGCTTTCATACGTCATGCCCGCGAACTCGGCTTCGAAGTCGAGGCGATTCGCACGCTTCTGGCTCTGCAGGACGATCCCAATCAATCGTGTGCCTCCGCCGACGCGATAGCCAAGGCGCGGCTGATCGAAGTCGAGCAGCGAATTCGCAGCCTGACGGCACTAAGGACCGAATTGGAGGTGATGGTCGAAGGTTGCGGTCATGGCCGTGTCGACCGATGCCGGGTGATCGAGGTCCTCGCCGATCACGGGCAGTGCATGCATCCGCACCATTGATCCAACGCCGCCTGGCCGCGCCTCTTCTAACAGCCGATGAGAGGCTTCTCACCGCCGATGACTACCGCCTCATTTGGGCGGTGGCCAATCCGGGAGCGACGTGATGGCCGAACTTTGGCGCGGCCTCGCGGAGATGCTCGATCTCCTCCGGCATCGGTGGTCCGGCGACTTCGTCCGGCTGAAGCTCGTGGCCATCTAGCTCCAGAAACCGGTCGAATAGAGCAGGGGTCCCGATCAAGACGTATTTGCTGGGATTGCTGCACGTGTTCATAAGCTGGTGCGGAATGCAATGCCGCGCGGCAGGAAGATGCCGTCGCCGGCAGCCAGGCGCCAAGGCTTGCCGTCGAGCACCGCGGTCATCTCGCCTTCGATGATGTAGACTGTCTCGTCGTCCTTGGCGTGGACTTCGATCGGCGTCCTTGTGTTTCCGCTGCTTTTATTCTCCAAGAGGCAAAATTGCCCTGCGGTTTGCCCTCCGAATGACAGGCATTTCATGACGACGCCTGCAAGAACGAAATCCTTGCTGTCGATCTCACTCATTGCCGCTTCCTTTTTGCGGATTGTGGAAGGCAAAGGATGCGGAGATAACGCGCTAGAACGGCCAAGGTGCCGCTCCCCAGGTTTTCCGAGCTGTCCGAGGATGAGCTCGCCTGGCTGGAAGGCCACGATCGACTGCGCATCATGATCATGGCGGGACGGATGTTCTCGCCGACCCAGAACCCGAACTCACATGAGATGCAGCAGAGTACCGGCTGCCGCGAGCAGGACGACGACCACCCATGGCGGTGCCTTCCAGACGGTGAGGAGGACGAAGCCGATCAACGCCAACGCGAAATCGTAAGGATTGAGGATGGCGCTCGTCCAGACCGGGCTATAAAGCGCGGCCCCGAGAATGCCAACGACTGCCGCATTCGCGCCTCGCATCGCTGCCTGCGCCAGGGGACGTTTGCGGAAGCTGTCCCAGAAGGGCAGGGCGCCGATGAGCAGCAAGAAACCGGGCAGGAAGATACCGACGAGGCAGATGGCGGCGCCAAGGATGCCGTTCGGGGTTGGTCCCATGACAGCACCGAGATAGGCGGCGAAGGTGAAGAGCGGTCCGGGAACCGCTTGGGCCGCGCCATAGCCGGCAAGGAAGGCGTCGTTCGTCACCCAGCCGGGTTTGACGACCTCCGCCTGAAGCAACGGCAGCACGACGTGTCCGCCCCCGAAGACGAGAGAGCCGGAGCGGTAGAAGGCGTCGAACATCGACAAGCCCTGGGATGCCGTCGCAGAGGCAATGATCGGCAAAAGGCCAAGCAACAGGAAGAATGCGGCAAGGCTTGTTATGCCGACGTGGCGCGAAACGCGGAAGGCAAAGTACGTGGAGTTCGTGACGGAACCGCTGCGGGACAGAATGAAGCCGCTGAGCGAGCCAAATGCGATAGCCGCGACCTGTCCGACCGATCCCGGAGCAAAGACGACGATAAGGACTGCTAAGAGCGCAATACTCGCACGTTCCCGGTCCGGGGTCAGGTTCCTCGCCATGCCCCATACTGCCCGTGCGACCACGGCGACGGCAACGATCTTCAGCCCATGCAGCAGACCCGCTCCGATGGGGCCGTCGAACGCTGTCGCCGCCATTGCGAAGACCACCAGCAGCAGGGCGGACGGAAGGGTGAAGGCCGTCCAGGCGGCGAGGGCCCCAAGCGGCCCGCCGCGGAGAAGTCCGAGCGCGAAGCCAAGCTGGCTCGATGCCGGGCCTGGGAGAAACTGGCAGAGCGCCACAAGGTCGGCAAAGCCGTCCTCGTCAAGCCATTTGCGGCGTGCGACCAGTTCGTCCCGGAAATAGCCGAGATGGGCGATCGGCCCGCCGAAAGATGTCAGGCCGAGCTTGAGGAAGGCGGAGAAGACCTCGCCGGGCGTTCCATTTCCATGGGCGACCGCTTCTTCATGAACAGCTTCCGACGACTTCACGAAACAGCTCCCTGGCCTTCTGATATTCCATTCACGCCCATCAACAGAGACACTCTCGAAAATCGATATCGGCAATCGAGACTATAGGTGAAGGGTATAGGCTGCAAATTGTCCGGGGGCTGGACGACGAACGAAGCACAAGTCATGCCGCCGTCTTTGGTAGGCAATTACTCCCTTTGGTCCGTGGTGCTGACCTTGTTTGTCGAATTGAGCCGAGGGGTGGTGGAGTCTAAAATCCAAATATGAAGACTCTCCGGATCGCCATGGCTAAGAAGCTGATGATGCTGGCCGCATTTCTAGCGGTCATGGCGCTTGCCATGCACGTCCCGGACGTTCCATCCGGAGCCGGATATCATGAACTGAATGCGATAATCGCATCGGGCGCGTTGCCGGGCGTTTCAGACAATTGCGCCCAGATTGACCTGGACGCCGGCATCAAACAGAAGCCGCAGCTGACCGACGGTCACAAACACAGTCACAAACACCATCACAGATGTTGTCGCGCCGGCTGTTCTGTCTTCGGCGCCATTAGTTCGCCGCTCGTCATTCCGGCGCCAGGCATCGTTCGGATATTCTCTGTGCCACGGTGGCCCACGCTTTCTCCCGCCGACCCGCAAGACCTTCAGCGTCCGCCAAAACGCCTTGCCTGAGACAGCCAGGCTTTTTCGGCCGTCGACAGGCGTTTCGGCAGGACCGCTTTTTCCTCCGATCGCACATGAAACCCGAAACCGGTGCTCACGTGCACCACCTCCGCAGCGGGATTTAACCTGGCTCAGCGAGGCTGGTTTGCACAAGTTTCCAGCATACCGTCGACTGCAGGGCAAACCAGACTGGCTGATTGCGAATTCTCGTCCCCAATCCACTCAAGTTGGTTGCCGGCCTGATCTCCATGGGAATCGGCGGCACGTTTGAAGGAGTTTTAGATGCCGACCGCCATCAATGGTTTCAACACGCTTCGCCAGGCGCCACGTCGCGTTTTCCGCGCATTCTGGGAGACTATCCCGAGCCGCATACGGAGAACCCCACTGATGTTCCGCGCCGGAAGATACATCTATCGCAGGTTCAGCCGGAATAGCGAGCGTGTTCAAACGCACTACACGCAATTCATGCGGAATCCGCCCCTCTTGGCGGTCATTGGAGCACTCGCGTCGAAATATCCTGGCGAAGGCGGTATCAAGATCGCATCGATCGGATGTAGCACCGGAGCAGAACTGTATTCGGCGCTCCATGCCATCAAAAAAGAAAGAGGCGATCTGAACCTCATAGCGTGTGGAGCGGACATATCGAGCGCGGTTGTCGAGGTAGCAAAGAGAGGTGTTTACCGCCCGGATATTCCGTCGGCCGAGGGCAGTTTTTACGCGGCGGGAAGGCCAGAAGTCGAAAGTTCCGATGTGCCCTCGCTCATCGAAATCCTAGAGCCTCTCCCGGACGGATCGCTGCGCGTAAGGGACCAGCTCAGGCAAGGCGTCACTTGGCTCACGGCTGACGCCACGGACGGCAGGCTGTTGGAGCTGATCGGGCGGCAGGATTTCCTGCTCGCGAACAATTTCATGGGGCCGATGGAGGATCCGTTGGCGGAACGGTGTCTCCGCAACATGACGAAGCTCGTTGCTCCCGGTGGGTATCTGATCGTCGACGGGATCGATCTGGACATCAAGACAAAGATTTTGAAGGCATCGGGCTTCCGGCCCGTGCTGGCGGGCCAGGACGAGATATGGGCGACTGAGGCGGCGAAGAAGGGTTGGCCGTGGCTACGTTGGGCGCGGGAGCCTCTGGATCGCAGCGAGCCCGATTGGACTTGGCGATATTCCGTCATCTTCCGCTGCGGAGATCAATAGCCACCAGTGACCGGGTCCGGCCGCTAGATCGCAGCCGACGACCCACCAATATGGATCGTGGACGATGCTGTCACCTGTCGAAGACATGAATGCCGAAGATGGTCGAAACCGGCCGCAATCTATCGTGGCGGGGAGGGTCCGTTTCATACCGGCGATGATGACCGATGGGATCTGGATCGTTATCGCGAAGGTTGTTTCGCAGATTTCCCAAATCGCGACATTCTTCCTCGCGGCGCGCGTGCTGAGCCCGGGAGAGTTCGGGCTCTTTGCCTTCGTTTCCGCCATTGCCGTCCTAATGGTGGTGGTCGCGGAAGGGGGGTGGGCGGAATTCATAATGAAAAATGGCGACGACGAGGAAAGCTTCAATCAGGTCGCCACTATATCCCTTCTTAGCGGCTGTCTCTTCACGGCGGCCGGCGTGATCGCAGCCGTCGCGTTCTACGCCCTTACGGGCAATTTAGCGCAAAGCGCTCTGCTTGCATTGTTCAGTTGCTGGATGCTGCCCGCCGCTCTGACAGTGACTTTCGATGGCGTGCTGGTCGTTCGCGGCCGCTTGCGCCAGCGGGCGATCGTTAGAATCCTCGCTGAGTTAGTGGGACTGGGTGCAGCGGTAGCGCTGCTCAAACTTCATGGAGATGCATCGGCACTGGCGACGAGCAAGATCGTTTGCCAGATCGTGCTGCTCAGTGGCTCGATCCTTGTTGCGATGCGGTTGCCGCGCTTGCGTTTGACAAGGTCCATGCTGGCCGACGTCATCGCGTTTTCCTGGCAGATCGTCGGCAATCGGTTGGTCGTTTTTGTCGGTTCGTATTCGGGCACGCTGGTAGTCGGAAGCTTCCTTGGAATTGCGGATGCCGGTTTCTACCGTGCAGCTGAGCGTATCGTTGCCGCGGTTTCTGAACTTCTGGGAGAGCCCGCACGATCTTTAAGCTGGGTAGCCTTTCGGAAAGCTCACCGGCAACCTGGCGCATCGGGGCCATCGGCTGGCCGTGCCGGTGTCCGTTTCCTGCTCGTCCTTCTTGCAGTAGCCGCGCCAATGTACCTGGGGCTTGCACAGATATCCGACGTTGCTGTACGGCTGGTCCTCGGCGACGTATGGATGCCCGCGGCTTCGATAATACCTTTCCTGTGCCTGCGGCAGCTATTGCTCTCGCCGGGCTATATCAACGAGGCGTCACTATCCATCGTTGGACACATCGGACGTCGGCTTCCTATTACACTGTTGAACGTCGGCGTCTCGCTCGCTGTTACCATCGCGGTTGCCCGGTTTGGGCTTTGGCAGCTGGCCGTCGCTCAGTGTTTCACGGCAGCCTTCGCGCTGGCGACCTCCATCAGATTGCAGTCGAAGTTTGCCGGCGTGGATTGGTTCAAGATCGGGAAAGGCGTGATACTGCTGATCGTGCCTGCGAATCTGCTGATGGTTGTGACGGTGTTTTTTACCCGGCAACATCTTGCCGGAGAATTACCCTGGCAAGCGGTGGTCGTCCTCCAGATCTGTGCCGGCGCGTTGGTCTACGCTGCGGCATTCCTGGTCACGGTTCGGCTGATCAGTCGCCTGCGTTGGTTGCAGTTGCAATAGGCGGTGTATCGAACACGATCTCGGGCTGCGAGCCCAAAATATTTATACCCCAAGACTGCGATATGGCCGCCTCGGGGAGGCGGCCATATCGGATGCTGCGTCATTTCAGTGGCTGTGCGTCAAAATCAATGGCTGACTAGACGCCGCACCTCCCGCATCGATCAAGAGCAGCCGCTCGTGGCACCGCAGGTGTCGCACTTCTCGCAGGTGCCGTTTCGGACCATCGTGAAATTCTGGCACTCTGTGCACATGTTGCCGGTGTAGCCCTGCATGATTGAGCGGGCGCGGCGTTCGGATTCCAGTTTCTTGGCTTCCGTCTTGGCCGTTGCTGCGTCATCTGCTGCCTTATCGGTGAAGAGGGCGGTGGGGGCGTCGGCGGTTTCGGCTGCCAGTTCCTCGGCGATCTCTTCGGCCAGTTCCTTGGCGCGTTCCTCATAGTCACGCTTGAAGGCGACGACTTCCGAGGTCGAGATGGCGCTGGCCGGTTCGAGCTTGCGCACGGCATTGCCGGCGAAAGCGGTAATCGTCGCACCCGAAGAGGCACGAGCAGGGGCGGACGTGGCCGAACCTTTGACATCGGCTGCCTGGCGTTCACCCGAGGTCGGCACCAGCGTCGGCTTGTAGCCGCGGGTCAGGCCCTTGGAGACGACATCCGCCTTGCCTTCCGACACGCCGCGTCCAAGCGCTGTATTGTTGAAGTCCGACGTATCGACATGAGCGAGGTCGTGGCGGCCGAGATAGGAGATGGCGAGCTCACGGAATACATAGTCGAGGATCGACGTGGCGTTCTTGATCGCGTCGTTGCCGGTGACGATGCCGGCCGGCTCGAACTTGGTGAAGGTGAACGCGTCGACATACTCCTCGAGCGGCACGCCGTATTGCAGGCCGAGCGAGACGGAGATGGCGAAGTTGTTGATGAAGGCGCGCAGCGCCGAACCTTCCTTGTTCATGTCGAGGAAGATTTCGCCGAGACGGCCGTCGTCATATTCGCCGGTGCGCAGGAAGATGGTGTGTCCGCCGATCTTGGCCTTCTGGGTGTAGCCCTTGCGGCGACCGGGGAGTTTTTCCTGGCTGCGGACAACCTTTTCGATGACGCGTTCGATGATCTTTTCGGTGACGGTCACGGCCTGTGCGGCAGCCGGAGCCTGCAGCAGTTCTTCCACCGCATCCTCGTCACTCTCGTCGTCGATCAGCGAGGCGTTCAGCGGCTGGCTAAGCTTGGAGCCGTCTCGATAAAGCGCGTTTGCCTTCAGGCCGAGCTTCCAGGAGAGCATGTAGGCGTTCTTGCAATCCTCGACAGTCGCTTCGTTGGCCATATTGATCGTCTTGGAAATGGCACCCGAAATGAAGGGCTGGGCGGCAGCCATCATGCGGATATGGCTTTCGACGGAGAGATAGCGCTTGCCGATCTTGCCGCAGGGATTGGCGCAATCGAAGACGGCAAGATGCTCGTTCTTGAGAAACGGCGCGCCTTCCAGCGTCATCGCACCGCAGACATGGATGTTGGCGGCCTCGATCTCCTTCTTGGAGAAGCCGAGATGGTCGAGCAGGTTGAAGCTGATGTCGGTCAGCTGCTCGTCGGAAACCTTCAGCGTGCCCTTCAGAAAGTCGGCGCCGAGCGTCCACTGGTTGAAGACGAACTTGATGTCGAAGGCGCTCTTCAGCGCGGCATTCACGGCTTCCACCTTCTCGTCGGTGAAGCCCTTGGCCCTCAGCGTCGAAGGGTTGATGGAAGGCGCCTGGTTCAGGTTGCCGTGGCCGACGGCATAGGCCTCGATCTCGGCGATCTGGCTTTCGCTATAGCCGAGCGCGCGCAGCGCGTCCGGAACGGCGCGGTTGATGATCTTGAAGTAACCGCCGCCGGCCAGCTTCTTGAACTTCACGAGCGCGAAGTCGGGCTCGATGCCGGTGGTGTCGCAATCCATGACGAGGCCGATCGTGCCGGTCGGCGCGATGACGGTCGCCTGGGCGTTGCGGTAGCCGTGTTGTTCGCCAAGGCTTAGGGCCTTGTCCCAGGCAGCCTTGGCATGGGCAACGAGGTCCTGATCAGGATTGTGGCTGTGGATCAGCGCCACCGGATTGACCGACAGGCTCTCATAGCCCGAGGTCTCGCCATAGGCGGCGCGGCGGTGGTTGCGAATGACCCGCAGCATATGCTCGCGGTTCGGCTTGAACATCGGGAACGTCCCGAGCTCAGAGGCCATTTCGGCCGAGGTCGCATAGGCGATGCCGGTCATGATAGCAGTCAGCGAGCCGGCGATGGCACGGGCTTCGTCTGAGTCATACGGAATGCCCGACGACATTAGCAGGCCACCGATATTGGCATAGCCGAGGCCGAGCGTGCGGTATTCGTAAGAGAGTTCGGCAATGCGGCGCGACGGGAACTGCGCCATCATGACCGAGATTTCGAGGACGACAGTCCAGAGGCGGACGGCGTGCTCGTAGTCGCCGATGTTGATGCGCTTGGTGGCGGCGTCTTTGAAGGTCATCAGGTTCAGCGATGCAAGATTGCAGGCCGTATCGTCGAGGAACATATATTCCGAGCACGGATTGGACGCGCGGATCGGGCCGGCGGCCGGGCTTGTGTGCCAGTCGTTCATCGTCGTATTGAAGTGCAGACCGGGATCGGCCGACGCCCAGGCGGCGTAGGAGATCGATTCCCAGAGGTCGCGTGCCTTTAGCGTCTTGACGACCTTGCCGTCCTTGCGGGCGGTCAGGTGCCAGTCGGCATCATTCTCGACGGCACGCAGGAAGTCGTCCTTGATCGAGACGGAATTGTTGGAATTCTGGCCGGAAACAGTGAGATAGGCTTCCGAGTCCCAGTCGGTGTCATAGGTCTTGAACTCGAGGTCCTTGTAGCCCTGACGCGCAAACTGGATGACGCGCTGGACATAGTTTTCTGGAACCTGGTCCTTCTTGGCGGCACGGATCTCGCGCTTCAAGGCAGGGTTCTTGGCCGGGTCGAAGCAATCGTCATTGTCGCCTTCGCAATTGACGGCAGCCTTCATGATCGCCTTCAGGTGCTTGGCGACGATCTTGGAGCCGGTGACGAGGGCAGCGACCTTCTGCTCTTCCTTCACCTTCCAGTTGATATATTCCTCGATATCCGGATGGTCGATGTCGACGACGACCATCTTCGCGGCGCGGCGCGTCGTGCCGCCCGACTTGATGGCGCCGGCAGCGCGGTCGCCGATCTTAAGGAAGCTCATCAGTCCGGAGGAACGACCGCCGCCAGAGAGCTTTTCGCCTTCGCCGCGCAGCAGCGAGAAATTGGAGCCGGTGCCGGAACCATATTTGAAGAGACGCGCTTCACGAACCCAGAGGTCCATGATGCCGCCTTCGTTGACGAGATCGTCCTCGACCGACTGGATGAAGCAGGCGTGCGGCTGCGGATGTTCATAGGCCGACTTGGACTTGGTGAGCTTGCCGGTGAAGGGGTCGACATAGAAATGGCCCTGGCCGGGGCCGTCGATGCCATAGGCCCAATGCATGCCGGTGTTGAACCACTGCGGCGAGTTCGGCGCGACGCGCTGGGTTGCGAGCATATAGGCAAGCTCGTCGCAGAAAGCGGAAGCATCTTCTTCAGAGGAGAAATAGCCGCCCTTCCAGCCCCAATAGGTCCAGGTGCCCGCAAGACGGTCGAAAACCTGGCGCGCATCGGTCTCGGAACCAGTCTGGTTTTCCTTCGGCAGAATCTTCAGGGCCGCATCATCGGGCACGGAGCGCCACAGGAAGGACGGAACATCGTTTTCCTCGACCTTCTTCAGCTTGGCGGGCACCCCGGCCTTGCGGAAATACTTCTGCGCCAGAATGTCGGCAGCAACCTGCGAGAACTGCGCGGGCACGTCGATGTTTTCGAGGCGGAAGACGATCGAACCGTCAGGGTTCTTGATCTCGCTCGTCGCCTTGCGGAATTCGATCTCCGCATAGGGTGACTGGCCTGCCTTCGTAAAACGACGTTCGATACGCATGATCTCATAACCTCATTCGTTGACGCGCGCCTGCCTCGTAACAGGGCGCAAAAATCTTTGTCCGGCATCACGATTTCAAGCGCGCAGCCAGTGTTCACTCTGTCCTCTGACAGGAGGTGCCATCCGGAGATGTCTTTCCTGTATCTTGTGGTGATGGTGGCTGTAAACACTAAATATAGTATTAACAGCTTATTGCCGCCAGTCCCCGCATGTCTTTTTTTGGCAGAATCGATATCGGCAAAAAAATCCTCACGGCGCCACCAGTCATGGGTGCATCGCCCTGAATACAAATCCGATTTCGAGTTAGGAACCAGCCCCCAATAATTCGCCCGGTCCAGTCGCCGCCGCAACGTCAGCCATTAACTTTGAAAGACACGATTCCGTCAAGGGGTGGTTTGGGGCGGATTTTTAACCACAATATCTTGTGGGCTTGCCTGTGGAAATTGGGGAAACGCCAGGAGTCCCAAAGATTCAAACGCTTGGCGGAAATTGTTCGCTCTTTGCGCGACGGCCTGCGCGTTGAATGCCACCGAAGAAGGAAATAAAAACGACAATATTGTGACCGTGACCCTGAAGCCATTGGCAGAGGGGCAAAAGCATGCAGCAACCCCTCATGATTCGCGGGGAAGGCATTGAATCCCACGTAATCCTGGTATCTCGGTGACTACTAAATATAGTGGGCGCCGAAGCGCCCATCTCTATTGCTGTGTCTGCGTCCGGTTTTGGCACATGACATCGAATCACCACTGATTCGCGGGAGTCCCCATAAGCCTCAGCCGCGATGACCCTTGGCGATCGGCTCCTGATAGGTAAAGCCCATGTCCCAGGGGAAATAGATCCAGGTGTCCTGGCTGACCTCAGTAATGAAGGTGTCGATGGTCGGCACGCCCTTCGGCTTGGCGTAGACGCAGGCGAAATGCGCCTTCGGCAGCATTGTGCGCACTTCGACCGCCGTTTTGCCGGTGTCCGTCAGGTCGTCGATCACTAGCACGCCTTCGCCGCCGTCGATGGAGAGTTCCGGCGCTATTCCCTTGAGCAGGTTCATTTCGCCTTGGCTCGAATAATCGTGGTAGGAGGCGATGCAGACGGTCTCGATCAGACGGATATTCAATTCGCGCGAGATGATGGCGGCCGGGACCAGGCCGCCGCGGGTAATGCAGACGATCGCCTTGAACTCGCGATCGAGGCCGGCGAGCCGCCAGGCAAGTGCGCGGGCATCGCGATGGAACTGATCCCAGGATACGGGAAAGGCTTTTTCGGGGAGGGACATGGCTCATTAGCTCCGGGAAGCAGTGGATAACGACGCGCCGGCGCTGCCGGCGACCCTGAGCAGACCCCGCGACGAGCGCGGACCATGGACCAAATCCTGAAACGCAATTCGCTGGCGTTCCGATCGAACATGATCTCATCCAAAAAACGGTTTGGCTCTTTGGGATCACGCTCCATGGACCACGCGAATGGTTCCCCGGCGGGAATTCTCTCATCGGTCGCTGCTTTCTGCTGGATTTGCGGTCAAAAGGCAAGAGCCGCCGCCGCTGCGCTTATCTTGCAGGGCTAAGCAGTTCAGCGTGCTAGCAGCGTCATGGCCGTCATCGACTGCAACAACGTCCGCGTCGTGCCGCCGAAGATTAACTGCCACAGCCAGGAATGTGTATAAGCACCCATGACGAGCAGATCGATGCTGTCGTCGGCGAGTCGATTTTCGATGACCTGCGATGGCGTCCTGCCGCCGCACATCGCCGTTTCCTGTCTGGCGCGAATACCATGGCGCACAAGCGTCGCGGTAATCTCCGCGCCAGTCTCCGTTGGCGAATGCGTCGAACTATCGGATGTGTCGACTGAAAAAACCTCCACGGAATCGGCAGTCTTCAGGAAGGGCAGGGCATCGAAGGTGGCGCGGGCAGCTTCTTTCGAGCCGTTCCAGGCGATCAATACTCGACGGATTGGCTTCGGCTCCTTGAAGATATAGGGAATGAGCAGGACCGGACGGCCGCTCTCGAACAGGAAGCTTTCGACATCGACTTGCGAGTCGGAAGACTTGGCCGGATCGGGCTGCACGGCGACCAGCAGGTCGGCGCTGCGGGCGCTTTCCATCAACGGCTGCGAGCCATAGCCGACGGTGCTGGCGATCCCGCGCCATTCGTAAGCGATGCCCTCGCGCTCCATTTTAGCGCGGAACAGCCGTTCGATATCGATGGCCCGTTTGCGCGCCATGTCCTGCAATGCCTGCACGGCGACAGGGTCGGGGATTTCCATCGGCGCCACCAGCGGCACGGCTGAGACGATTTCAGCATGCAGACCTACGATACGAGCGTCGTGCTCCTTAGCGAACGCGGCGGCGAAATCGACCGCCACGCGCGTATTGTCGGGGGTATCGAGAATGACCAGTATGGTTTTATAGGGCATGACATGATCTCCCGTGCGGAAAGGTCCACATTGCCTCATTATATCAGTGTTTCGCCTGATAATAATGCGCCGAGACGACAGCGGTTCCCTGACGAGTTAAATGCACTCGTTGAACATCATGCTTCAGCGGACTGATTTCCCTTGTCTTTCGCATGCCTAATGGTTTCGATCATAGCGCGCACTTCGGCCGCGACATTTTCAACCAGCTCCGCGGAACGGCCCCTCACGACGATCTCTGTCGAGAAGAATTGACCGACATAGCGCGGGTAGGAGCCGATGCTGGTTTCCGGATGCGCCTTCTGGATGAGGCCGAGCGGCGTGCCGATCTCGCCCTCTCCGTAGGGGCAGGAAATAGCGGTCGACAAAACGGGCGTGCCCGTTCTGAGCGTCGGTATGACATTGTCGAGCATCGCCTGGAAAACCTGCGGCACGCCGGCCATGACATAGACGTTGCCGATGTTGAAACCAGGGGCCGTCGAGACCGGATTTGCGATATGCTTGGAGCCGACGGGCATGCGGGCCATGCGCTGGCGGGCCTCCGTGAACTCCATTTCACGCCGTGCATACATCTCGCCCATAAGCCGCATCGCTTCGGCATCGTGCTCGCAGGGTACGCGGAAAGCCTTGGCGACGGCATCGGCGGTAATGTCGTCATGGGTCGGGCCGATGCCGCCTGATGTGAAGACATAATCATATTGGCCGCGCAAAGCGTTCAACGCCGATACGATGGCATCCTCATCGTCGGCAACGATGCGAACTTCCTTGAGGTCGATGCCGGCCAGCAACAGTACATCGGCGAGGTGGCCGATATTCTTGTCCTTCGTGCGGCCGGAGAGCAGTTCATCGCCGATGGCCAGCATGGCGGCGGTGACAATGGTTTCATTGGTCATGGAAGTATCCGTGGAATAGCGCCGGCGGCGCGTTCGAAAAACGTCAGAAATAGGTAGCGCCGTTTGCGGCGAATGCAAACTGTCGTTTTCGTTTCCCTGGCGGCTGTCAAAAAAAGCAACTGCAAGTGAATTTTCGTCTACATCGGGTGAACAGTGCGTTCGGCCTGTAGGGGCTGCGCCTTCGTTTTCGGGCTGGTACAAGACAGCTCGAAAATCAACACGTCCAACAACGGGAGACGTTTATGGCTAAGGTTCTGGTTCTCTATTATTCCTCCTATGGTCACATCGAGAAGATGGCCTATGCCGTCGCTGAAGGCGCGAAATCCACCGGCGCCGAAGTCATCGTCAAGCGCGTACCGGAACTGGTACCGGAAGAAGTCGCCAAGGCTTCCTACTTCAAGCTCGACCAGGAAGCACCGATCGCATCGCCGGAAGAACTGGCCGATTACGACGCCATCATCGTCGGCTCCGGCACCCGCTTCGGCACAGTTACGTCGCAAATGCGCAATTTCTGGGATCAGACCGGCGGCCTTTGGTTCGGCGGCAAGCTCGTCGGCAAGGTCGGCTCGGTATTTACCTCTTCGGCTACCCAGCACGGCGGCCAGGAGTCGACGATCCTCGGCTTCATCCCGACCCTGCTGCACCACGGCATGGCAGTCGTCGGTCTTCCCTACGCTTTCCAGGGCCAGATGGGCACGGAAGAAGTCAAGGGCGGCTCGCCTTACGGCGCCTCCACGATCACCAACGGCGACGGCTCGCGTCAGCCTTCGGAAATAGAACTGGAAGCTGCAAAGTACCAGGGCGCCCACGTCGCCAAAATCGCGGCGAAGCTCGTCGCCTAATTTGACTTTGCGTTTCGAACAAAGAAAAGGCGCGGCGAAAGCTGCGCCTTTTTGCATGCCGCACTCCGGGTCCTTGCAATGGGCAACAGGGCGGCAACGCCAATGCCAGCGATGTGATCGCTATTTCAGGTAGCATTCATGGTCCGATCATCAATGCTGGTTCAAAGAGGGGCCGTAGGTTTTAGAATTGGAGCTGTCATGAGCAAAATTTTCGGCATCATCGGCGCTGGTGCGCTGACGCTGGTCATGGGCCTTGCATCGGTCGTTCCCTCAGTCGCTGCACCGCTCTATCAGCCCAAGCCGGCAGCAAGCACCGCTATCGAGATGGTGCAATATCACCAGCCGGACCGCCGGGCATTGGGATAACAACGGACACCACCCGCACCACCGCCCCCCGCCGCGCTACCGCCCCAGCTGTTGGAACGGCTATCACGGCTATAAATACGGAGTCCGGGCTATCGCCGCCATAACGACGGCTGGTGGTATCCGAACAAGGCATTCACAATCTCGTTCACTAAGCATCTGTTCTCAGGCAGAGGAATTACAAGGCGGTCCTACGGGCCGCCTTGTTTCTTGTGGGCTTCGGACCGAGGGGCAGGAGCCCCGCCGCTATTTGAATATCTGATGCGGACGGGGTCGAACCCGCACGGATCACTTCGAGGATTTTTAGTCAGAAGTGTCGGCTGCCGCTTGGTTTTTATAGATACCTAAGCGGGGTCTTATCGGGCTGAAGACTGATGCCCGCAATTTCTCCGTCTCAGGGGCAGTCCATCTTTACTGTATTTTCCATTCAATTCGAACTTTCTTCAAAAGACAAAAATAAAGAATTGATTGCACAGTTCCCCATCGGATTTTCCGTATAATTCAAGGGGGAGGCAATGCTTCGACTTCCTAGTGGCTCGCGCTGCCGGAAGAAAATCGTGGAGTTCATCCACGATTCGTCCGGTGCTTACCTGATCGTTTTCGCTTTGTCGCTCCCGGTTCTCATCGGTTTGATTGGGCTCGGCACGGATTATGGGCTGTGGACCTACAAGCAGCAGAAGATGCAATCAGCGACCGACGCCGCGGCTGTTAGCGGTGCGGCGGCCTATACCACCAGCGGTGACGGGCCGGTCGTGTCCCAGGTCAATGCGATAACGGCAACCTATGGGCTTATTAATGGTCAGAATGACGTGGTGATATCGATGCACCGCCCTCCGACACAGGGATCTTACGCTGGCAATAATTCCGCGATCGAAGTTGTGGCGCAACAACCGATGGACTTGCTGTTCTCCGCGCTTTGGCAGCAGGCTTTCGTCGTTACGACGAGATCTGTCGCCATGGCGAATGCGGCTAACGGCTGCGTGCTGGCGCTTGATCAGACGGCAAGCGCTGCCGCGTCGGCTCAGGGATCAACTTCGGTGACATTGAAGAACTGCAGCCTCATCTCGAATTCTGCAAGCGCCACGGCGGTCAATGTCGGCGGTTCAGCGCTGATACAGGCGCTATCCGTCGGAGCTGTCGGTGGCATCAGCGGTCTTGGCGGCATTAAGGCGGATGAGGGAACGGCGACCGGAATTTGGCCTGTCACAGACCCCTATGCCGACGTTCAGATACCGACCTATTCAGGTTGCACGACCAACGGCAAACAAAATATCAAGGGAAAGACGACACTCGATCCAGGTGTCTATTGCGGCGACATTACGGTAAACGCAGGCGCGGTCCTGAACCTGAACCCCGGGATCTACATTCTCGATCGCGCGAGTCTGAAGGTCAATGGCGGCGCGACTTTGATTGGCCACAGTGTCACTATCATCTTCACCTCCAGTACGGGAAGCAATTACGGCACCGCGTCGATCAACGGTGGGGCGATCCTTGATCTGACGCCACCGACTACGGGAAACACGGCCGGCATTGTCATTTACGGCGACCGGAATACGCCCGTGGGCACGGCCTTCAGCTTCAATGGCGGTGCGACCCAGAGCTTGGCGGGATCGATTTATCTGCCAAAGGCGGCCGTCAGCTATTCGGGGGGTAATACCGCGACAAATGCATGCATCAAGATCATAGCGGATACGGTTACCTTCACCGGCAATTCCAACCTATCCATCGATTGCAGCGGTTATCCGACTCGCGCCATCGGCGGCGCCGCCGGCAAATTGGTCGAGTGATGCGTGATGGCTGCAAGTACACCAGTACCAACTGAAGTTTCGCTCTCTGCCATGCTCGTCGCCGAACGGCGGTTGGGTTCATGCACTCGGACAATATCGAAGTGGGCTTGGAGAAGGCTCTGTCGAGATCTGCTCAATGAAGAGCACGGCACGGCCGCCATCGACTTGGCTATCATCCTGCCGGTGTTGATCGCGATGGCATTCGGTCTTGTTGACTACTCATCCGCACTGCTGCAGCAGACGCAGGTGGAGAACGCGGCGCAGCGAGGTCTGCAATATGCTTTGGCTCGCGGCTTCGATAGTTCCGGCATGTCGAATGTCATCACTAGAAGTACAGGCTCGGCCGTCATCTCGGCGACACCTGCCCCGTCGAAATTTTGCGGTTGCCCCGGCAATCAAGGCATCTCCAGCACGGCTTGCTCCGACGTCTGTTCGGACGGATCGCGAGCGGGCACATATGTATCCTCTTCGGCCGCCGCGACCTATGTGCCCTATATCGCGCTTCCCTTCGTGCCCGCATCGTTTGCCCTGCAGTCAACCGCAACAGCGAGGATTCAATGATCCGCCGTCTCGCGAGGAATGCCGAGGGGACAACCGCAGTCGAGTTTGCTCTGACTGCACCCCTCTTCATCATTATGGTATTTTCGATCGGACAATTCGGGCTTTTTCTATGGACCCGATTGGGATTGCAGCACGCCGTTGACCTCAGTGCCCGCTGTGCGAGCCTGTTGCACACCACCTGTCCGGATACAGGTTCGATCCAGGCATACGCCGTCGAACAGGCTTATGGCCTTAAGATCGATCCCAGCGTGTTTTCAGTGAATAAAGACGCATGCGGACAGAATGTTACTGCATCCTACACGTATACGATCGCGATCCCGTTATTGCCATCGGTGCCGGTGACGATTGCCGCAACGTCGTGCTTCCCGACCTATTGAGCCGGACCCGAAGCCATAGATAAACAAGCCCAATCGCCCCTCGCGGAATGCAGGTCGCGCAAATAAACCAGCGGGATTTATATAAATATTTTCAATGTGATGCGGACGACGCGGATCAGCGAACGACAACGAGGGATAATGTGCACATATCACTAGGTATGCGTTCCACGCCCCTTGATTCTTTCGCCTATCAATGGGGTGCTTCAGCTCTGACCTGACTAGGCGTCCTTCCAAAAGTCATGCGAAATGCCTTTGTAAAATAGGACGCGCTCTCGAAACCAACTTCGAGAGCGATCTCTATCAACGGAGCCTCAGTTTGAACGAGCAGCTGCTTGGCGCGCTCTAGGCGCAGTTTTTTGTAGATATGTCCCGGAGAGCTGCCCGTCTGCTCCTGAAACAGCCGCTCAAGTTGTCTCCTGGAAAGCCCCACCGCATCCGCCAGTTTCTGCAGCGGAATGACGTTGGCGACGTGACGTTCCATGGTGATGATCGTGGCCCGCAAGCGAGGATCCTCGCACTCGATCGCAAGCGGCTTGCGCGGCTGGATATCGAGGGCCGAGCGAGCCTTCTGGATCTGAAGCACCTCCAGCGCGTTTCGTTCGGCCGCTCTCCCGATGTGTCTTCTCACAATCGCCGCCGCCATATCGGCAGCACTCGCCCCGCCGGCGCAGGACCCCCGTGTCCGGTCCAGATTGAATATACGATCGGCCCTGACTTCGAGATCGGGGAAGCGCTCGCGGAAGGCTTCATAGTGGAGCCAGCTGACGCAGGTCCTATGGCCCTTCATCAAGCCTGCTTCCGCGAGGATGAAAGTGCCGGTACAGACGCCGATGAGCGGCACCTTCTTGGCCGCGGCTTTTCTAAGATAGGCAATCGTATCGTCGTCTACGGGCGACGGATTGTTCAACAGACCACCGACCACGACGATGTAATCGAACCTCTCCGGATCGACGAAATTTGCTGTCGGCGCGACCTGCACCCCGCAGCTTGATGCGATGAGATGCCGGGTGCTGCCAAGGACCTGCCAATCGGCGAACCGCCTTCCGGACCGGTCCTCTTCGTCGCTTGCCAGCCGCAGTGTGTCGACGAACATCGCGAAAGCCGAAAGGGTGAAGGATCGTGCGAGCACGAACCCGATATTCAGGCGACCTGCCACGGTTTTGGCATCGACGGTGGTCATGCTTGGCCCCTTGACCTTATAAGGTCCTAAGTTCGAACGCTTTTCGGAAAGCCGCTTGCAATCCGGCACCAACGATAGCATCGAAGCCCTTCTCCCGCATCGTTTTGATTCTGGCTGCGGTCGTGCCGGCGTAGTCCACAAAGGTCTTCACGGTCTCAGCGGGGGAGGCGGCGTGGAATTCCTGAAGACGGCCCGTTCCGATGAGGACAGACTGAGCGGCTCTCAGCGCCAAATCGGGCGCAATGCCGCGACTGATCGCATCATTGACCATGGCTTCGGCGAGAAGGGCTGGAAACGCCGCTCCCGAGCCCGACAACGCCGTGACCCATGCTGGTTTCGGACTCGATACGGCCCTCGAATACGGTGCCGATCAGGCTCTCCTGGCGATAGACGTCGCCAGCCTTCAGGCGGCCTTTCCCGTAGAGTTGCGCCATGCGAGCCGATGTTCCGCTTCCTCCGGGCGAACGGTCGATCGCTTTGTCGCCGTAGAACACCGCGCCGCGGCCATCGGCTTTGCCGCTGACAGACCCATCACACCAGATTGCGTGATGAACGCCGCCTATGGTCTCGTCCTCGGGATGGACTGGACTGCAAACCGGTTCAAGAGCATCGCGAAGCGCACGACTGAGGTTGACCAGAGCGCTTGCGGACATTCCTTCCAGACCCGGCCACGAAGGCTGTGGCTCGACGACCGCGTAGAAGTTGCCGCCATAGGCGATATCGACGACGAGCCTACCGACACCGGGAACGTCGACCGCAATGTCGGCGGCGTGCAGGTAGCTCACAACATTGAACAGTCGAACGGATTCGACGCGCGCTCCTGGTTTGTCGTACTCGATCTCAATTTTTCCAGCGGGCGTCTCGATCGAGAGCTTGCCGTGTATTCTTGGCGTGACAAGCCCTTCCTCGATCGCCGCGGTGACAAGGCCGATCGTGCCCGCGCCGCACATCGGGAGACACCCGCTGACCTCGACAAAAATGACGGCGAAATCGCAGTCCGGCCGGAATGCTGGATAGATAATGGCCCCCGACATGATGTCATGGCCACGGGGCTCGAACATTAGCGCCCGTCGGATCCAATCGTGGTCACGGACAAAAATTTGGCGCCGCTCGGCAATAGGAAGATGAGGCAGCAGCGGGCCGCCGCCAACGAGAAGCCGCACCGGGTTGCCGCATGTGTGGGAGTCTATGCAGAAAAAGCTGTGGCGCATGGAACGATATCCTCCAATCAGGCGCCTAGCTGACGTCGGCCAAGTTGCGACGCTGCAGGGCGCTTCTTGAAAGTCTGTCCAGCAGGATCGCGATTGCGACGATTGACAAGCCGGCGCGCAGCCCAAGGCCCATCTCCATCCGGGTCAAACCGCGTGTGACCTCGGCCCCCAGCCCGCCCGCACCGACGAGGCCGGCAAGCACGACCATGGCGAGGGACAGCAGGATGCATTGATTCAACCCGACGAGGAGCGTGGGAGTTGCCGAGGGTATCTCGATCTTGAGCAGTATCGATCGCGGGCGGGCTCCAATCGCCTGGCCGAGTTCCAGCAGGTCCTTTGGCACCTGATTGAAGGCCAGAGTGGTGAGACGCAGCATCGGCGGCACTCCGTAGACGATCGTCGCGATGATCGCCGGAACCCGGCCGAGGCTGAAGATGATCACGGCGGGGATGAGATAGACCCAGGGTGGGACCGTCTGCATTATGTCGAGGATCGGGCGGATCGCCGCATCGAAACCCTTGCGCCTGGAGGCAAGAATGCCGAGCGGGAACGCGATCAAGACGGAAATGACGACCGCGACGGACACGAGTGCCAATGTTTGCATCGACGCGGCCCAAAATCCCGCCAGGAAGCAGAACGCCAGAGAGATCGCCGTGGTGATCGCCACGCGAAAGCTGACGAGGAAACCCGTAAGGACGACTGCCAAGGCAATAACTACATAGGGTGGCGGATGGAGGAGCGCCCCCTCGATGGCGCTCAGCACCGTGTCGATAAAGCTCGCGATCGCGGCAAAAATCGGATGGAAGTTCATGTTCAGCCAATCGACGGCCGGCGCGAGATAGGCCCCAGGCGAGAAACGGTAAAGATCGAAGCTCATCTTGCGCCTCCCTTCGTGCGCGGCGACGCGCTCTGTGTCAGCCGGTCCAGCACCATAGTAAGGATGACGATCGCGATCGCCGCGTTGATCGAGGTGGAAATGTCCAGGGTTCGCACGGCTCCGTAGATCGTTTCGCCAAGTCCGGCGGAGCCCACGATGCCCGCGATAACCACCATGCCGAAAGCCATCATCAGGCTTTGATTGATCCCGGCCATGACGCTGGGCATCGCGAAAGGCAGCCTGATTTTCGTGAACATCTGCCAGGGCGTCAGGCCGCTTGCCTGCCCGAGTTCAACGAAATTGTGCGGCGTCATGCGGATCCCGAGCGCTGTGAGCCTGATCGCAGGGGGCATCGCTACGATGACCGTGGCCACCATCGCGGTCGCGGGGCCATATCCGAGGAGCGCGATGGCGGGCAGAAGGTAGATGTATGGCGGCAGGGTCTGGATCAGGTCGAGCAGAGGCTCGAGCAGCTTGTCAAAGGTTGTAGCGAAGCCTGCCAGAATGCCGACCGGAATGCCGACGACGAGCGCAAGGATCGTGGACGTCGCGACCAGGGCCAGCGTGCTCATGGTTTCGGCCCATAGCCCCATGGCGGCGCAGAAGACGACCGCCACGCCGGTAAGAAGGCCGGCCCACATGTTGATCAAGCGCCAGCCGAGCAGTGCGGCGACGATGGCGATTACATAGAACGGCGGGAGCTGAAGCAGCCACAGGATCACGTCGTAAGTCCCCTCGAGAATCGACCTGATAAGATCAAAAAAGCCTTCGCCATTGTCGCTTATCCAGCCGAGCGCGTCATCGACCCGGGCATCGAAGCTGTCGGTGATTGCCGAGATATCCATGTCCGTATCCTCCGCTAAGCCGCTGCCGGCACGTTGCTCTGCGTGCCGGCGACGCCGCGCAATAGGCCTCGGGTGGTAACGACGCCGACGACTGAACCGTTTTCGACGACGGCGACCGCATCGAGATCGGACTGCATCGTGAGATCGATGAGTGCGCCGATATCGGCCTCGGGCGAGGTTCGCAGAAGAGTGTCGATGTTACAGCCCGGCTGCTGCATCTTGAATTCGGCGACCGACTTCATCACCGAATGTGCCTTCACCAGATGCAGCCGAGAGATCCCGGAAACGAATTCCGAAACGTAGTCGTCCGCGGGCTTGGTGACGATTTCCTCTGCGGTGCCGACCTGGACGATGACGCCGTCCTTCATGATGGCGATGCGATCGCCGATGCGGATGGCTTCCTCCAGATCGTGCGTAATAAACACACCCGATTTGCCGAGCGATTTCGTGAGCTGGCGGAACTCGTCCTGGAGCTGGCGGCGGATAAGCGGATCCAGTGCGCTGAACGGCTCGTCCATGAGGATGATTTCGGGATCCGCAGCCAGCGCCCTGGCGAGCCCGACGCGCTGCTGCATGCCGCCTGAGAGTTCGGAAGGGAACCTCGCGGTCCAATCCGCAAGGCCCACTTTTGCAAGTGCTTCGCGTGCAGTCTTGTTGCGTTCGTCCTTGGGAACGCCTCGCACTTCCAAACCGAAAGCCGCGTTTTCCAGTACGGTCCGGTTCGGCAGAAGCGCCACGCTTTGGAACACCATGCCGATGTGCCGAGAGCGGACTTCGCGCAATTGCGCGGCGTTGAGCGTTCCGATCTCCTTGCCCTTCACGACGATCTTTCCGAGGCTAGGTTCGATCAGGCGGTTGAGGAGACGGACCAGCGTAGACTTGCCGCTGCCGCTGAGGCCCATGACGCAGAAGATTTCGCCGCGACGGACCTGGAGGCTCGCGTCCGAGACGCCGACGACGCAGTTGAAATCCTGCAGCACCTGCTTTTTCGACAGGCCCCGTGCGCCGAGGGCTTTGATGGCCTCGTGGGCGCGAGCACCGAAGATCTTCCAGACCGACTGGCAGTCGATCAGGATTTCGCTTGAACCGTTCATCGCAGTGTACATCTGTTTCCCCACGGCCGAGCTTATGCCGGCTTCTGTGTTTGATGGGTCGGAAGTCGGGCCGCCTTCGGAGCGGCCCGTTGTCCAGGGTCACTCAGCCTTGATGTTCTCCCAGCGCTTCAGGAGGTCGGCGTGGCTGTCGGTCCAGTCCTTCACGGCTTGGTCAATGGTCTTGCCGTCGTTGACGGCGCCGTTGATTGCGGTGATGTCGGCAAGCGGCAGATAGACGCTGGCTATGACTTCACGCGCATGCGGATACTCCGTCGAAAAGCCCTTCTTGCCGATCCAGTAGTAGCCCTGCGGCGGCGGGAAGACGCCCTTGGGATCCTTGAGGAACTTGACGTCGTATTTCTGCATCATCCACGACGGCTCCCAGATCGTGACTGCGACCCATTCCTTGCGGTCGATAGCCGACTTCAGCGCTGCCGTCATTGCGGCCGTGCTGCCTTCGACGAGTTGCAGCTTGAGACCGTAGGTTTTGACCGAGCTGGCGGCGTCACGCATCAGGCCCGATCCCGGCTCGATGCCGATGATCTTGCCGCCGAACTTGTCGGCGTTGTCATTGAGCTGGTCCATCGAGTCGATGGTGACGTATTTCGGCACCGCGATAGCCTGATAGAGGCCATGCGACACAGGCGATATCTTTTCGAGGCGCTTCTTGTTCTTGTCCCAGTAGTCCTGTGCGGCGTAGTCGGTCTGCGAAGCGAGAGCCTGGATGTCGCCCTTCGTGAGAGCGGCATAGGCAATGCCCCATTCAGAGAACGGCACCACCTTGACGCTGTAGCCGGCATCTTCGAGAGCCTTCTTGGTAATGCCGGTGATCGGCGTCAGATCCTCCCAGGACATTGTTCCCAGGGTTATGGTCTTTTCTTCCGCATGGGCGGAAAATACGGTCAATCCGACCATGGCGGCTGCGCAAAGCGCTTTCCACAAAATCTTCATCTCACTTGCTCCTAGTTTTTCGTTCCCATTTTCGTTGAAGACCTGCGGACGGCTCAGTCTTCACATTGCGCGGCGGGGGATCATCCCTCGCGGCCTGCGCGCAATTCCTGCCAACGGATCACTGAATTGATGCCCAGCCAGGCGAGCGGCTCCGGCGGGAGCCGCGAAGGCTCGGCGTGATCCATGTATTTTGTTAGTTGCGGCGAGGTGATGCCTGTTGCCAGTTCCGCCGCCATCATGCCGGCGAGTGTGCTCTTCACGGTGCCAAGGCCGTTCTCGCAGCAGGCCGAGAAAAAGCCCTCTTCCACTTCACCGAATGCAGGCACGTGATTGAGGCTGAGACACAGACGTCCGGCCCAGCTATGTTCGAATGGTATTCCCTTCAAACCGGGAAACCTGCCGCCGAGAGAGCGTCGATGCTCTTCGGCCATCTTCGCCATCCGCCGCTCTGTCAATGCGACTGTCATGTCGTAGGTGTATTTCGTACGGATCGCGATGCGCGACTGGCCGCGGGAGGTGATCTTCCGGATGGTCGCCCCCATGGCGTCGGCGGGAAGAAGGGCCCATTTGTCTCGGCCCGTCGCCCTGGGACCGATGTCCTCTGCGGGTAGGGGCGCTGTCATCGATGCGTAAGCGAAAATGTGCATCAGACGCTGGCGATAATAGCCGAAGTCGTCGATGTGGCCATTGACGCCGGCTATGACCTTCGGCGTGGTAACACGGCCCTTTGGAGAGATCGCCGTCCAGCTTCCGCCTTCACGTTTCAGCGACGTAACAGGAGAGTGTTCGAAAATGTCGATCTTTCCCGAAAGGCCGCCTGCGAGACCGCGGATGTAATCGGCGGGTTGGATCAGAACCGCCCCGGGCGTGTACACTCCGCCAAGGTAATAGTCGGAACCGGTAATCTCGCGCATCTGCTTTGCATCGAGAAAGCTATGCTTCTCCCCGGCGTTCCTCAGCGATTGCCCGAAGCTCACATTTAGCTTCATTCCGCGAGAGCTTGCCGCGGCATTGATCTTGCCCGCAGGATCGAACGTCTCGCGACACATTCCGTATTCTGCCGCCACCTCAGAGGCGAAGGCGATTGCGGCGCGGTTCTGGGCTATTTCCAGTTGAGTAGCTTCCGCGCCGCCGCTGGAATATTTGCCGGAGGAGAGATTGTGCGGGACATCGATCATAAAGCCCGAATTTCGTCCCGCCGTGCCTTTGCCAGCCTCGCTCGCCTCCAGGAGCACGATCTTGTCGTTGGGCCGAAGTTGAAGCAGGCGTCGGGCCGCGGAGAGCCCGGCAAATCCGGCCCCAATGATCAACCAATCGGCGGTCATGTCTCCTTCCAGGGTCCGGACGGGGAACGAGCGCTGACTGATCGCCTCCCAGCCCGAGACGCCGTTTTCGACCGGCAGGCGCTTGACCGGCTTCGTGATCATCGGATCGTCTCGTCCACCGATCGGTCGGATACGTCGATCCAGATCGTCTTCAGTTCGCAGTAGTTGTCATGCGCGAAGACAGACTTGTCGCGCCCGCCGAAACCGGATTCCCTGTAGCCACCGAACGGTGTCGTGGCGTCGCCCTCGCCGAAGCAGTTGACGGTCACGACGCCCGCCCGGATTTCGCGCGACAGTCTGATCGCCTTTCGCAGGCTGCCGGTATAGACGGAGGCTGTCAGGCCGTAGTTCGTGTCATTGGCAAGAGCGATCGCTTCGGACAGATCTTCAAAGGTGGTCACCGAAAGGATCGGCCCGAATATCTCTTCCTTGAATAGCCGGCTTGCCGGCGTCACCCCTTCGACGACCGTCGGCTCGATGAAGATGCCCTTCTGCGTATCGCCACCATGGGCAACCGATAGATTTTCGGTCTTCACGTCGTCGAGGAAGGACTTCACCTTCTCGAAATGGTTCTTGCTGACGAGCGCTCCGATGCGGTTTTCCGGGTCCAGAGGGTCGCCGGTCTTCCAGTCGCGCATATATGCGCCGATGCGCTCGAGGAGCTCGTCTTTGATACTGGATTGCACGATAAGGCGGGAAGTTGCCGAGCAGTTCTCGCCCATGTTCCAGAACGCGCCATTGACGACCTGTTCGGCGACAAGGTCGAGATCCTCGGCGTCTTCGAGTACCACGGCAGGGTTCTTGCCGCCGCATTCGAGGACGACGCGCTTGAGGTTGGAATCGGCCGCATAGCGGAGGAAGCGACGCCCGGTCGGGGTCGATCCCGTAAAGGCCACCATGTCAACGTCCATGTGCATGCCGATCGGCTCGCCCACATCCTTGCCGCTGCCGGTAACGACGTTGAAGACGCCGGCAGGAATACCGGCCTCGCAGGCGAGCTCGGCGGCACGCAGCGTGGTGAGCGAGGTTTCCTGGGCCGGCTTGACGATCACCGAACATCCGGCGGCGAGTGCCGGGCCGATCTTCCAGGCCAGCATCAGAAGCGGAAAGTTCCACGGCAGCACGCATCCGACGACACCAACGGGTTCGCGCACGACGAGCGTCAGCGCGTTGGAGCCGACCGGCGCGGTGTTGTCATAAAGCTTGTCGATCAGTTCGGCGTGCCAGCGGATCGTGTGGATCGTGTCCGGTATGTCGACGCTCTGGCACTCGCGGATCGGCTTGCCGCTGTCGAGGCTTTCCATCACGGCAAGCTCGTGACGGTTTTCTTCGAGAAGCTTGGCGAACTTGAGGAGCGCTGCCTTCCTTTCGCCGGGCGACTGCAGGCGCCAGCGGCCGTCGTCGAAGGCGTCCTTTGCCTTGGCGACAGCGTAGTCGACATCTCTCGCGTCGCAGGCTGCCACCTCGGCAAGGATCTCACCGGTCGCCGGATTGGTGGTCGTGAACGTCTTGCCCGCATTCGCCGGACGAAACGACCCATCGACAAAGGCGTTGGAGGGCAGCGAAATTTCCGAGGCGATCGCCCTGTACTCAGCGGCTGTCAACGGTTCATGCATAATTGGCTCCCGCGGTGATCTGAGCGACCGTGCGCTTCAAGGTAGCGACGACAGTCTGAAGGGTTCTTTTCTCGTCCGAGTTCAAGCCGCGCAGCGGCGCACGAACGGGACCCGCTTTCAGGCCGATGATCTCGCAACCGTGCTTGATGCTCTGGACGAACTTGCCAGTCTCGAGGAAATCCATGAGCGGCAGCATCGCGGACATGATCGCGCGACCCTTGTCGAAGTTCTTCTCCAGCACGCAAGCTTCATAGAGCGCGACGTGTTCCCGGGGCAGGAAGTTGGAGCCGGCACAGACCCAGCTTTTGGCGCCCCAGGCGAAGAACTCGAGCGCCTGGTCGTCCCAACCGCAGGAGAGCGCGATGTGGGGGTACTTTCGGGCGAGCAGATGAAGGTTGGCCATGTCGCCGGAGCTTTCCTTGATCGCCACGACGTTTCTGGATTTGCCGACCCGGGAAAAATACTCGTTTCCCATCATGACGCCCATGCGGGCCGGGTAGTTGTAAAGCATCATCGGGAGGTTCGCCGCGCGATCGACGGTGAGGGCGTGGATGGCGTTTTCTCGTTCGGTCGGCAATGCGTAGGGGGGCGACGATACGAGAATGGCGTCCGCGCCGATCTCCTTTGCCGACTTTGCATATTCGACGGAATCCTCCGTCCGCGTCGCACCGGTGCCGATGATCAACGGCGTCCGGTTGCCGATGACGTCCTTGGCGTATGCGCCGAGATCGAAGCGCTCCTGGGGGCTTTGGGCGTAATATTCCCCGGTCGATCCGCCCACGATAATGCCGTGGACCCCTGCTTCCATAAGGGACTCGAGAACTGCCGCAAATGCCGGGCGGTCTATCTGCCCGTCCTGCCCGAGCGGCGTGATCGCAGGGGTGTAGATGCCTTCGAACTTCACAACGATTTCTCCATCAGTTCAGCGGGCACGTCGACGAGCGCGTCAGCCTTCATCCCCTGCGGCGCGATGAACATCTCCATGTTCTCGCGCGACAATTCCCAGTGCTCGAAGACGAGATCGACGACGGTATCCTCGTCGTGCTTGTTGATAGCCGCAATGAAGCCGTCATGGTGCTCGACCGCGAGCTGAAGGCGCTGGCGCATGTCGTCGTTCCTGGGGCGGAAGAAGGTGTGTCCGATCCGTGCGTGGTCGATCAGAAGGCGGCCGAGGCTCGGCTGCAGATAGGCATTGCCGGACATCTCACCGATGATCTCGTGGAACCGGTTGTTCTCAAGCACCATGCCCAAGGCGTCTCCCGAGTTGGTCGCAGAGCGAAACCGCTCCTGCGTGTCCTTCAGGTCGACAAGCTGCTTGGGCTTGAAGTTCTGCACGGCCAGACGTCCGATGGCCGCATAGATCATCGGCGCGACGAGAAAGAAGTGCCGCAGCGTCTGGTGGTTCATTGGGCTGACGCGCGCGCCCCGGTTGGCCCGGATATCGATGTATCCTTCCCCCTCGAGGCGCCGAAAGATTTCCCGCACCGGTGTGCGGGATAGGCCGTAACGCTCGCCGAGGCTGACCTCGTCCAAGTCTTCGTCCGGATCGAGTTCCATTGTGAGGATTTTACGTTTCAGGTCCTCGTACAGACCGCTTTTTCCGTTTTTCACTGAAAATCTCCGCCTGAACCATCGCGACAAGGATTTCGCCCATGTCGATGCCCGAAATTCTCACACGGATTCTCGGGAGTCAATAGGATTGTATAATCTAGTTATACATAGCGTATGATGGAAAAATACAAACTCCCACACTGGTGTTCTTTCGCGATGAAGGATGGCGCCATAGAGTTCCCGACCAAGCCATTCCGTGATCAGGACCTGCTGGATGCCATCCACCAGGGAATCCGAAATGATACCTGGCGGCGCGCTGAAGACGATGTTAACTCCGACCTTCGACACCGTTGGCTTGATTTCACTGCGGGCGAGCAAGACCTTATGCGGCTGGTGTTCCGCGGCTTGTTGAACGAGCAGATCGCTACTGCTCTTGGCGTGAGCGAAATCACGGTAAAGGTCCGGCGCGGCCAGGTCATGCGCAAAAATGCAGGCTGGGACACTCGCCGACCTGATCAGGATTTCGGGCCGACTGAGGGAATAGCTGGAGCTTCAGTTGCACCAGCTGCGTCTTCGTCCCTCCGATGCAGAGGGAAAGAAGCCTATGAAATTCTGAGATCCTCTAATGTATAAGACAGCATCGACTGTCGGCCTTTGGAGAAGGAAATCAGATGAGCCGTCATCAAGTGGAACATCATCTTATCAACCGCATCGGGTGGCTTCGAGCCGCTGTGCTGGGCGCGAACGACGGAATCATATCCACGGCGAGCTTGATGGTTGGAGTGGCATCGGCAGCGACGTCATCAAGCGCTGTCCTGGTGACCGGCATTGCCGGACTTGTGGCGGGCTCGATGTCGATGGCTGCCGGCGAATATGTTTCCGTGAGTTCCCAGGCCGACACCGAGCGGGCCGACCTCGCAAGAGAAAAACGCGAGCTTGCGACCGACCACGATGCGGAAGTTAAGGAACTTGCGGCCATTTATGCGGAGCGCGGCGTCGAGCCGACACTCTCCATCCAAGTTGCCGAGCAACTGATGGTAAGGGACGCGCTGGCAGCCCATGCTCGTGACGAACTGGGCATCTCCGATGCGATTTCCGCTAATCCGATCCAGGCTGCACTGACCTCCGCGGCAACTTTTGCCGCAGGGGCGATCCTGCCGATTTTGGCCGCTCTCATTGCGCCGAGGGATATCCTCGTTCCTGCAGTGTTCGGCGTGTCGCTCGTCGTCCTCGCTCTGCTAGGTGCCGTCGGCGCCAGGGCCGGGGGAGCCGAGATGTTCAAACCCATGGTGCGAGTGGCCGTTTGGGGCGCGATAGCGATGGCCGTCACGGCCGGCATTGGCGCACTGATCGGCAAATCCGTGTGAAGTTCGCAGCACCGGGAGCACCTTTGCCATGGATCGAAACGTTGCTACGGGTGATGATTGCGAGCAGGAGCCACCGATGAAGGAAAGCAGCTGCCGTGTCGTGTGTCAAACTTAACGCCGGGGTAGGATCAAGCAGCGAACCGATTTCATAAAATCTTTCAATATGGTGCGGACGACGGGGGTCGAACCCGTATACCCGAAGGTGAGGGATTTTAAGTCCCTTGCGTCTACCAGTTTCGCCACGTCCGCATGCCTTTCCCTTCAAGCACTTGAGCGATTCAGTCAAGCGATTGTTCGCTTATATATTCTTGCCTGCCGATTTGGATGGGCCGGGTTTAGCGGCCGCTTCTTCGGTAGGGAAATTTCTCAGACGATTCTCGAGGTATGTATCCAGGCAATAATTCTTCAGAAAATTCTTTTCGCTACCCAGATATGAGCAGGTCTTTTGGGCGTCCTGTAGCAATGCTCTCGCTTGTTTCGGCGCCACGCTGACTGTTCTCGTCGATCCTCGTCCCTGCGTTTCACACGAAGCCAGCGAAAAGGCCAAAATAACCGCGATGACTAACTCTCCCGAAATATCTGGAAAGCCGGATGCCATTTTTCCAATGCTTTCACAATGAGATGCGCGCATCCGGCCTGACGACGTGGCAGTGTTCCAGCCTGGCCCAACAAGCGAAGCCCGCCGGCACCGGGGGACCGGATTGGAGCGGGCTTCTAACCATCGTCATGACGGCTGGCTCGCATTGGAGGCAGGCCTTCCTTTCCTGTCAATTCGAAGATCTTGTGTTGCGACCTGATGTAACATGGTGGCGCCAAACATGGCAGTTGTGCGCTTATAGTCGTAATCGCCCGGACGGGACACAAAGCGCGACAAAGAGGCTTTCTTAACTCAGGTTTCCTGTGTCATAGCGAAGGTGGATTGAACAGGAACGGATTAAGCCCGTGGACAAGCAAGATGTTTTCAATGCCACGGAGGCCATGCGTGGCCTCTTTCCCGCAACGCCGCTGCGGCTGAACGAGCATCTTTCCGCTCGCTATGGTGCGGAAATCTGGCTGAAGCGCGAGGATCTGACGCCTGTGCGCTCCTACAAGATTCGTGGCGCCTTCAATTTCTTCCGCAAGGTGATTGCCGCGGGCGGTACCGGCAAGACCTTCGTCTGCGCCTCGGCCGGCAATCATGCGCAGGGTTTTGCCTTCGTCTGCCGCCATTTCGGGGTGCCGGGCGTGGTCTACATGCCGGTGACAACGCCGCAGCAGAAGATCGACAAGACCCGCATGTTCGGCGGTGAGTTCATCACCATCAAACTCTTCGGTGACTTCTTCGACCAATGCTACCAGGCAGCGCGCGAGCACGTGCAGCACATAGACGGCGTCATGGTGCCGCCTTTCGATCACGCGGATATTATCGAGGGACAGGCGACGGTCGCGGCTGAAATCGCCGAGCAATTGCCGGATGGCGTCGTGCCGGACTGCATCGTTCTGCCCGTCGGCGGCGGTGGATTGGCGGCCGGCATCACCTGCTTTTTTGCCGATCGCCTTGCCAAGGACACCTTCGTCTTCGCCGAGCCGGAGGGAGCACCGAGCCTCAGGCGCAGCATGGAGGCGGGGCGGGTGGTGACGCTGGCGAAGGTCGACAATTTCGTCGACGGCGCAGCGGTCGGCCGCATCGGCGACCTCAATTTCGCCGCCCTGAAGGGGTTTGCGGCCGAGCAGGTCATGCTGATCCCCGAAAATGCCATCTGCGTGACGATCACCGATATGCTGAATGTCGAAGGCGTCGTGCTGGAGCCCGCCGGCGCACTGGCGATTACAGCGCTGGAGCTGATGGATCGTGAGGGCATTCGCGGCAAGACGATTGTCACGGTCGTCTCCGGCGGCAATTTCGATTTCGAGCGTCTGCCCGACGTCAAGGAGCGCGCCATGCGCTATGCCGGGCTGAAGAAATATTTCATCCTGCGCCTGGCACAGCGTCCCGGCGCGCTGCGCGATTTCCTCAACCTGCTGGGTCCGGACGACGATATCGCCCGCTTCGAATATCTGAAGAAGAGCGCGCGCAATTTCGGCTCCATCCTGATCGGTATCGAGACCAAGAACCCCGACAATTTCAAGCAGCTTGTCGAGAATTTCGAGCGCTCGGGCATGGGCTATCAGGACATCACCGAAAACGACATCCTGGCGAACCTGATTATTTAACTTTGCCACCCCACGTCCTTCATGCTAAAGGCGAACCATGGCTTCGATCTTGTCGAATATTCTCTCTATTTTCACCGGCGGCGGCGCTGCGACGACGAGCGCCGAAAAGGCCGGCGGTTCCTCCGTCACGGCTGAGCCGCAGGTGCATAACGGCTGTACGATCTACGCGACGCCGCAGCGCGAAGGCAATCAGTTCCGCTTGATGGGCCGAATCGAGAAGGAAGTGAACGGCGAGGTCCTGGTGCGCAATTTCATCCGCGCCGATGTTTTCACCTCGTCGGACGATGCGCTTGATTCGACCTTCCGCAAGGCGCAGCAGATCATCGACCAGAACGGGCCGTCGTTGTTCGGCGACGGCGAGAAGGTTCGCCAGGTCTGATCCGGACTTGACCAGTAATCCGGAACAACAAGGCCGCCGGAAGGCGGCCTAATTATTTTGTGGCTTGTATTTGCCCTTACGCCGTGCGGAAAAGCTTGGCACCCGACGGAGCGCTGGTCGCGCCGCCGTCGACAGTGATCTCGATGGCCGTAACATTCCTGGAATCGTCCGATGCGAAATAAAGGGCCGCGTTGGCGATCTCGTCGGCCTCGCTCATACGGCCCAGGGGGCTCAGGCTGCCGAAGCGTGCTTCCAGGGCGTCCTTGGCGTCTTCCGTCATCGCCCGTGTATTCCAGATCGGCGTCTTGGTGGCGCCGGGCGTGACCTGGTTGACGCGGATGCCGCGCGGGGCCAGTTCGGATGCCAGGTTACGGGTCATTGCGCGGACGGCGCCCTTGGTGCCGGCATAAGCGGAATAGCCGGGGATACCGAGAACGGCATGCACGGAGCCGTTGAGGATTACCGATCCACCGTCGTTCAGATGCGGCAACGCAGCCTGCACCGTGAAGAAGACGGCGGTGAAGTTGGTGCGCACTACCGTCTCGAACTGCTCGAGGGTGGTCTTTCCAACAGCGGTTTCGCCAGCGATCCCGGCATTGGCGAAGACGATGTCGAAATTGCCAAGCTTTTGAGCCGCTTCGGCAAAGGCTTTCTCAGTGGCTACAACGTCTGTGACGTCGACCTGCAATGCCAATACGTCGCCGCCAAGCTCTTCGGCGGCGGCGGCAAGGGTCTTCGGATTGCGGCCGGTGATGGCAACCTTGGCACCCTCGGCGAGGAAGAGGCGGGCGGTCGCAAAGCCGATGCCGCTGTTTCCGCCAGTGATGATGGCAACTTTGTTCTTCAGGCGCATGTTCGTATCTCCTATTGGCTTCAACGGCGATCTGGATTATGATCGTTCTCTATAAGGATTACGATCGTAATCTACATTCGTCAAGATGCTCTGAGGAGATTTTTCGATGGGCCATTCGCAGTTGGAAAAGCAGAAGACACATGAGCGGATCGTGACGCTCGCCGCCAAACGTCTGCGAGAGGAGGGGCTGGAAGGTATCGGCGTTGCCGATCTCATGAAGGAGGCGGGCCTGACGGTCGGCGGTTTCTACAAACATTTTGCCTCCCGGGACGAGCTGGTTGCCGAAGCCGTTCAGTCGGCCGTGGAATCGTGGCGGCGGCAAATGGAGGGGAAGGGGATCGATCCGGCGGATGTGCCGCTGGAAGATTATGCCGACGGCTATCTCAGCGTTCGCCATCGCGACCACCGCGGCGAGGGCTGCGCCTATGCTGCGTTGATGGCCGACATTGCCCGCAGCGGCGCAGCTGTCCGGGCGATTGCGACGGAGGGTATACGGAAAAACATCGACTCGATGACGGCGCGCATGCCGCAACCGGGTACCGCAGACGCGCGGCGCAATGCCATCATCGCCTCATGCCTCATGACAGGTGCTGTTGGCCTTGCACGCGTGGCAGACGATGAAGAGATTTCCAACGAAATTCTGGAAGCCGCGAAGAGCTTCGTGAAGGAATTGGGAAGGGGCGACGGGAAATAAAAAGCGGCCAGTGGGGACCGGCCGCTCTTAAGGATTTGCTGTTTGGAGGCTTACGCGGCCAATGCCAGCTCGGATGCGCGGGCCTGGGCAGCGCCGATTGCCTTTTCAACGGCTTCAGGACCGAATGCGAGGCCTTCGACATACACCGTTTCGACATCGGTGATGCCGATGAAACCGAGAACCGACTGCAGGTAGGGAACGGCATGGTTGAGCGGAGCAGCCGGGCCTTCAGAATAAACACCGCCGGAAGCAAGAACGATATAGGCCTTCTTGCCGGTCGCCAGACCTTTCGGGCCTGTTTCCGTGTAGGTGAAGGTGCGGCCGGCGCGGGCGACGTTATCGATCCAGGCCTTCAGCGACGAATAAATGTTGAAGTTGATGAGGCCGGTGCCGATGACGACGGTGTCGGCGGCAAGCAGTTCGTCCACCAGCGCGTCAGAAACCTTGACGGCTTCGGCCTGTTCGGGCGTGCGAGCCTCTACCGGGGTCCGGATGGCGGCGGTGAAGAGCTCATCGATATGCGGCAGCGGCGCGAGGGCCAGATTGCGGTGCACGATCGTCTTGCCCGGGTTCTGGGCCTTGATCTTGTCGGCAAGCTCGCTGGCGATCTTAGTAGAGAGCGAGTCGCTGCGCGGGCTGGAAGTCAGTAGCAGGATGGAGGACATGGTTATGTTCCTTTTCAATGGGTTGCGGGAACCAGGCAAAGTCTGGCTGCCGTTCGAGAAAAGAAATAAGGCTGCAGTGCCATCGAAAAAACTGTGATAATATGGATTGGAATTATCGATAGAATGGATGGCCTATGCTTCCCAATCCGACCCTAGACCAGCTGCAGGTTTTTCTTACCGTTGCCGAGTCCGGCAGCTTTTCGGCCGCCTCGCGCGCCCTCAACCGTGCGCAATCGGTCATTAGCTATACGATCGCCAATCTCGAAGCTCAACTTGAAGTGCCGCTGTTCGAGCGCTCCGGCTCCCGCCAACCGACGCTGACGGATGCGGGCCGAGCCATGCTTGAGGATGCGCGCCGCATCCTCTCCGATCTCGAGGTGATGCGCGCTCGCGTCAAAGGTTTGAAAGCCGGGCTTGAGGCGGAAGTGGCTGTGGCGATTAGCATCATGGTGCCGACAGTTGCGACGGTCGAAGTGCTCAGCGAGTTTCGCGACCGCTTCCCGTTCGTATCGCTACGCCTCGACACAGGCGAACTCGGCACGATGATGGATCTCGTCGCCAGCGGTAAGTCGACGATCGGTATTGGCGGCGCGGTGCTGAAACAGGATGATTCGCTCGTTATCGAGCGCATCGGCCACTCCTTCATGGTTCCGGTCGCGTCGCCCCATCATCCGCTTGCTCAGATCCGGAGGCCGTTGACACTTGCCGATGTGCGCGAGGAGGTGCAACTGGTTGTTACAGATGCCTCGGGTCTCACGAATGGAAAGGATTTCAACGTCCTGTCCTATAAGACCTGGCGCGTCAGCGACATCGCGACGAAGCATCAATTGATGCGCGGCGGGCTAGGCTGGGGTGGGCTACCGGCGTCGCTCATCGTGGAAGACCTGCAGAAGGGCCGGTTGGTGCGCCTGGACCTTGATGCGTACGACCAGAGCGAATATCCGATCTATGCCGTCCATAAGCTTGCCAATCCTCCCGGCCCTGCCGCTGCCTGGATGATTGAAGCCTTCAGCGCGCGTCTTTCAAACTGCCCGAATCAGGCGGATTTCAACGCGGCCGTAGAAATGTTCCATCCGAACGAGGAGCAATTGGCGGCAGAGTGAAAACCCTCTCCCCGGGTAGGGGGAGAGGGTCAAGTTGAAGTATCAGCTGGAAATTTAGAGCACGAGCCGGAAATTGCGGAAACCGTCGGTGCCTTCGCCGGCATTCTCGATCTTCACGCTCTTCACATCGGCAAGAAAATCCCTGGCCCTGGGCGAGCTCTGGAATATGACCGTGGTGCCCGGCAGCGGCTTGAAGGTCCAGTTGCCGTCGGCGGTCGGATTAATCGTGCCCTGGTTACGGACATAGCGGACGATGACGTCGCGGTTGGTGTCCGGAGCCTGGTAGACGACCTTGTCCGAAGCAATCTCCGGGAAATTGCCGCCGCCACCGGCGCGATAATTGTTGCTGACGACGAGGAATTTTTGAGCCGGATCGATCGGCTTTCCGTCGAATTGCAGGTTCTGAATACGATTTGAGTCGGGGTTCAGCAACTTGCCGTCGTCGCCGAAGCGGCGTGGCTGCGATATGTCGATCTGATAGGTCACGCCGTCGATGACATCGAAGTTGAACGATGGGAAGCTATCGTTGAGCAGGGCGGCATCCCTGGCGCCCGGCTGGATCTGATTGAACATCGCCGCCGACATTTCCAGCCAGTTCTTCACTTGTGCGCCGTTGATGACGACTGCTTGCACCGTGTTCGGATAGAGATAGAGGTCGGCGACATTCTTGATAGCAATATTGCCGGCAGGAACGTCGGTGTAATAGTCGACGCCGTTGCGCCCGCCGCATTTGAAGGGGGCGGCCGCTGAAAGCACCGGCAGATCCTTGTACTGCGTCTCCTTCAGCATGTCTTTGATGTACCAGGTCTGCGCCTGGCTTACGATCTGCACCGAAGGGTCGTCAGCGACGAGAGCGAAGTAGGAATAGAGCGGCGCCGATGTCTTGCCGACCGGGGTGCGGACGTAGGTGAGTGTTGCTTCATGCTCGGTCTTGGCTGCTTCGACCACTTCCTTATTGTCGGCGACATCGGCAACGATCTTCTTCTTGTCGTCGCGGTGATAGATCGGCCGAGCTTCGGAGGTGAAGTCGACGATTTTCCAGCTGTTGCCGTCTTTCTCCAGCAGCAGATCGATGAGGCCGAGATGCGAGCCCCAGAAGCCGGCCATAACGGCGGGTTTGCCCTGCAAGGTGCCCTTGACCGGATCGGCATTCTTGATGCCGTCCCAGGTCTTCGGGCCGGGGAAAACGAGATGCTGGTGGCCGGTAAAGATTGCGTCGATGCCGTCGACAGCAGCAACATAGAGCGAGGCGTTTTCCATTTTGTCGGCCGGGCCGCTGCCGTCGATGCCGGAATGCGAGAGGGCGATGACAATATCGGCGCCTTCTTCCTTCATCACCGGAACCCAGGCCTTGGCCGCCTCGACGATATCGCGCGTCTGCGCCTTGCCTTCGAGATTCTTGATGTCCCAGAGCATGATCTGCGGCGGCACGAAGCCGATGAAGCCGATCTTGATCGTGTTTTCATTGCCGGCGCCGTCCTTGATCTTCTTTTCGACGATCAGATAGGGCTTGAAGAACAGGTCGTCCTTCTTCGGGTCGGAGGCGAGCTGGCCTTTGGTCAGGTTAGCGCAGACGAAGGGGAAGTTCGCACCGCCCAGAACCTTGAACATAAAGTCGAGGCCATAGTTGAACTCGTGATTTCCGAGCGTGCCGACCTCATAGCCGAGCGTGTTCATCGCCTTGATCACCGGATGGATGTCCCCGTCCTTCATGCCGTGCTGATAGGCCATGTAATCGCCCATCGGATTGCCCTGTAGCACGTCGCCATTGTCGATCAGAAGCGAATTGGTGGCTTCCGCGCGGATATTGTCGATGATCGTTGCAGTACGCGTAAGGCCCATAGTGTCGTTCGGCTTGTCGGCGTAGTAGTCATAGGGGAAGACGTTGACATGGATGTCGGTCGTTTCCATGAGGCGCAGATGCGCCTGATTGCTGGCCGCGCGAGCGGCGAACGGATGCAGCACGATCAATGCCGCGGTGGCGCTGAGGCCCTGCAGCAAGGAACGGCGCGACATGCTGGGCAATTCCAGAATGGAAGACATGAAACACTCCTTCGACAACGAATCTATGGCCCCTCGATCACCATGCGGGTGACGGAGATTAAGATGATTTTTGAAGGTGTGCACTACCAATATGACAGACTTATTGTGGGCCCGGCGCCCAGGGAAAAGAAGCTGTCAACGCTTGAGAACCGGCTGTATGTCCTTGTGGAAAAAGCGGAAATAGGAGGCAACCTGAGCGGACGCGTTGGAGGTGGGATCGAATTCGATGCCGATCCGGCCGCTGTGGGTCCAGCGCACGACGCCGTCCAATATGCCGATCTCGTCGCACTCGACGCGAACCTTGCTGCCGGCGGCGGCATAGATTGGCGATAGCAGGTCGAGCGCGATACCGTCGGTGGAAATATCGACGATCCGGCCCGCGACCGCCTTTGCGAAATATCGAACGCGCCCCATCAACCGGACACGCTTGCGGGGCGAACGCCTCGTCTTGATTTTCAGATTGCTCTGAGCGAGCGACTTTGAAATCGGCTGCATGACTGACCTCCCTATATACGTGTTTCCGAAAACACGAATAGCAGGCATTCGTTGAAAGGCCCTTAGGACGACCGTTAAAATTGAAAATCATCCGTTCCGATCCGGGCTAGGCTTATCCTAACGTTTCAGTACCGGGCTAAAGTCCTTGTGATAGAAGCGGAAATAGGCCGCTACCTGTGCTGCCGCGTTGGACGACCCGTCGAATTCAACGCCGATCAGTCCGCCTCTGAGCCATCGCACGGTACCCTCCAAGGCGCCAAGTTCCCGGCACTCGATCCGGACTTTGCTGCCGCGAATGCCGCTAAACGGTCCGCCGAGATCGAAGGTGATGCCCGGTGTCGAAATATCGGACACCTGTCCCAGGCGTGGACCTGCCGAGATAGGTCAATGTTGATCGGGCACGCGTACGGGTCGCCCGCCGTGCCTTTTGCGTCGAAGTGTTTGATAAGTAAAGGTTAATTTGAGAAGGCATAAAATTAACAATGGTTAAATTTCCCCGCTGCCATCGTTAATTTTTGCGACTTAAGGCAAAGCTAGCGAAATTGTTAAAGTGCGACCTAAGTTGTTGTTCTCCAGGTTTGAAAGGTTAATTTGGATTTGGGGACGAATGACGCGTTATGCGAAAGTAAATATATGTAACCTCGGCAAGCAGGTTGAGTTGAAGGGTTTTAGGGAGAAATAGCTTTGCGTATTGTTTCGCTAAATGTTTGGGGTGGCCTGCTGCATGAGCCGCTGATGCGGTATTTGGTCGAAGCCGAAGCTGATGTTCTGTGCCTTCAGGAGGTCACGCGCACCCAAGGCGCGCACCCCGACTGGCTTGACTATCGTGACCATGGCGTCGAACTTCCGCAGCGAGCCAATCTTTTCGAGGAGATCGGCGCAGCCCTACCCACGCACGACGCCTTCTTCAGCCCGACCGCGCGGGGCGATCTATTCGATGGCGAGGAGCGAGTTGTATCCGAATTCGGCCTGGCGACCTTTGTCCGCAAGTCCTATCCGGTAATCGGCCAGGCATCGGACTTTGTGCATGGGGAATTTTCCGCTGGAGGATGGGGGGCGCATCCGCGGTCGCGCAATGCGCATTGCATTCGGCTTTTCGACTATGAAAAGGGGTTTGCGATCACCATCGCGCAAATCCACGGCTTGCGCGACATCGACGGCAAGGGTGACACGCCGGACCGCCATGCCCAGGCGGATGCATTGGTGAAGCTCATCGGGCAGGTTCGAAAGGGCGATGAGCGACTGGTCGTCTGCGGCGACTTCAATGTTCTGCCGGGAAGCGTAACCTTCGACGCCCTGGGCGCATTGGGGCTTTCCGATCTCATCACCTCGCGCGGCCACCGCGATACGCGAACCTCCTATTACCGCAAGGAGCCGCGTTTCGCCGACTATATGCTGGTGACACCCGCAGTGGAGGTGATTGCATTCGACGCCGTCGCCGAGCCTGAAGTTTCTGACCACCGCGCCTTGCTGCTGGATCTGCGGTAGCGCGGCTCAAAGACCGACATTTGGCCGGTCGATGATTTCGCGCAGGGCGAAGCTGGAATTGATCTTCACCACATGCGGCAGGGCCGAGAGCCAGTCGCGGTGAATACGTTCGTAGTCCTCGAGATCGCGCGCGGCGACGCGCAGGATATAATCATATTCGCCGGACATGAGATAACAGACGAGCACGTTCGGGCAGCGTTTCACCGCGGCCTCGAATTCCGACAGCGTTTTCGCAAACTGGCCGGAAAGCGAGATGTGCACGATGGCAATCATCTTGTAGTCCAGCTCCTTGTGCGACAGCCGTGCGTGATAGCCGCCGATGACCCCGTCCTTTTCCAAAATGTCGAGGCGACGCGAGCACGCCGATGGCGATAGGCCCACCTTTTCGGCTAGCTCTGCATTCGTGATCCTGGCGTTCTGCTGCAGCACCCGCAAGATCGAACGATCCATGGTGTCTATATTCGCCATTCGAAGATCCTTCGAAAAATTCCTCTTCTGCGCAATAATTCACGAATAATAGCCATTTTGCAAATTGTCTTTGCAAGGACATTTCAAAGCGGAGGTGGTCTCATTCCGAATGGAACAGTTGCAAACCAGATAAGCATTCAGGGAGAAAAAAATGCGCGTCGGTTGTCCGAAAGAAATCAAGAATCATGAATATCGAGTTGGTCTGACGCCCGCATCCGTCCGCGAATATGTCGCCCATGGTCATGAAGTCTGGGTCGAGACCAAGGCTGGAGCGGGCATCGGCGCTGACGATCACGCCTATATTGCTGCCGGCGCTAAGATCGCCGCCAGCGCCAAGGACATTTTCGAAAAGTGCGACATGATCGTGAAGGTCAAGGAGCCGCAGCCTTCCGAATGGGCGCAGCTACGCGATGGCCAGCTTCTCTATACTTATCTGCATCTCGCGCCCGATCCGGAACAGACCAAGGGGCTGCTCGCCTCCGGCGTCACCGCGGTCGCCTATGAAACCGTTACCGACGAGCGCGGCGGCCTGCCGCTGCTGGCGCCGATGTCGGAGGTCGCCGGCCGTTTGTCGATCCAAGCCGGTGCAACCGCGCTGCAGAAAGCCAATGGTGGGCTTGGCATCCTGCTTGGCGGTGTACCCGGCGTCTTGCCGGCTAAGGTCGCCATCATCGGCGGCGGCGTCGTCGGCCTGCATGCCGCCAAAATGGCGGCCGGGCTCGGCGCTGACGTCAGCATTCTCGATCGTTCATTGCCTCGCCTGCGCCAGTTGGACGATATCTTCAACGGCCGTGTCCATACCCGTTATTCCAGCATCCAGGCGTTGGAAGAAGAAGTCTTCGCCGTCGATCTCGTCATCGGCGCCGTGTTGATCCCCGGTGCCGCCGCACCGAAGCTGGTCACTCGCGAAATGCTGTCCGGCATGAAGAAGGGGTCCGTGATCGTCGACGTCGCCATCGATCAGGGCGGCTGTTTCGAGACCTCGCATGCGACGACCCATTCCGACCCGACCTACATGGTCGAAGGCGTCGTGCATTATTGCGTGGCCAATATGCCAGGCGCGGTCCCCGTGACTTCCGCCCACGCGTTGAACAACGCCACGATCTATTACGGCCTCGCTCTTGCAGATCGCGGCCTGCGCGCCATCGCTGAGGACAAGCACCTGCGCAATGGCCTCAATATTCACAAGGGTCGCGTCACGAATAAGCCGGTTGCCGAAGCGCTCGGATATGAAGCCTTCGCACCGGAAAGCGTCTTGAACGTTGCGTAAATCCGCATCACTCTCACGTCAGATGGAGGCGCCGGCATCCGTATATGCCGGCGCCTGCTTTTTGCTACGCTGCTAGTGGCGCATATCCCTTGGTTATGTGCGATCGATCCGGCACTGGTAGCAATTATTGCTCGCTGAGCGGACATGCACGTAGGCGATTCCCTCGCGTCTCAAGAGCTCGGCAGCATAGGCCCTGATGTCACCGACTGGTGTCACTGCGCCGGTGCCATAGATGATGCGGTTGTTTTCGCCGTAGCCACGCACAATGAAATCCGGACTCGTCGTCAGTATGAGCGGCAGGACTTCCGCAGCCACGTAACGGTCGCAGGGTATTTTATGCAGGAAGATCGGCCCGGTCTCGGCATAAGGCTGCAATTCCGGAAACGGCCGGTAGGCGAAAACAAATAGCTCCTCGCCCGCATCGATGTTCCGCAGGCAATGGCGGCAGGGATGGCCGGGGCCGTCAGAGATGATTGTCTCCGGTCGGTGACCATAGGCATCTATACCGCCATTCCAGAGGGCTTCGGCATCCGCCGTGGGCATGGCGACAAAGGCAACGGTGGACATGACAAATCTCCTTCTTTGGGGTTCGTCATGTGATGCGCCGCGACAGAGGGAGAAGCCACCCGATTCCTGCGGCTAGCTTTTCTTCGCCAGCTCCAGCAATTCCCTGTCGCTCAGCGGCCGCACGATGCCTTCGCCGGTCGAGACAGGGGAGAAGCCGAACATCTGATAGAGTTGAAGCGCTCGCGGATGGTCGAGATTGTTGGTGGTGGTTGTGATGCGTTGCGGGCTCAGCGTCCACATGGCGTAGAGTGCCTGCAACAGGAACCATTTGCCGATGCCGAGGCCGAGGGCGTGCTCGATCAGGCCGAAATGGCTGAGCTCGATCGTCTCCTCGTCCTCACGGAAATACTCGAAAAAGCCGGCGGGAGCGCCGTTGACATAGAGCACGCTGATGTCGTTGCGCTGGTCGTGAAGGACTGCCGTCAACTCCTCGTCGTGCATGCGAAGCCGGTCGACCCAATGCCAGCGCGCCCCGACCTGGCGATAGAGATAGCGGTAAAAAGGCAGCGGAATGCCAGGTGAGCGCATGATTGCCGTCTGGATATTGACGGGCACGGGCAGGCTCGCCTTTGGCGGCGCGGTCATTTCCAGCCGGGTGATATGGACTTTGAGCGATGATGGCGTTTTCACTTGGGCCGCGCCACTCAGTCTTTGCCGGTGACGATAGGTGTGTCTGGCCGGCTGCCCCATTCCGACCAGGAGCCGTCATAGAGCCGGTTGGCACCATGGCCGAGCGATTCCAGCGCCAACGTGATGATGGCGGCAGTGATACCAGAGCCGCAGGTGGTCACCACAGGTTTTTCGAGATCTATGCCGGCCTTCTCGATTGTCTCCCGCAGTTCCGGCAGCGACTTGAACTCGCCGTTTTCGGCCAAGCTGCCGGACGGCAGGCTTTTGGCGCCCGGCATATGACCGGAGCGCATGCCTTCGCGCGGCTCCGGCTCGGTGGCAGCGAAGCGGCCGGCACTGCGGGCATCGGCAATCTGCTGGGAGCCGCTCTCGACGATCTCAAGCATCTCATTGAAGGGGACAACACGGGCGGCATTGAATTGCGGCCTGAAGGTAGCAGGGGCGAATGCGGGCAGGGCGGTTTCCAGCGGTCGTCCTTCCGCCTTCCAACCGTCCAAGCCGCCGTCGAGCACGAAGACATTTGGGGCGCCCATGGCGACATGGAACAGCCACCAGACGCGCGGTGAGGCGAAGACGCCGGGGCCATCATAGACGACGATGCGATCGGTCTCGCTGATGCCGAGCTTGCCGACCTCGGCCGCAAAGAATTCCGGCAAAGGCACCATGTGCGGCAGACCGGCGGAATGATCGGCAATCTTATCCTGATCGAAGCGGATGGCGCCGGGAATATGGCCGCTGGCATATTCGGCATCGGCATCGCGCTTCTGCGCCGGCAGATAGAAGGACGCATCGAGGATGCGCAGATCCTTGGCACCCAGTTCGTTCTGCAGCCAATCGGCGGATACGACGAAACGGCTTTTCTCCGCTGTCATGATCATCTCTCCCTGATTTATATCGGGCCTAATTTATTCCAAGAATCGTCAGCTCAAGCTTCGTCGGTGGGCGCGCCGAAACGGATGCGGAACCGGCGATTCTCTTTGCCCTTCTTCTCGATCTTGGCGATGTATATTGCACCGACTTCCTGCGTCTCCGACACATGTGTGCCGCCGCAGGGCTGGCTGTCAACGGCAGAGTTCTCGCCGATGCAGACAAGGCTGACGCGACCGAGGCCAATCGGCGGGCGCACATTCTTGGACTTGACGATACCCGGATTGGCTGCAAGCTCCTCATCCGTGATCCACTGGACGAAAACGGGATGGTTCTCGTTGACGAGCGACATCATCTTCGCCGTCACTTCGTCCTTGTCGATTGTCTCGCTCATGTCGAAATCGACGCGGCTCTCGTCTTCGCCGACGGCCGCGCCTGTGATCGGAAATTGGCAAACGACCGAGAGCAGGTGGCAGGCCGTGTGCATACGCATCAGCCTGTAGCGGCGCGGCCAGTCGACATGGAGCACTAGCTTCTCGCCGACGGCAGGCTGCGCTTCGCCCTCGAGCGGCACATGGATGATGATATCCTTCGTCAACCCGTGCTTGGTCTGGCCGAGCGCAATTCTCGAACCGTCTGCGCGCTCGAAGAAACCGATGTCACCCGGCTGCCCGCCGGACGTGGCGTAAAAACAGGTCTGATCGAGCTCGATGCCCCCATCCTCGTGAATTGCGGCTACGACAGCTTCGGCGGTCGAGAGATAGAAATCGTCGCGATAGAGGGCATTCACTGACATAAGATCACGCAAGGTTCTCGTAAGGAACAGGAATATCGGAATTCGTCGTCAGATATGCCGGCAGCGGCAGACCCTTCGACTTCAGGAAATCCGGATTGAAAAGCTTGGACTGATAGCGATTGCCATAGTCGGCGAGGATGGTCACGATCGTGTGGCCCGGGCCAAGATCCTTGGCAAGGCGCACGGCGCCCGCAATGTTGATGGCCGTCGAGCCACCGAGGCAAAGACCTTCGTGTTCGACCAGATCGAAGACATAGGGCAGCGCTTCGGCGTCGCTGATCTGATAGGCGAAATCGGGCCTGAAGCCTTCCAGGTTTGCCGTCACGCGACCCTGGCCGATACCTTCGGTGATCGAAGAGCCGGAGGATTTCAGCTCGCCGTTCTTGTAGAATTCATAGAGTGCTGCGCCTTCCGGATCGGCGATGCCGATCTTGATGTTCTTGTTGAAGGCATGCAGTCCCATGGCGACACCCGCCAGCGTGCCGCCGGAACCGACGGAGCAGATGAAGCCGTCGACCTTGCCGTTGGTATCGGCCCAGATTTCCTTGGCGGTCGTCTCGATATGCGCCTGGCGATTGGCGACGTTGTCGAACTGGTTGGCCCAGATCGCGCCATTGGGGTCGGTCTTCGCCAGCTGTTCGGCAAGTCGGCCCGAAACCTTCACATAGTTGTTGGGGTTTCTGTAGGGAACGGCGGGCACTTCCACCAGCTCGGCGCCGAGAAGCTTCAGCGCGTCCTTCTTTTCCTGGCTCTGCGTTTCCGGAATGACGATGACAGTGCGGTAGCCGAGCGCCTTGGCGACAACCGTGAGGCCGATGCCGGTATTGCCCGCCGTGCCCTCGACGATGACGCCGCCGGGTTTCAGCAAGCCTTTCTTTTCGGCATCGCGGATGATGTAGAGCGCGGCACGATCTTTGACCGACTGGCCGGGGTTTAGGAACTCCGCCTTGCCGAGAATGGTCGAGCCCGTCGCCTCGGAGGCACCCTTGAGCTTGATCAGTGGCGTGTTGCCGATCGCTTCTAGGACGGAGGGATGGACGGTCATGGAATCTCTGCCTTCTGTTCGGAGCTACTGTAAGAACGGTCTTTTCCCTTCACAAGGCGGCATAGGCAAGAAATTCTGTTCCACGCTCCCCTCCGACGCCGCAAAATTCCACTTGGGCGATAAAAGTGATCCGCAAAGCGTCTTTGAAGGCCCCGTCCTTCTGCCTCGTCGATGCGGATTTCTACCTTGACCACCGTGGCCGGCCGAAAGAGGCCACAATGATGCGTTACTTCTAAAATGCCACGGAAGACCGCCCGAAGGCTGCATCGGGCAGGTTACCGGCCAAGGAGAAAAAGTCATGCGCCCGTTTATTGCCCGTCCCGAACATGGAGTGATCTGGATCACAGGAGCCAGCTCCGGGATTGGCCGGGCGCTGGCACTGAAGCTTGCGGGCGAGGGTTATAAGGTTGCCGTTACCGCCCGAAGTCACGACAAGCTCTTGGAGCTGCAGGCGGAAGCGAGCGAGCAACCCGGCAGCATCATCGTGCTCGACGGCGATGTCACCAATGCCGAGGATATGGAGCACACCGTCGCGGCGATCGAATACCAACACGGCCCACTGGCTCTGGCAGTCCTCAATGCTGGCATTTACCTGCCTGCGCGCGGCGAGGATTTGAACCATGATGTTTTCGATCGCAGCTTTGCTGTCAATCTTCATGGTGTCGTCAACTGCCTGGTGCCGGCTGTGCGCCATATGAGGGCGAGGGGACATGGGCAGGTCGCCATCGTCTCCTCGGCGGCGGGCTATGGTGGTCTACCCGCCGGCGCAGCCTATGGGGCGACGAAAGCTGCTCTGATCAACATGGCCGAAAGCCTGAATTTCGAGCTTGAGCGTATGGGCATCCATATCCAACTCGTCACGCCCGGCTTCGTCGACACTCCGCTGACGGGGAAAAACAAATTTCCGATGCCGGGATCGGTATCCGCCGAAGACGCCGCCAAGTCGATCGCCGCCGGCCTGAAGTCGCCGGGCTTCGAAATTACCTTCCCGAAGAGCTTCACCTATAAGGCAAAGTTCCTGAAGCTCCTGCCTTATAGTCTTTATTTCCGTATCATCAGACGTATCATCGACGGCCGTCGCCCGTCGCAGGCCTCTGGCCATCATCCCAATCCACATCCGGCCGAATAGCTGCGAAGTGTTGCCCCTGCTGAAAAGCTTGTGCACTGCACAAATCGCGGGGTCTTGTCACCGTTTTGTAATGCAAGTTCGCTAGCAGTCCAGCGAACTCACAGGCCCAGAATTGACAGGCAGGGAAGAGCAAAATGGCAGAGATCCGGATTGAGCAAGTCCGCAAGGCCTATGGACGCAATCAGGTCGTCCACGGCGTCGACTTGAACTTCCGCTCCGGCGAGTTCGTCGTCATTCTCGGCCCTTCCGGCTGCGGCAAGTCCACCCTTCTGCGCATGATTGCCGGTCTCGAGGATATAACCTCGGGCGAAATCATCATCGACAATAAGGTGGTCAATCGACTGGAGCCGCGCGAACGCGGCTGCGCCATGGTCTTCCAGAACTACGCGCTTTATCCGCACATGGATGTCGCCGCCAACATGGGCTACGCACTGAAGGTGGCCGGTGTGCCGCGCGAGGAGCGTGACCGCCGCATCAAGGAAACCGCCCGCATCGTCGGCCTCGAAGATTTCCTTGCCCGCAAGCCGTCCGAGCTTTCCGGCGGCCAGCGCCAGCGCGTCGCCATGGGCCGCGCCATCATCCGCGAACCGAAGGTCTTCCTCTTCGACGAACCGCTCTCCAACCTGGATGCCAAGCTGCGCGTACAGATGCGTGTCGAAATCCGTCGCCTGCACAAGCGCCTTGCTGCCACCTCGGTTTTCGTCACCCATGATCAGGTCGAAGCCATGACGCTCGCCGACAAACTGGTGGTCATGTACAAGGGTAATGTCGAGCAGGTCGGCACGCCGCTGGAAGTCTACAACACGCCGCGCACCCGTTTTGTCGGCTCCTTCATCGGTTCGCCGGCCATGAACTTCCTCGAAGGTTCCTTCTCGGCGAATGGCGAGCAATTCATTTTCGACGGACTGCCAATCGCCGTCGACGCCAATATCGGCAAGAGACACGCCGGTCAGCCGGTCGCGCTCGGCATCCGCCCGGAACATGCGCGCCTCGTGCCGGCAAGCACGCCCGGCGCTGTTGCCGCCACGGTGGATTTCGTCGAAGAACTCGGCGCCGGCCGGGTCATCCATTGCGACATCAACGGCTCCAACTTCGCCGTTGCGGTCGCTGACCATACCACGGGGCAAACGGGCGACGCCGTCGGCCTGGAGCTTCCCCAGCAGCATACTCACCTTTTCGCCCAGGACACCGGCCTGCGGCTCGATGCCATTGCTTCCGTCACGCCCCTCAAGGTCGCGGCAAACTAATTTTCAGAATCAATTTTCAGCAAGAGCGCTCGGAAATTCCTACCGATTTCCGGGCTTTTTGTTGTCCAGGCTGAAGGCGGGCTGCGGTGGCCTGAAGGGTCGATCTACCCATTGTCAGCACGCACGCATCCATTGGCGTCGGGACGGTCGCCACGACTTTCAGGTCTATTTTCGCTTGAACGACAGCGTTGATGATCCGACCTCGAAAGTCTGCCGCACTCCCCGAGGAAGCGCGGCAGACAACTCAATTACTTCTCGGGCACGATCAGGCCGCGCACGAACCAGCGCTGCATCAGCACTACGACGACGAGCGGCGGCAGCATGGTGATCAGCGTGCCGGCCATGGCGATGTGCCATTCAGGAATGCCGCCCTCATTTGGGATGAGGCTCTTCAGCCCAACGATAGCCGTGGAGAAGTTGGGATCGGTGGTGATGAGCAAGGGCCAGAGATACTGATTCCAGGCATAGAGGAACATGATAGTACCGAGCGCGGCCATATTGGTGCGCGATAGTGGCAGCAGGATATCGACGAAGAAGCGCAACGCGCCAGCGCCATCCATGCGGGCAGCCTCCGTCAGCTCGTCGGGCACCGTCAGGAAGAACTGGCGGTAGAGAAACGTACCAGTGGCGGTCGCGACGAGCGGCAGGATCAGGCCGGAATAGGTATTCAACAGGCCGAGGTTCAGCGATACTTGAACGCCGCTTACCTGCTGGATTAGCCAGCTTATGCCGGTGATGTCAAGAATCGCCTGATAGGGTAACAGCACATTGGCCGCGACCGCAAAAGTCGGCACGATGCGCACCTCTAGGGGCAACATCAGGGTGATGAAGATCGCCCAAAAGATCAGGCCCCTGCCGGGATAACGGAAATAGACGAGCGAAAAGGCTGTCAGCGCCGAAATGAAGACTTTGCCGGCAGCGACGCCGGTGGCTAGAATCAAGCTGTTGAGGAGTTGCGGCCCAAGGTTCGCCGTCGTCCAGGCTGTCTTCATATTAGCCCAGAAGTCGCTGCCGGGGATCAACGACATAGGGACATTGTTGACATCGGCGAGATTATGTGAGGCGGCGATTGCGACTATTGCGAAGGGCGCGACTGCCACCACGAAGCCGATAAACAGGATGATATGGGTGAAGATATCGAGAATGGGTGTACGTTCGACCATGGTCGCGCCTCAGCGGTAATGTACGCGCCGCTCGATGAAGCGGAACTGGAAGATAGTGAGCAGGATGATCAGCAGCATCAGGATGATGCTCTGCGCGGCGGCGCCTGAGTAGTCGAGGCCTTTGAAGCCGTCGAAAAAGATCTTGTAGACCATAAGATTGGTCGAGTTGGCCGGGCCGCCGGCGGTCATGATGTCGACGATGCCGAAGGAGTCTTGGAAGCTTTCGGTGATGTTGATCACCAAAAGAAAGAAGATTGTCGGCGTCAGTAGCGGAAATTGTACGTCCCAGAAGCGGCGTAGCACGCTGGAGCCGTCCATCGCGGCCGCCTCGATCAGCGAGCGCGGTATGCCCTGCAACGCTGCCAGGAAGAAGATGAAATTATAGGCGATATATTTCCACGAGAACGCGACGATGATCGAGGCCATGGCATCGGTGCCGTTTAGACCGGGATCCCACAAGCCCGGCCAATAATGATTGACAACGGCCATGAAGCCTGCCTCCGGCGCCAAAATGAAGCGGAAGGCCATCGCGAGCGCTGGCGCGGCAATGCCGTAGGGCCAGATCAGCACGACACGATAGATCTTGGAGCCTTTGAGCTGCCGATCGGTCAAAGCGGCCAGTATGAGCCCTCCGCCCATTGATAGCGTCGTGGTGATCGCGGCGAAAGTCAGGCTCAGCGTCACCGAGTTCCAATAGTCGGGGTTGGCGAGGATGGATCTGAAATTGTCGAGCCCAACCCACTCATTGCCGCCGCCCCAGGGTTGCTGCAGTGTCAGCGACCAGTAGACCGCTTCGCCGGCTGGCCAATAGAAGAAGGTGAAGATGAGAAGGATCTGCGGCACGGCGAAGAAGAAGCCGATGCTCCATTTGTTGAAGGTTGTACGCTTTTCCATCGGCCCTTCCGTTGAAGATGTCGGTTGCCAGTGCTGCGTTATGCCTTTGGCCACACCGATGGCGGAAGGGATGATGCAGTCGTTCGAGCGAAGCCTTCGATTGCGAAGATCGCCGAACCTTGCCTGCTGGATCAAGGTCGGCCGTCGCACCGGTGTCGGCTTATAGAAAACGTCCGCTGGGAAGGCCCGGCGGACGCCTGCTGCGCAAACCTGTGAATCAGGGAAGCTGCTTGCCCTTGTAGGTGGCTTCGAAACGATCGAGAACAGCATTGCCGTTCTTGACGAGGTTGTCGATGCCTTCCTGGACGCTGACCTTATTGGCGAAGATGGCCTGCATCTGGTTGCCGAATTCAGCGCGGATCTGCGTGAAGTTGCCGAGGCGAACGCCGCGGGTGATCGGGGTCGGCTCGGAAGCGGTCAGGCTGGCGATTGCGACTTCGCGGCCTTTATAGGGAGCCTTATCGTAGAAGCCGGAGGACTTCATAAAGTCGAAGCCGGACTTCTTGACCGGGATGTAGCCGGTGTTGGTGGACCAGAACAGAGCGGTCTCCGGCTTGCCGATGAAGTCGAGGAACGCTGCTGCGCCCTTGTATTCGTCAGAAGACTTACCAGCGAGAACCCAGAGCGAAGCGCCGCCGACGAGCGAATTCTTCCGCTCGGTACCGGCATAGACCGGAAGTTCAGCAACATCCCAGTTCATGCCGGCCTTCTGCGTCTTGCTGACGGTGCCATGGTCGCCGACCGAGGTCATGATCATCTGGCAATCGCCCGATGCAAAGGCCTGAACCATATCCTGGCCGAGGTCCTTGGACTTAATCTTGATGAGACCCTGGTCGTACCAGCTCTTAAGATCGGTAACGTACTTGACGAACTTGGTCTTGTTGACGGTCAGGCGGGCGTCGAGGCCGTCATAGCCGTTGTTCTGGGTAGCGACCGGCTCGTTGTGGATAGCCGAGAACTGTTCCATCAGCTGCCAGCTTTCGTTGCCGGAGATGTTGATGGCCATCGGGCAATCATAACCCGCGCCCTTCAGCGCCTTCATGTCGTCGGCGGCTTCTTCCCAGGTCTTCGGAGCGGCGGTCTTGCCGATCTTAGCGAAGGCGTCCTTGTTCCAGTAGAGCAGGGCGGTCGAGGAATTGAAGGGGAAGGAGAGCAGTTCGCCCTTCGACGTAGCGTAGTAGCGAGCGATGCCGGGGAAATAGTCGTTCCAATTAACCTTGTAGCCGTTTTCCGACATCAGCTTGCTGACCGGATAGTAGGCGCCCGAAAGCATCATGGTTGCGGTGCCGACGTCGTAAACCTGCACGATCGCCGGCTGCTTGCCAGCACGGAAAGCGGCAATGGTGTTCTGCAGAGCGGCGTCGTAGTTGCCCTGGCTGGTGCAGACGACCTGATAGTCGGTCTGTGAATTGTTGAAGTTCGTGCACAGGGTCTGAACGACACGCTCCAGATCGCCCGACAGGCCGAACCAGAAATCGAACTTGATCGGAGCAGCAGCAGCCGGCAGGGCCAGCGCTAAGCTCATGACGCCGGCGGCAGCCGCCGAAATGCAGTATTTAAGTTTCGACATAATCCCTATTTCCTTTTGAAAGCTCGGAACCGATGGTCTTGCGCAAGTCCGCGGCTGCGGCGTTATAGACAAGCTGTGTGACAGTTTGTTGGGGGCAAAAATGTCTTGTCAACGGGCGGTTTCGCGTCTCTGCAAACGCTTTCAAAGGGCTATTGCGGATTCATCTGAAAGTAGGAGAAGACAGCGCTATATGTGCAACATAAGGTCTATCCAAATTTTGAATATCGGGAGGAGCTGCGCATGAGTCATCGCCCCGGCGCCTCAACAGGATGGAGCGCTATGTAATGAAGCAATTGCTTCTGATCACAGCCGTCCTCACTCTGTCTGCGCTCGCCCGTTGACGCTCTTGATCGCCGCGTATTGAAGGGCGCGGACGTTCTCCTTGCCGCCCACCCATGTCCTGTGCATGATCGTCCCGACAAACCGACAGAAGTCTCGGGAGGAGAGCGGACGATGGGCAAAAGCGAGCGACAGAAGATGACAGCAGGGGAATGGTATTGCTGCATCGATCCAGAGCTCGATGGTTTGCGCGCAATTGCCCGCGAGGCCGTGCATCAGCACAACACGATGTCGCCCGGCGAGCGTGGCAATGTCGGTCCCGCCCTGTCGATGCTATTTGCCCGCGTGGCGCAGGGTGTGTTCATCGAAGCGCCGTTTCATTGCACCTATGGCATGAACATCTCTCTCGGCCCAAACGTCTATTTCAATGCCGGCTGCATCATTCTCGATACCGCGACAGTCGGCGTTGGAGAAGGCAGTATGCTCGGGCCGGGCGTTCATATATATTGTGCCGAACACCATAAAGATCTGGCGGAGCGGCGCGCCGGGCTGGAGGTTGCGCGGCCGGTCGAGATCGGCAGGGATGTCTGGATTGGCGGCGGCGCCATCATCCTTGGCGGCGTGACCATCGGCGATGGCGCGATTGTCGGCGCAGGAGCAGTCGTTACCAAGGATGTGGAGGCAGGCGCGACCGTGGTCGGCAATCCCGCGAGGCGTTTGGTCAGCAAATAGGCTAGAAGGCTAGTCCGCCGGCCGCCGCCGTCTCGTCCACCACACGGCAAGGCGCCGCCGCCAGCGCCGTACGAGTGGCAGGTCATGCGATAATACAATGAAGCCGAGCGGCAGCATCCAGAAGCCGAGGACGGGCAGGAACCCGAGACAGCCGCCGAAGATCAGTGCGAGGCCGATACCAAGGCGAGCCAGTCTTGACCGCGGAAGGGGAATGCGAATGGAGCCGATGACGAGCGAGCGCGAGGTATGATCTATCCCGAAACGCCTAGCGTTTTCGCTGCCATTGCGATCGGCGATTTTTTCGGCTCTGCCCTGATCAGTCATCCACAGGAGATGGTAAGGCGACGAAATAATACAAGGGAAATGGATTTTTTTGAAAAAACCGCTTGGCAAATCGGGAAAGCATTTGTATTACCCCGCTCACACCGCGCCAAGCGGTATTCCCTGGTAGCTCAGCGGTAGAGCATTCGACTGTTAATCGACAGGTCGCCGGTTCGAATCCGGCCCGGGGAGCCAGTTTTCAAGAGCCACATTCTTCTTATCGGGAATGTGGCTTTTTCATTTTCCAATCTTCTCCACCAAGGCCGGTGGCATTTTGCCCACGATGTCGAGCCCGCTTTGCCAGCTCTTCCGAGGTCATCGTCAGCTGTCGTGCGCTGTTGGCGCAGCATATTCCCCAAATGCTTTAGAGATTCAAAAATGAAAAACCTGATTCTTGCTTCCGCCGTTGCTCTGGCTTCCTTTGTCGGCATGAGCACGCAGTCCGAAGCAGCAACGATTGTGCATGTGGACGATCATCATCACCATTGCGTCGTGAAGACCTTGCGCCATCACGTTAACGGTCATTGGGTCGTCCGCAAGGAACGCGTTTGCCGTTAATATTGTAACAGGTTCAAACCGGTGGCCCTTGTCGCCGGCAACATAAGCCGGCCGTTGCCGAATATTGTTCGGCAACGGCCGGAATGTTTTAGGGGTATGAGCACCAGACCGTTTTCATGATAGGCTGGGTGTGATGCGCCTAAACGACCACCGCCTGCCGCTTGGAGTTACGGCCTGAATTCGAAGTAGACGCCTCCGCGGTGCGGACGGTAGTCGCCACGGCCGTAGCGCCAGTCATCATCATAGTAATGGCGGCGGTCCCAGCGGCTATCGCGCCAATAGCGGTCATGATAGTGGCGGTTGCGCCAATATTCCCGTCGCCCATAGTCCCAATTCGGGTCTCGCCGGGATCCGTGCTCCTGAACCAGAACGATACCGGAAGCGCTAGGCGAGGGCGAATTCGTCAACGGCATTGCCGTTGCTGGAACGACGGCGGCCAGCACTGTTCCCATGATGAGTGAGGCGGCCAGGGCCATCAAAGCAATGTATTTCAAAGCACCGACTCCTTTGTTGGAACAACAGCGTCCCTTGCCGACATTCAACGCTGCGACGGCGGCAATGTTCCCCTTCAACGTGACCTGGGCTTCCGTGGCAACACGCTGAACGACGGCGACAGCGAGATTCAAGGGAGTTGCTGCCTGCCTAACATGGTGCAACAGGCTGTGCCAGGGAGGGGGATGAGCGAGACCGTATGCGCTCAGCGTGCGTTCACATGGAAAAGGGGCCAATATAGAAGGGGAGCCCGGCAGGGAAAGCCGGCCCGTCTCTTACCTGTCTCGCTAATTTGACAATATACTAAGGTTAGCGAACTATACGCACGCTACTTGAAAAAAAGGCCTTGTTGCAAAAATGACGCAATTCGCCAGGTGGTGGGCCATGGGTGCCTCATAGGTGTCAATAAAATGGTAAGGTTTGCGGCGCTTTGACGGCGTCCGCGAGCTGGAAGCCAAGTTATTTGATGATCAACCGCGTTAGGTCTTGCGCTCCAATAAGATTCGTTCTAAACGCCCGCCATCACCCGCCTATACAAATCGGATGGCCTCGTGGCGGAGTGGTTACGCAGAGGACTGCAAATCCTTGAATCCCGGTTCGATTCCGGGCGAGGCCTCCAAAATTCCCTTCCACAGAAGCTGATGATGTCCGCGACAACCGATTGGTTGTCGCTGAAATTGCAGATTTTTTCCGCCGCCGGCGGAATAGATTCGCCTCCCTTGTGAGCCGAACGTCGCAACTATGCATTTGCAGCGAATTGCTGCATTGCAGAAACCGATCGCTCCCCTATGTCCCGCTCGTGTTGGTCGAGCTGATGGGTAGTTCATGAAATACGTTAGGGAGTTTGAGGCCCTCAGGGGCATGCTGGCGATCTGGGTTCTCGTTGGCCATGTCGCTTCGGCCGTCACCATTCACGGGCGATTGTTTCAGGAGCGATTCTATAATGAGTATGCGGTGGATGTTTTCATTATCCTCAGCGGCTTCGCCATCACCGCTTTGATTGACAAGCGGCCGGAGCCCTATCGGCTCTATATCGCCCGCCGAGCGCTCAGAATCTTTCCAGCCTACCTCTTTTATTTGGTCATTTCCGCAGCAGTCGCGACGTCAGCCTTGCACATCTGGATGAATTCTCCCGATGGTTCCATGAAAGCTGCGCGCATCGGCATTGCCGCCGACACACTCGCCTATTGGCCCTGGCATCTCCTGGCGCATCTGACCGGCCTGCATGGGCTGGTGCCGCCGGATCGCCTGCCGTCGACCGACTACGCCTTTCTCGGCCAGGCCTGGAGCATTTCGCTCGAATGGCAATTTTATCTGGTTGCGCCCTTGGTGATCGGATTGGCGCTCAGGCCGGTGTCCTGGCAGCGAATCTTGACGCTCATTCTTCTCATGCTTGTCGTCGCTGCGGTTTCACCGAAGCTGCCGCAAAGCTTTCTCGGCAAATGGCTAGTCGATTTCGGCATCGGCATCGGCAGCTTCTATTTCATGAAGTACCGTTTTCTCGGCGAGCCTTTCGTCAAAGCGTTGCCGCTGCCGCAGCTTTGGCTGATCGGGATCATCCTGTGCATATCACAGCGTTCCGTCGCCTATCTGCCGCTTGCCATCTGGCTGACGGCGATCCTGGTAATCGTTTCGGCGCGCGAGGACAGGGGCTACATCTATGCGCGGCTGTCTGCCATTGCCTGCAGCCGGCCGCTACAGTGGCTGGGCGGGATGGCTTACTCACTTTATCTTTCGCATATGCTGGTTCTGCTTTTTGCGCTCGACACGCTCCCAAGCCTCGGCTTTTCCTCGCCATGGGCGCAGGCGGCCTATCTCCTGGCGGTGACCCTCCTCGGCACGCTCGTCGTCTCCCGGCTGTCCTATCTTTATATTGAGAAGCCGTTTCACGAGTTCGGCCGCAATCTCGGCAAGAGCGCTGCCGTTGCAGCTGAGCCCGCCGATGTCGCCGAAAGGAAGGCGGTTTGATCTGTGTTTGAAAGAAACGGCTGTTGTTGCCCGGCGACGTATCATCACGAATTTAGGCGCCCGCCGCTGCAACGCCTTGAAAGCGCAGCCGCACGCGATTAAGACACGCTGAGCATAGCAACAACCCCGGCTTTGCCTTTGGGCGCGAGAGGATATGATGGATTTCGAAGCAGCACGCGTGAAGATGGTCGAGAACCAGATCCGCACGACGGATGTCACCTCCCATTCCGTGTTGAATGCGTTTCTGATGGTGCCGCGCGAGAATTTCGTGCCGGAAAAGTCGAAGCTCCTGGCCTATATCGATAATGACATTGAGATCAGCCCGGCCGCCTCCGGCAAGCCGGGGCGCTTCCTGATGGAAGCTTCGCCGCTCGCAAAGCTTCTGCAGCTCGGTGAGATCACCAAGGAAGACAAGGTTCTCGATGTCGGTTGCGGCACCGGTTACGTCTCGGCGCTCCTGTCGATCCTTGCCGGCTCGGTCGTCGCGCTTGAATCCGATGAGGCGCTAGCCTTACAAGCCAAGGCCAATCTCGCCGCGCTCGGCCAGGAAAACGTAGCCATCGTTACCGGCGAGCTGGAAAAGGGCTATGCCGGCAGCGGTCCTTATGACGTCATCTTCGTCAATGGTTCAGTCCAGGAGGTGCCGCAGGCGCTTCTCGATCAGCTTGCTGAAGGCGGCCGGTTGATCGTCGTGCTGGGCTATGGGCATGCTGCCCGCGCCACCGTGTTTATTCGGGAGCGTAGCGCTCTTTCGGAAAACGTCTTCTTCAATGCTTCGATCAAGCCGCTGCCGGGCTTCACCAAGGCTGCGGAATTCGTGTTCTGATCGATCAAACGGCTGAACGATCCTTTTAAAACGGGCGCTTCGAGCGCCCGTTTTTCATTGGCCATGTGAATAAGAAAGTCCACAATATCAGATGATTCGCAGCCACCGTAACAAAACTGTGCATCAGGTAGCTTAGTGCTATCGCGGTGATTTTTTTCCCACGGGTAGTATTCTAGGGTGGCGCTGATTCGGGCGCTGCTTTGGCGGGAATCCGGTCATTGTCTGGGAAAACGGGGATGAATATGGCTCAGCCAAGTGTAGTGCGTGAACCGTCCATGGAAGAGATTCTGGCGTCGATCCGCCGGATTATCGAAAGCAACGAACCCGGCGCCGGCAAGTCTATTTCGCCTTCCCTGCCAGCGGTTTATACCGTTGCCGACGATGAGCAGGATGGTGATATCCACCTGACGGTCGACGAGGAATTTGCTGCTGCTGAACTGGATGACGTACCGCCCGCAGCAGCCGCTGTCCCCGAGCCGCGCTTCGTAGCAGCCAATACGCAGGTTCCGATGCGCGAATCGGAATCGCCCGCCCGCACCATGTCGCTTGCCGACGTTGCAGCGCGCGTTCGCGCCGCCTCCGAACGGAATGCTGCGCAGCTAAACCCGGCGCGCGAAGCGCCGCAGCCGCGCGAATTGCCGCCGGCCATGGCGGCACGTTTCGCCGAGGCGCGAGTCGAGCCGGTCGCTGATGTGCCATTGCGCAATGCTATCGCCGAAGCGCCGGCGCCCGTTGTTGCGCCGCCCGCGGCTGCTCTTCTTGCCGAGGCTGCTGTGCCGGTCGCGAAGGCCGAACCGATGGAGGGGCGGCGGGCTCCCGCGGCGCCCACTCCGGCCGAAATGCCGATTTTCAATCAACCGCAACAGCAGCCAGCTGCGGCCGCCGCCGATCGCTACTTGCCGCAAGTGCAGGCTGAGCTTACGGCGTCGCTGATGTCGGACGCCGCCGGTGCGCAGGTAGCCCGCTCCTTCGGCGAACTCGCCGCAGCCGTCGACGGCAGCCAGCGCCGGTCGCTCGATGATATCGCCCAAGAGATGCTGCGGCCGATGTTGCAGGAATGGCTGGACGACAATCTGCCGACTTTGGTCGAGCGTCTCGTGCGTGAAGAAATCGAACGCGTGGCTCGCGGCCCCCGCCGCTAATAGCCTGAGCTTCGGGTAGACGATCCGCCGCTCCGGCTTACGGGGCGGCTTTTTTATTGACTTGCCCGCGCCCATCCTATTTACAACCCGCATCACCGAACCCTCCAGATCCGGTCCCCAAATGCTCGACAAAACTTATGATTCTGCCACCGTCGAACCGAAGATCGCCCAGAAATGGGATGAGGCCGACGCCTTTCGCGCCGGTGCCAACGCGAAGCCAGGCGCGGAAACTTTCGCCATCGTCATCCCGCCGCCGAACGTCACCGGTTCGCTGCACATGGGCCATGCGCTGAATAACACGCTGCAGGACATCATGGTGCGGTTCGAGCGTATGCGCGGCAAGGACGTGCTCTGGCAGCCGGGCATGGATCACGCCGGCATCGCCACGCAGATGGTCGTCGAACGCCAGCTCATGGAGAAGCAGCAGCCCGGTCGCCGCGACATGGGGCGCGACGCCTTTATCGAAAAGGTCTGGGAATGGAAGGCCGAATCGGGCGGCCTGATTTTCAACCAGTTGAAGCGCCTCGGTGCTTCCTGCGATTGGTCGCGTGAGCGCTTCACCATGGACGAAGGCCTGACGAAGGCCGTTCTCGAAGTCTTCGTCACGCTTTACAAGGAAGGCCTGATCTATCGCGACAAGCGGCTGGTCAACTGGGACCCGAAAATGCTGACAGCGATTTCGGATATCGAAGTCGAGCAGCATGAGGTCAATGGCCATCTCTGGCATCTGCGCTATCCGCTCGAAGAAGGCGTCACCTATCAGCACCCGGTCGCCTTCGATGAAGAAGGCAAGCCGACGGAATGGGAAACGCGCGACTATCTCGTCGTCGCCACCACCCGCCCGGAGACCATGCTCGGCGATACCGGCATAGCCGTTCATCCGAGCGACGAGCGTTACAAGGCAATTGTCGGCAAGCATGTCATCCTGCCGATCGTCGGCCGGCGCGTCCCGATTGTTGCCGACGAATATCCGGATCCGACGGAGGGCACGGGCGCCGTCAAGATGACGCCGGCGCATGATTTCAACGACTTCGAAGTCGGCAAGCGCCGTGGCCTGCGGGTGATCAACGTCCTGACGCCCGATGCCCGCATCACCATCAAGGACAATGAGGATTTCCTCGAAGGCCTCGATCATCCGGCAGCGCTGCACGGCGCCTGGGATGAGCTGGAGGGAAAGGATCGTTTCGAAGCCCGCAAGATCATCGTCCGCATTCTCGAGGAGGGTGGCCTGCTCGATAAGGTCGAGCCGCACAAGCATACGGTTCCGCATGGCGACCGTGGCGGCGTTCCGATCGAACCGCGCTTGACCGAACAATGGTATGTCGATGCCAAGACGCTCGCCGGACCGGCGATTGCCTCCGTTCGCGAGGGCCGCACGAAGCTCGTTCCAAAGAGCTGGGACAAGACCTATTACGACTGGATGGAAAATATCCAGCCCTGGTGCATTTCCCGCCAGCTCTGGTGGGGCCACCAGATTCCGGCATGGTACGGCCCGGACGGTCAGGTGTTCGTCGAGAAGAGCGAAGAAGAAGCGCTGCAGGCCGCCATCCAGCACTATCTTGCCCATGAAGGGCCGATGAAGGCCTATGTCGAAGACTTGCTGGAAAACTTCAAGCCGGGCGAAATCCTGACGCGCGACGAAGACGTGCTCGACACCTGGTTCTCCTCGGCGCTCTGGCCGTTCTCGACGCTCGGCTGGCCGGACGAGACTCCCGAACTGGCGCGCTACTATCCGACCAACGTGCTCGTCACCGGCTTTGATATTATCTTCTTCTGGGTCGCCCGCATGATGATGATGGGTCTGCATTTCATGCAGGACGAAAACGGCGATCCCGTCGAGCCTTTCCACACGGTCTATGTTCACGCCCTGGTGCGCGACAAGAACGGGCAGAAGATGTCGAAGTCCAAGGGCAACGTCATCGATCCGCTCGAGCTGATCGACCAGTATGGCGCCGATTCCCTGCGGTTTACACTTGCGATCATGGCGGCGCAGGGCCGCGACGTGAAGCTCGATCCGGCCCGCATCGCCGGCTATCGCAATTTCGGCACCAAGCTTTGGAACGCTACGCGCTTCGCCGAGATGAACGGCGCAGCCAGCGATCCGCATTTTGTGCCGGAAGCAGCCGAACTGACCATCAATCGTTGGATCCTGACGGAACTGGCACGCACGGAGCGGGACGTCACCGAAGCGCTGGAAGCCTTCCGCTTCAACGATGCCGCCGGCTCGCTCTATCGCTTCATCTGGAACCAGTTTTGCGACTGGTATCTCGAACTCCTGAAGCCCGTATTCAACGGCGAAGACGCGAACGCCAAAGCGGAGGCACAGTCCTGTGCGGCATACGTCCTCGAAGAGACCTACAAGCTGCTGCATCCCTTCATGCCCTTCATGACGGAAGAGTTATGGGCGCATACGGCAGGCGAGGGCAGGGAGCGCGACGGTCTGATCTGCCATGCCGATTGGCCGGCACCCTCCTATGCGGACGATGTCGCTGCCGATGAGATCAATTGGCTGATCGATCTCGTATCCGGTTTGCGCTCCGTCCGTTCGGAAATGAACGTGCCGCCGGCTGCTACTGCGCCGCTGGTGCTCGTTGGTGCCAATAGCCTGACGCGCGAACGTCTGTTTCGTCATGATGCGGCCATCAAGCGGTTGGCTCGTGTCGAGGAGATTTCATTCGCTGACACCGCGCCGAAGGGCGCGGCGCAGATCATCGTCGGCGAAGCGACCGCCTGCCTGCCGCTCGGCAACCTTATCGACCTGGGTGCCGAAAAGGCACGCCTCGAAAAGGGGATCGCCAAGAACGAACAGGAGACCGCCCGTATTGTCGGCAAGCTCTCGAATGAGAAGTTCGTCGCCAATGCCAATCCGGACGTGGTAGCCGCCGAACGCGAGCGCTTGAGCGAACTCGAAGGTCAGCTCACCAGTCTTAAGGTGGCGCTTGACAGGGTCAGCGAAGCCGGCTGAGATTGCAGACAACGTGAGTTTAAGGGACACGCGACGAAGGTTGCGTGCCCCTTTTTCTTTGGACGCCGCTGATTCGATAGTGAGCAACAAAAAACACCAGTGATTTTCGGCCTTCGCCAGCTTCGCGCAGGCGAGAGGTGTTACCCCTAAATTGGTAGTATTTCTTGAAAACCAGGACTGTTGTCAGATTGTAACAGAATTGTTGCTATGAGGAATGAAAATCTACTCTGTGCCTCTGGTGAACATTAGAGAAGAAATAAATGCCTAAACGTGGCTGCGATTTGCCGTGCGGATCATTTTCTTACGTAAGTCGGTCAGTACGCCACAGCCTTGTGGATCGCCGGCGTCGCATTGCCAATTCGGGTGATCGTCGCAACAATTGGATCAATGAATACGCAGGTGGGGGAACACAATGGCATTTCGCATTGCGCTGAGGGGCGCATTTTCATTCATTATGAGCGCATCATTCGCCAGCGCCGCTTTTGCGGGCGGGCTTGATCGCGCCGGCTACGATATTGATCTGCTTTTCGATAAGGGGCGTTATGTTTTCGATTCCGGCGTCACCTACGTGATGCCCGATCGCAAACTGAAGAATGCCAAGGATATCGATCCGACCGACGGCAATCTCAATGGCCGCCCGCACTCGGCCGATGCGACCGAAAACTATGCCGTCCCCTATATCGGCTTCAAGATCGGCGTTACTGATGCCATCGACTGCATGGCCGACTACTCCGAGCCATTCGGCGGTCACACCGATCCGGGCCTGAACTGGGCTGGCGCTAACAGTGAAGTCGAGACGAAGGTTCGCACGCATAATTATGCGGCGACCTGCTCTTACAAATTCGATGCCGGTCCGGGTCAGTTGCGCCTGATCGGCGGTGGTTTCTACCAAGAAGTCAGCGGCTTCAAGTCCCGGCTGGTCTCCGTCGTTCCCCCTCCGTTTTCCGCCGTCTATGACGGTGTCGGCTCGCTGGATGTCGACGGTCATGGCTGGGGCTGGCGTGCGGGTCTTGCTTATGAGATCCCCGAATATGCCCTCCGCACCAGTCTCGTTTATAATAGCCGGGTCAAATACGACAACCTTAAGGGCACTGTCGATTTGACGGAATTGCCGCCCGTCCGCGCGTTCTTCGGCCGTGCCACCTCCGTCTTCGGTTCGGCCGATGCACCGGACTCGCTGGAATGGAAGGTGCAGACCGGCATTGCACCGGACTGGCTGGCCTTCGGTTCGGTCAAATGGACCAATTGGAGCGTGCTGCAGAGCATCGCGCTTTGTCCGACCTCCACACGTGGCATTTCCTGCCATTCGGGCGGCGCGACCGAACTCACCTCGCTCGATCTGCTTTATCAGGATGGTTGGACGATCACCGGCGGCGTCGGCCACAAGTTCAGCGACAAATGGAGCGGCGCGCTCAGCTTGAGCTGGGACCGCGGCACCAGCCAGGGCTACGGTTTGAGCACGGATACCTGGACGCTCGGCGCTGGCCTTTCTTACAAGGCGACGGAACATGTGGAGTTCACTTTCGCCGGCGCGCTGGGTCTGTTGACCAGCGGCAAATCCGGCGAGATCACCTCCAACGGCATTATCTACGGCAATGACGCCACCTATAGCTTCGGCAACGATCTGGTCGCTGCATTGTCGACGTCGATGAAAGTCAGATTTTGAGCGCAACCCATTGAACTCAAGTAGGATCTGAGGTCCCGTTCCCGTCGCTTCAGGTGATTCCCGCGCCGCGAGCCCTCATTCGGTCTTGCGGCGTTTTGATGCCAAATTAGCGCCAAGCCATTTTTAGATACGACCCGCAAAATCATCTCGCATAACGGATTCGTGGTTAACGAAACCTCAAGATCGGCAATCTCTTTGTGACGAATCAGCAACACTTTATTTCAACAGATTACAGGCGTGTGTTCGGCGCCCAATTTGTCCATTTCCCGCCACAAATGGGGAGCAGCGATTATACGGGCAACGGGGTAGGCCTTGGTAGAAAGTGCGTTAGCGGTTGATGGGTCAGTTTCCACTTCGGCAGAAAAAGCAATCCGGGATCGGAACGGCGACGTTCTCGATGCAGCCGGAAAGGCATTATTTCCCGTGGGAATCCGAAAACCGTCTTTCTCGAATCTCTCTCTTTGGGCAGCGAAGCGGCGGGTTGTTTCGAGGGTGACATGCGATCGCAACAGCGTGGATGCTGGTTTGGACATAATTTCAGACTACCCTCGGAATTGTGGCGAACGGCATTGTGCTGGTGCCCCGCGAACCTCCCTAAGGGGAGATCTCGCGGGTTCTCGCGCCGGTAGAGAATACATTCGCAGGTCTCATGGTGGAGATGGGATCGCTGTAGCGAATGCGGATGGAGCGAAAGAAATCGACTGTTATGTTTAAGTCCGAGTTCATATCAGCGAGAATGATGATGCTCAGCCTGTCGCTTGCCACCTCAGTGGCACTCGCAGGCCAGGCCTTGGCATTTGATATCAATGCGGGTGTCACCAAGGAGTCAGGGCCTTTTGATCTCTTCAAATTCGGCTTCCGGGCCTATAAGAACGGCCAGAAGGAAGAGGCTGTTGAAGCTTATCGTTACGCAGCCGAGAAGGGGCATACGGGGTCGCGTTGGGCGCTGGCCAATATGTATGCGGACGGTGATGGCGTAACGCAGGACGATTTCGAGGCTTTCAAGATTTACAGCGAGATCGCCCAGCAGGGTGTGGAACCCGGTTCCGAGGATACCGGCTTCTTCATCAACGCGCTGCTCGCACTCGCCAATTATTACAAGACCGGCATCGCAAATAGCCCGGTCAAGATCGATCTCAATCAGGCACGTCAGCTCTACTTCCAGGTCGCATCGACCTTCGGCGTTCCCGAGGCACAGTTTCAGCTCGCGCAAATGATGCTGGCGGGTGAGGGCGGCGCGGCCAATGTGCAGCAGGCCAAGAAGTGGCTGAACCAGGCCCGTAAGAGCGGCCATCCCGGCGCCATGGCTGTTTTCGGCAATATTCTCTTTCAGGAGGGCCAGTCCGTACGTGGTCTCGCCTTCATGACGGCTGCGCTCGACAAGTGCAAGCCAAAGGACTGTCCGTGGATGGAGGATCTTCAGGAACAGGCCTTCTCAATCGCCAACGAAGACGACCGTCGCGTCGCCGTCTCCATGGCGCATCAACTGGATGTCGCCGGCCCCGAATAATCCCCGATCTCAGGCCTGAAAATCGAAATGTGCGATCACTGGAACGTGGTCGGATGGTTTTTCCCAGGCGCGCACATGTTTTTCGATCGCCGCCGCGGTCAGGCGATCAGCCGCTTCCGGCGATAGCATCAGATGATCGATGCGGATTCCGTTGTTTTTTTGCCAGGCGCCGGCCTGGTAATCCCAGAAGGAATAAAGCTTGGTCGCGTCCGTCGTGGCACGCACTGCGTCGGTAAAGCCGAGATGCTCGAGTGCGCGAAAAGCCCGGCGGGTTTGCGGCAAGAACAGCGCATCATTCTCCCAGACCTTCGGATCAAAACAATCATGGGGCTCCGGGATGACATTATAGTCGCCGGCGAGGATGGTCGGCTCTTCCAGAGCCAGCCGGCCGGCCGCGAATTTCCGTAGGCGTTCCATCCAGGCGAGCTTGTAAGGATATTTTTCCGTGTCGACGGGATTGCCGTTCGGCAGGTAGAGGCAGCAAACACGAAGCGCTCCGTGCTCCGGCACGGAAAAGACCGCTTCGATGAACCGCGCCTGTTCATCAGCATCGTCGCCTGGTAAGCCGCGGGTCACTTCGTCGGGCTTCATCTTGGATAGGATCGCCACGCCGTTGAAACCCTTTTGCCCATTCGTTTCGACGTGATAGCCGAGCGCTTCGATCTCGAAGCGCGGAAAGCCCTCATCGATCGTTTTGATCTCCTGCAGGCAAACGATATCGGGATCGGAGTCCTTCAGCCACTGGCACAAATTCTCGATACGCGCTTTGACGCCGTTGATGTTCCAGGTGGCGATTTTCATGAAAGGGCGGCTCCTCTGCTTTCGCTTTCTTTTTATCCGCAGCAAACGGCCTTGGCCACCCGTCAAAATGCAAACCGGCCGCAACCAACAGCTTGCGACCGGTAATCAATCTGTGGAAAAGCACGTACGCTAGATCGAAAAGCTCGTGCCGCAGCCGCAGCTTGCGACCGCATTCGGATTCTTGATCTGAAAGGACTGGCCGAGCAGATTGTCGACGAAATCGATCTCGGAGCCGGCCATATAGACCAGCGACAATTGATCGATTAATACTGTAGCGTTGCCCTTTTCAACAACGATATCATCGTCTTGCGGGCCGTCGGCGAGATCGAATTTGTAGGAAAAGCCGGAACAGCCGCCACCTTCGACGGCGACGCGAAGCGCTCGCTTGCCGGTCTCGGCGCTAACGATCGCGGCGATTCGCTTTGCTGCTGCGTCCGATAGGGTTACACTTGTGTCAGTCATGCCTTCCTCCTGCCGGGGTCAAGATCCGGAGAGAACCAATGGGCCGTCCGACTTTCAAACGGCTGATATTCATAGCCTTTATCATGAAAGTGCGTCCGATGACAGCAATGGTTATATGGCCGAACCACGCACCATTTTACTGTTCTTCATTGGTATAGGTATGAAGGCCGTGAAGCGGCGTCAATGGGCCAGAGCATTCCGCATTTGAATGGCATCATCAAAATGCGGAGAAGATGCTCTGGATTAGAAGAATTAGGGCGAGCTTTGCGCGCTCAGTCGAACGTGTGGCGCTCTAACGCCGGAATGGATAAAGAATGACGATCGATAGGCATGCATTGGGTTTCGGTTATGGTGAGCGGGCTGTTTATGCGACCAATCCCTGGGAATCGCGTGGGCGGCTTTACGAGGAGGGATCGAGCCCAACGCGCTCGGATTTCCAGCGCGACCGCGACCGCATCGTGCACACGACCGCTTTCCGGCGGCTGAAGCATAAGACACAAGTCTTCATCGCGCAGGATGGCGATCACTACCGTACGCGCCTGACGCATACGATCGAGGTGGCGCAGATCGCCCGGGCTTTGGCGCGTGCGCTGAAGCTCGACGAAGATCTCGCCGAAGGCGTGGCGCTCGTCCATGATTTCGGCCACACCCCCTTCGGCCACACCGGCGAAGACGCGCTGCACGAGATGCTGTTGCCCTATGGCGGCTTCGACCATAACGCGCAGTCGCTGCGCATCGTGACGAAGCTCGAGCGGCGTTATGCCGAATTCGATGGCTTAAATCTCACCTGGGAGACGCTGGAAGGACTGGTCAAGCACAACGGTCCGCTTCTAACGCCCGATGGCAAAAGCACGCGCGGTCCGGTACCGCAGCCAATCCTCGATTATTGTGAAATCCACGATCTGGAGATCGCGACCTTTGCCAGCCTGGAGGCACAGGTGGCGGCAATCGCGGACGATATCGCTTACAACACCCATGACATTGATGACGGACTGCGCTCCGGCTATCTGAATTTCGACATGCTGGAAGAAATTCCATTTCTCTCGGGGTTGATGGCCGAGGTGAGGGGACGCTATCCGCATCTGGAAGCGAGTCGTTTCACGCATGAGATCATGCGCCGGCAGATCACCCGCATGGTGGAGGATGTGATCTCCGTTGCGCAGCAAGCGCTGAACGAGGTCAGGCCCGACAATGTCGCCGACATTCGCGCGGCCGGCCGCATCATGGCTACCTTCTCGCCTGAGATGGCCGAGACCGACAAGCAGATCAAGCAAATGCTCTTCAAGCGAATTTATCGCCATCCGGATATCATGCGCATCCGCGCCGGGGCCGCACAGATCGTCACTGATCTGTTCCAGGCCTACATGGACAATCCCAAGGAGATGCAGAGCCATTATTGGGTCGATCATATCGCCGGCCTCGCCGTTGCCGCCAAAGCTCGCCATGTCGGCGACTATTTAGCGGGTATGACCGATACCTATGCGATCAGCGCCCACAGGCGTTTGTTTGACCAGACTCCCGATTTGCGGTAGGCAGCGGCGGCGTCGGGCCGACAGGGCCCGGCCGAGCTATGCGTGGATAATATGATGAATCTTTTCACCGATTTCGAAGTCAGAATTAAGAACGCCCTTGAGCAAATTGATATTGTGAAGGAAAAGCGATCTGAACTCGACTTCGGCCGTATAGGCGTGGAGCCGCCGAGAGACGCCAGCCATGGCGATGTCGCCACCAATGCCGCCATGGTGCTGTCCAAGCCGCTCGGCACGAACCCGCGTGCGCTCGCTGAGATCATCATCGCCAAATTGCGCGAAGATGCTGATGTTGCCGAGGTTTCGGTGGCCGGCCCCGGTTTCATCAATATTCGTCTTTCAGTCGGCTATTGGCAGCGCCTACTGGCGATGATGATCTCGGAAGGCGAAAAATTCGGCCGCTCGACGCTCGGCGCGGGCCAGAAGGTCAACGTTGAATATGTTTCCGCCAATCCGACGGGGCCGATGCATGTCGGCCATTGCCGCGGCGCCGTCGTCGGCGATGCGCTGGCGAACCTGCTCGGCTTCGCCGGCTACGACGTTACCAAGGAGTATTATATCAACGACGCCGGCTCGCAGATCGATGTGCTGGCGCGGTCGGTTTTCCTCCGTTACCGCGAGGCACTCGGCGAGCAGGTCGGCGACATTCCCGCCGGTCTCTATCCCGGCGATTATCTCGTTCCGGTCGGCGAGGCGTTGGCGAGAGAATTCGGCACCAAGCTGCGCGGCATGCCGGAAGATCAGTGGCTGCCGATCATCAAGGAACGTGCCATCGACGCGATGATGGCAATGATTCGTGCGGATCTGGATGCGTTGAACGTCCATCATGACATCTTCTTCTCGGAACGGACGCTGCATGCCAACGGCGCGGCCCTGATCCGCACCGCCATCAACGACCTGACCTTCAAGGGATATGTCTACAAGGGCGCTCTGCCGCCGCCGAAGGGCCAGTTGCCGGAAGATTGGGAAGATCGCGAGCAGACCTTGTTCCGTTCGACCGAAGTGGGCGACGATATCGACCGTCCGCTGATTAAGTCCGACGGATCCTATACTTATTTCGCGGCCGACGTTGCCTACTTCAAGAATAAGTTCGACCGCGGCTTCAACGAGATGATCTATATTCTCGGCGCCGACCATGGTGGCTACGTCAAGCGGCTGGAAGCTGTGGCGCGCAGCATATCGGATGGCCAGGCGAAGCTGACGGTGCTGCTGTGCCAGTTGGTCAAGCTGTTTCGCAATGGTGAGCCGGTGAAGATGTCGAAGCGCTCGGGCGACTTCGTCACGCTGCGTGACGTGGTCGACGAAGTGGGCCGCGATTCCGTGCGATTCATGATGCTTTACCGGAAGAGTTCCGAACCGCTGGACTTCGATTTCGCCAAGGTGACTGAACAGTCCAAGGACAACCCGGTCTTCTACGTGCAATATGCGCATGCGCGCTGCATGTCGGTTTTTCGCCAGGCCAAGGAAGCCTTCCCGGATCTCGATATTGCCTCGCTGGATCTGGCGAATGCGGTCGTCGGTGCGATCTCTGATCCGGCCGAATTACAGCTCATCGCAAAGATTGCGGAATTCCCGCGAATCGTCGAGGCTGCAGCCCAGTCGCAGGAGCCTCACCGCATAGCATTTTATCTCTACGATTTGGCAAGTTCCTTCCATGGACATTGGAATAAAGGTAAAGATTTACCTGAATTACGATTTGTTAACGATAAGAACCGAGAATTAAGCATTGCCAGACTTGGGCTGGTGTACGCTGTCGCGTCGGTTTTGAAGTCGGGCCTTGGTATAACCGGGACCGCTGCACCAGACGAAATGCGATAAACGTCACCATTTGCCCACATTGCACTGGCAATTAACTGTAGCGTTTGCGAGTGGATTGGGTGATGGCAGAAAAACAATTGGCGTATCGCGCAAGCGGAAACGACGAGTTCTTTGCGGATGATGATCCGCTTGCCGAACTCGCCCGCATCGTCGGTTTCGAGCCGCGGCCCGCCGCCCAGGCGGCGCCCGCTCCACGGCAAGAGCCGGCCTTCGATCTTGAAGACGAGCTCTTACGGGAATTCGAGCGCTATGATGCGCCACGTTTGAGTCCTGCTGATGACATTCCGGTCTCGCCGGAAGATCAGCCTTTTGCCGGCGAAGCCCAGCTCTCGCCTCCGGTCGAACAGACGCGCGCCGAACCTCGGTTTGAAGGGTTGCCGCAACCGGTGCCCTCAGTGAGGCAGGCTGCCGGTGCGCGCGATCTGATCGACGAACTCGAAATGTCGATCGCGCCCAGCTTGCAGCCGGTGCGGGCTCCGCAGCCTGTCCCTGCGCCGCAGGCGGATGCTCCTGCTCCGAAGCCCATCGTGACGCCGATGCCGCAGTCTGCTGCCGCCACCGTCAGGTTGCCGCTTGCCAATTTCACTGTGAATACGCCGCCGCCAGTGCGCGAACAGGCAACGCCTGCGGCTCAGGCTCCGGTCGCCCCGCACGTTGTTCAGGCCGAGCCGCCCATCGAAACGGCGCCCGATTTCAATTTGCCGATGATGCCGGACGCGCCGCGGCCACAACCATCTCAGCCCCAGCCTATTATTGCTCCGCCAGCAGCGCCGATCGCCAGAGCGCCGGAGCCGATAGAGCCGGCCCGTCTGGATACTGCGGCCCTTTCCGCCGAGATCGATGATCTACTGGCCGATGTCGACCGCTATCCCGTTCCTGTCAGAGGCGTCGTGCCAGACGCCAAGGTAGAGCCGGACTTCGATATTTTCGGGTCTCAGCCGTTGACGCCGCCGTCTGCGCCGAATGTCAGCGCTCCTGCTGCTGTTACAGCTACTCCTGTTACGGCGAAGGCTCCGTACCGCGAGGAGCCGAAGCCGATTGTTCTGGAAGCCGAGGATCCCTTCGCCGGCCAGGACTTCGAGTTCGATCTTGCAGATATCGAAATGGAACTTGCCGAGCTCGATTTCGCCGAAACGAGCAAGCCTGCTCCGATCACGCCGCAAGCGCCCGCTCCGATGGCCGCGCCGCAAACATCTCCGATCGTTTCTCGGGCGACGCCGGTAGCGCAGCCTCCGGCTGCTCCGATCGCCGCAGCCCCGATGGCCGCTGCTCTTGAAGTCAGACAGGCTCCGCGTCCAGAGCTGGCTCCTCATCGTCCGGTTCAGCCGCCCGTAACTGCCGCGGCACCGGCAGCGCGCAAGGCTGCGCCGGTTTTTGATGCCGATCAGGCATTGCCTTTCGATCCTGCCGAAATCTCCGACACGGAAGATCGCGTCGAGAATTTCGAAGGCTCGCATGTTCCAAGTCTGCCGCCCATCGAGCCGGAACAGCCGATCGTGGTTCCGCCGGAATATGATTTTGACATCGACTCGGAAATGGCGAGCCTGTTCGGCACGCCAAAGGAAACGGCTCCCGAGCCGATCAAGGCGGCCGCCGCAGCCGCCCTCGGCGGCGCCGCCATGGCCGCATCCTGGTCCAAGAATGCTGCGGCAAAGCCGGCCGCGGTGGCAGCCAAACAGCCTGCCGACGAATTCGACGAGTTCGAGCGGGCGTTGGAAGAGGACTTCCGCCGCAGCTACCGTGAGGCATCCAATCCGGTCGAGAATGTCGCCCGCATGACGCTGAACCCGACCGTAACCGGTCGCCGGCCCGCGCGTTCGTTCCGTGGCATGGCGACCGCCGCTGCCGTCATCGCTGTTCTGGGTCTCGGAGCCTATGGCATCTACGGTTGGGTTCGTCATGGTTCGCCGATTTCGAGCTTCTCCGGCGAGCCGCGCGTCATCACGGCCGATGCTGATCCGGTCAAGGTGGCTCCGGAAAATCCGGGCGGTACGGTTGTTCCGAATCAGGACAAGGCCGTCTACGACCGAGTAGCTGGCGACAGCACCGCTGCACCGAAGCAGAAGCAACTGGTTTCCTCCAACGAGCAGCCGGTGGATGTCGTACAGAAAACCTTAATCCCGGAAGCCGTATCCCCCGACGACGGCAGCGATGATCAAGTCACGCCAACCCCGGTTGGTGAAACTGAGGATCCACGGCTGCTGCCGAACCAGAACGGCAACAATGCGAATTCGGCTGCCAACGATGATGCCCAGATTCCATCGGTGTCGCCGCGCAAGGTGCGCACGATGATCGTCAAGCCGGACGGCTCACTGGTCGCTCGCGAAGAGCCGGCTGTCGACAACACTACGACTGCAGCATCCCCGGCATCGACGCCGAAGGCCCCTGCAGCGAAACCACCGGCTGATAGCCAAGTTGCCTCTGCCGACCTTCGCCCATCGACGGCAAATGCCCAAGCCTCGCAACCGGCTGCTGCTCAACCCGCCGATAGTGACGCTGCCAGCGCCGAAAGCACGCCGATCCGCGTCGTGAAAGCGACCCCTGTTCCGACGTCGCGCCCTGTGCAGCAGCCAGCAAGGCCCGCTGTCGCCCCTGCGTCGAATGATGCCGCTGCTGCCCGTGCGGTTCAGGCCCAGCCGAAGGCGCAGCAGGTTGCGTCGGCAAGCCCCGCCGCGGCCCAGGCTGCTCCAGCGGCATCGGCAAGCGCGGGCGGGTTTTACGGCGTGCAGATCGCGTCGCTGCCTTCCGAGGCCGAGGCGCAGAAGTCGCAGGCTAATTTGAAGGCGAAGTTCGCGAGCGTCATTGGTGGTCACCCGCTCGAAATTCGCAAGGCCGACATCGCCGGCAAGGGCACCTACTATCGCGTCCGCGTTGTCGCCGGCTCCAAGGACGAAGCCGCCGACATCTGCCAGCGTTACCGCGCAGCAGGCGGCACCTGCCTGATCTCCAAATAAGAGATCAAAGCCCTACGATGTTAAAAACGGCGGGCTGAGGCTCGCCGTTTTCTTTTGTGTATCCGGGTTCGAGGTTATTCGCATTTCGCGATGCGGCCTTTATGATTCGAACATGACCGAATCAAAATCCATGATCCTCGGCTGTAGCGGCCATTCCATCACGCGCCAAGAGCGTTCCTTCTATCAGTCGGAACAGCCATGGGGCTTTATCCTCTTTGGGCGCAATATTTCCGAGCCTGCGCAGATAGCCGATCTCGTCGCTTCGCTGCGCGACAGCGTTGGTCGCGATGCGCCGGTATTGATCGACCAGGAAGGGGGCAGGGTGCAGCGCATCCGTCCACCGATCCTGCCGCATTATCCGTCCGGCCAGTCACTGGGCGATCTTTATCGCAAAAACCGTGAACAGGGCACGCGCGCCGCCTGGCTGATGTCGCGGCTGCACGCTTTCGATCTCCTGAAATTCGGCATCAACGTCGATTGCCTGCCGGTGCTCGACGTGCCAATCGAAGGTTCTAGCAACGTCATCGGCAACCGCGCCTATGGTGGCGATCCAACAGCGGTAACGGAGATGGGACGCGCGGCTGCCGAGGGCCTCAAAGCGGGCGGCGTCCTGCCGGTGATGAAGCATATGCCCGGCCACGGCCGCGGTTTTGCCGATTCGCATCACGAATTGCCGGTTGTCACGGTTCCGCGCGCGGAGCTGGAAGCGCATGACTTTCCGCCCTTTGTGGCGCTGAAGGATGAGCTTATGGCAATGACCTGCCACGTCGTATTTACCGACATCGACCCCGCCAATCCGGCGACGACGTCGCGCAAGGTCATCGACGAGATCATTCGTGGCCATATCGGCTTCCAGGGTCTGCTGCTCTCTGACGATACCTCGATGAACGCGCTCGCCGGCACGATCGGCGAGCGGGCGGCGAATATTGTTGCGGGCGGTTGCGATATCGTGCTGCACTGCAACGGCGTCATGGATGAGATGCAGCAGGTGGCGCGCAACGTTCCGGCGTTGACCGGTGCCGCGCTAGCGCGTGCGAAAACGGTCGAGGCGGCTTTCGGCCACAACGATGACGCCGATGAGGCTTCGATCCGCGCTGAATTCGATGCGATGCTTGCGGTGGCGTAGGACCGAGCTTCAGGGATCTGAGGGGTGAACATGGTGGACGGCACGGAGAAGAATCTGCAGGCGGAGACGCCGATGGACAAGCTCTGGCAGGACAATGGCGCCGAGCGCGGCAAAGATGAACCGGCGCTTGTCGTCGACATCGCCGGCTTCGAAGGCCCGCTTGACCTTTTGCTGCATCTCGCCCGCAACCAGAAGGTCGATCTGTCGCGCATCTCTGTGCTGTCGCTCGCCGAGCAATATTTGCAGTTCATTGAGCGCGCCCGACGCATCCGCATCGAGCTTGCCGCCGATTATCTCGTCATGGCCGCCTGGCTCGCCTATCTTAAATCGAAACTGCTCATTCCGCAGCAGAGCAAGGAAGATGGCCCGACCGGCGAGGAAATGGCCGCGACGCTCGCCTTCCGCCTGAAGCGCCTCGAAGCCATGCGTGACGCGGCGACAGATCTCGTCAACCGCAATCGCCTCGGCCGCGACGTATTTGCCCGCGGAGCACCGGAACATATTCCCGACCGGCGCCAGTCGGCCTATGACGCCAGCCTCTACGATCTTCTGACTGCTTATGCGAGCTTGCGTCAGCGTCAGGCGATCACGCAGGTGACAATCGAGCGCCGTCGGGTCTGGTCGCTGGTCGATGCGCGTACGATTCTCAGTAGGATGATCGGCGAGATCACCGATTGGACAGCCTTGGAACACTATCTGATGGACTATATGACCAATGCGGGTGAGCGTGTGACCGCCATCGCCAGCGCCTTCGCCGCCTCGTTGGAGCTGGTGCGCGAAGGCAAGCTGGAGATTCGCCAAGAGGGCGCTTTTCAGCCGCTCTATATGCGCCGCGGGCCGAACCATATAGAACTTGAGGCAGCGGAATAGAGCAGGAGCGAGCGTGACGGGCCCGGACAACGATCAGCGCATGGACGACGACGCGGCTGCCTCGACAGAGTCTGACGTTGGTGGGCGCCTTGTCCGCGAAGCCGAGCGCATTGCGGAAGCTCTGGTCTTTGCCTCCGCTCTGCCGGTTTCCGAAGGTTTTATTGCCGATCGCATCCCACGCGGCATCGATGTCAGCTCTATTATGCAGCGCCTGAAGGCCGACTATGCGGCGCGCGGTGTCAATCTGATACAGGTCGACGGCGCCTGGGCCTTTCGCACGGCCGCTGATCTTTCCTTTGTGATCCGCCGCGATGACAACGAGGTTCGGAAACTGTCGCGCGCCGCGCTCGAAGTCCTGGCCATCATTGCCTATCACCAGCCGGTGACGCGCGCCGAGATCGAGGACATCAGAGGCGTGCAGACGTCGAAGGGGACGCTCGACGTATTGATGGAATCCGGCTGGGTTCGTTTTCGCGGCCGTCGACGCACGCCCGGCCGGCCGGTGACGCTGGGTACCACGCGGGATTTCCTCGATCATTTCGGGCTGGAAGAGTTGCGCGATCTCCCCGGTCTCGAAGAATTGAAGGGAGCGGGGCTGCTCTCGGGCCGTATCCCTTCTAATTTCAACATTCCGTCGCCTTTGATGAGCGACGAATTGACCGAGGATGAAGATCCGATCACGCAATTGGATTTGGAGGAACTCGGCCTTCTGGCGCCGGGCGGCGCTTCGGACGACTGAGCCAAAATCGGCGCCATCACCGCATCTTAGGCCGATCGGCTGCGATGAAGCTTTTTTCCAAGGATTGGCGCCAAGTCTCGGTTTTGCCATTAGCGGATGCGAATATGAAAATCATTCTCCTTAGTTGGAGATGTTCGGCCGTTGCTTTAGCGTTCGCTATCCCCATCTGCGTCGCTGGAGTACATTTTGGTGTTTGAAAAACATCTGTAAACGTCTTACATCGGGAAGACGTTGAAATTGGGAGTTATCGCAATGGGTTCTCTAAGCATATGGCATTGGCTGATCGTTCTGGCCATCGCCCTGTTGTTGTTCGGTCGTGGAAAGATCCCGGAGCTGATGGGTGATGTTGCCAAGGGCATCAAGAGCTTCAAAAAAGGCATGAATGACGACGAAGATACGCCGTCTCAGACGACAGCGTCCCGTACGGTCGAACACAAGGCCGACGAAACGAAATAATCATGTCGGGTGCGTCAGGAGCTGAGAGGCTTGCTGTCGGCCCAGGAGCCTTTTGATGTTCGATGTAGGCTGGTCTGAGCTGCTGATTATCGCTATCGTGGCGCTCGTGGTCATTGGCCCTAAGGAACTGCCGTCGACTTTGCGGACGATCGGTAAGATGACGGCGCGGGCCCGAAAAGTGGCCGGCGAATTCCGCGCGCAATTCGATGAGGCCATGCGTGAGGCGGAGCTCGACGATGTGCGCCAGACGATCTCCGATGCGCAGAAACTCAATCCGGTCAATTCGTTGCGAGAGGCGATGAACCCGTTGCGCCAGATGGGCAACGAGATCAAGGCCGATCTGCAGCGATCGTCGACGGTGGATAAGCCCGAGGTTGCCACCTCCACGCCGGCTGTCCAGGTTTCCGAACCGTCCATGGGGCTGCCGGAGACGCCTCCGATTGTTCCTGCTGCAGATGCGACCGCGCCGATTGTTTCCCCTTCGCCGGTGACCCCGGCTCCGCCGGCCGTCATTTCCGAAGAGACGCCCGCAAAGCCGAAAACCGTCCGCAAGCCACGGGCGAAAACGCCGGCCAAGACGGATGAAGTTGTTGCTGCTGCTGTGGTCGACACATCGGTTGTCGCGGAGAAGCCGAAGCGCGCGCCCCGCAAGGCTGCAACCACCGCGACGGATGCTCCCACCGCTGCGCCAAGAAAGCGCGCAACAGCCAGCAAACCCACGCCTAACAAGAAGGACCAGGCATGACGGGTGATATTGACGATAAGCCGCAGCCGCTTATCGAACACCTCATGGAATTGCGCACGCGGCTGATTTGGTCGCTGGTGGCATTTTTCGTTGCCTTCATCGGCTGCTTCGCCTTTGCCAAGCATCTCTTCAACTATCTGGTCTATCCGTACAAATGGGCTGTCGTTTGGGCCCATCTCGATATCGCCAAGGCCGAACTGATATACACCGCGCCGCAGGAGTTTTTCTTCACGCAGGTGAAGGTCGCAATGTTTGGCGCACTGGTCATCGCCTTCCCGATCATTGCCGCACAGATCTACAAATTCGTGGCGCCGGGCCTCTACAAGAACGAGCGCGCCGCTTTCCTGCCGTTCCTGATCGCATCGCCGGTCTTGTTTTTGATGGGTGCTGCGCTCGTCTACTTCTTCTTCTGCCCGATGGTCATGTGGTTCTTCCTGAAGATGCAGCAGTCGCCGGCTGACGGGCAGGTGGGGATCGCCCTGCTGCCGAAGGTCTCGGAATATCTGAGCCTGATCATGACGCTGGTCTTTTCCTTCGGCCTCGTTTTCCAATTGCCGGTCATTACAACGCTGCTCGCCCGCGTCGGACTGCTGACCTCGCAATGGCTGGCGGAAAAGCGCAAGTTCGCAATCGTCTTCGCCTTCATCGTCGCCGCCGTGCTGACGCCGCCGGATCCGATGTCCCAGATCGGCCTTGCACTGCCGACGATCCTTCTCTACGAGATTTCCATCTACGCGGCGCGACTCGTGGAACGCCAGCGTGCCCGGCAAGCGCTCGAGGAGAGTGGCGAGACTTCGGACGTCGCCAAGACTGATAGTGTCTAAGCGACAGGTTGGGATCGTCTTTTCATAGAGTTTTGCCGGTTCGATCTCCGACCGAAATCTCGGTCGGAGCTACGCTCATGTGCAACGACCTGGAACGACGATGCTTGATATCAGATGGATTCGTGAGAATGCCGAGGCTTTGGATGTAGCGCTTGCCAAGCGTGGCGCGGAGCCTTTGTCGCAAACCCTCATTGCGCTCGACGAGAAGCGTCGCTCCGTCATCCAGTCCGTCCAGGATATGCAGTCGCGCCGCAACGCCGCATCGAAGGAAATCGGCGCCGCCATGGCACAGAAGAATACCGAGCTTGCCGAGAAGCTGAAGGCCGAAGTCGCCGAGATCAAGACGTCGCTACCGGCAGCGGAAGAAGAAGAGCGCGTGCTGACGGCCGAACTCAACGACGCATTGTCGCGCATTCCCAATATCCCGCTGGATGACGTGCCGGTTGGCAAGGATGAACACGACAATGTCGTCAAGCATGCCTGGGGCGCCAAGCCAACCTGGAACCATAAGCCCAAGGAGCACTTCGAGATCGGCGAAGCGCTGGGCTACATGGATTTCGAGCGCGCCGCCAAGCTCTCTGGCTCGCGTTTCACGGTGCTGACCTCGCAACTGGCGCGCCTGGAAAGGGCGCTTGGTCAGTTCATGCTGGATCTTCACACGGGTGAGCACGGCTATACCGAAGTCAGCTCTCCGCTGATGGTGCGCGACGAGGCTATGTTCGGCACCGGCCAATTGCCGAAATTCGCCGAAGACCTGTTCAAGACCACGGATGGCCGTTGGTTGATCCCGACAGCAGAAGTGACGTTGACCAACCTCGTCTCCGGCGAAATCCTCGATCAGGAGAAGTTGCCGCTGCGTTTCACGGCGCTGACGCCGTCTTTCCGTTCGGAAGCGGGTTCGGCCGGTCGCGATACGCGTGGTATGCTGCGCCAGCACCAGTTCTGGAAATGCGAGCTCGTGTCCATCACCGACGCCGAAAGCTCGATCGCCGAGCACGAGCGCATGACCGCCTGTGCCGAGGAAGTACTGAAGCGTCTTGGCCTCCATTACCGCGTCATGACGCTATCGACCGGCGACATGGGCTTCGGAGCCCGCAAGACCTATGATCTCGAAGTCTGGCTACCGGGGCAGGATACCTATCGTGAAATCTCTTCCTGCTCGGTCTGCGGCGATTTTCAGGCGCGACGCATGAATGCGCGCTACCGCGGCAAGGACGACAAGGCGACGAAATTCGTTCACACGCTGAACGGCTCAGGCACCGCGGTCGGCCGCTGCCTGATCGCTGTTGTCGAGAATTATCTGAACGAAGACGGCTCGGTTACTGTTCCGGACGCACTGCTGCCATATATGGGTGGTCTGAAGAGGATCGAGCGGGCAGCATGACTTGATGTCACATGGTTCCGAAAACCGATTCACACTTTTCGGGATCATGTTTTTTGAGCGGTGGGGCAATGCGGATACTTCTGACCAATGACGACGGCATTCATGCTGAAGGGCTGGCCGTGTTGGAGCGCATCGCCCGCACCATGTCTGATGATGTCTGGATCGTTGCTCCGGAAACCGACCAGAGTGGCCTTGCCCATTCACTGAGCCTTTCCGAACCATTGCGTCTGCGCAGGGTCTCCGAGAAGCAATATGCGCTACGCGGCACGCCGACCGATTGCGTCATCATGGGCATCCGCCAGGTCATGGACATCAAGCCGGACCTGATACTCTCGGGGGTCAACTCTGGCTCCAATGTTGCTGATGATGTCACCTATTCGGGCACGATCGCAGGCGCGATCGAAGGAACATTGCAGGGCGTGCGGTCCTTTGCGCTGAGCCAAGCTTATCTGCATGAGAATGGAACGCGAGTCGTGCCCTGGGAGGTGGTCGAGGCGCATGCACCCGCACTCCTCGGCAAGCTCATCGATATCGATTTTCCCGACGGCACTTTCCTCAACCTGAACTTCCCGAACTGTCGACCGGACCAAGTTTCCGGCATCGAAGTCACGTCGCAGGGCAATCTGGCTTTCAATCTGCAGGTCGAGGAACGGGCCGATGGACGCGGCTTTCCCTATTATTGGCTGCGCTTCGGCGAACGCAGCGGCATATTTCGTCCGGGCACCGATATCCATGCGTTGAAAGAAAATCGTATTTCGGTAACTCCTTTGAAACTCGATTTGACGGATTATTCGGTGCAAGACCGCGTGGCGCGGGCGCTCGGGTATGGAGTAGCGGATTGACAGCTCGTTTGGTCGAGAAGGAAGGCTTTGCGGCCGTCGTGTTGCGGCTGCGGGCCGAGGGCATATTGGACCTCGATCTGATGACGGCTGTCGAACAGACGCCGCGCCTTCCCTTCGTGCCCCTGCAATTTGCCGATGACGCCTATTCCAGCCGAACAATCCCAATCGAATGCGGTGCCTTCATGGAGGGCATCGATCTGGTCGTCCGGGTTCTTCACAGCCTGAAGATCAAGCCCGGTCACCGCGTTTTGGAAGTTGGAACAGGCAGCGGTTTCACGGCCGCCGTCATGGGGCGTATTGCCGAGCGGGTGCTGACGGTCGATCGCTATAAGACACTCACGACGGCAGCGCAGCAGCGCATGGACGCCTTGGGCCTGCGCAACGTTATCATTCGCCAGGCTGACGGCAGCGTCGGAATGCCGGGCGAGGGCACTTTCGATCGCATCCTAGTGACTTCGGCCTTCACCGCCATGCCCCGGTTTTTTGCCGAACAACTGGTTTCCGGCGGATCGATGATCGCGCCCCTGATACTTTCAGACACGACCTGCCGCATGGTGCGTCTCACCAAGACCGGCAGCCGTTTCGAGCGAGAGGAACTTTTTGACGTTCCCTATCAGCCGATCGTGCCGATGCTCGCCTCCTATCTTTGAGGCCTAATTTAGGTTGAGATCCCTGAACTATCCCCGCAAGCGCGGGGATTTCTGTTCTATGGTTAGCAATTCCTCAAAAAAACACATGCGACACCAGTGCTTTAACCGCATGGTAAGATTAACGCGCTTTAATCGACCCATAAACGGTTGCGTCTCAAGTGGGTCGAGTCATGGGTTTCAGTCTTTCGTCAAACTTCGGTAAATCGGCAGGGAAAGTCCTGGTGGCCATACTCCTGGCGAGCACCGCGACAGCTTGTAGTTCGGACACGACGCGCTTCGGCGGGCTCTTCGCGGGCTCTCCGGATCAGATGACGACCGGCTCGATCAATCGTCGCGGCCTGACCGGCCCCGACGGCGATCCGGTGCCGCGTGCCGACGTTGCCCAGGGCGGCGGCTATCAGCAGCAGGATTATTCACAACAAAACGCGCCAGTTACGCGGCCCTATCCGAATTCCCCGGCCCGCTATAATCCATCCTATTCGAGTGCCCGCGTGTCGACGGCGCCGGTCGCGATCCAGCGCTCCGATCTCGCGGCCCCGACGGCCTCTGCAGCGCCGGTTCGCCCGCATGTCGCATCAAAGGCCGAAAAGGAAGCGCTCGCCCAGCCGTTCCCGGCATCGCATGGCAAGGCTTCCGTGTCTCGGATGGAGCCGGCTCTGGCTCCGGACGCAATGCCGACCGGTACGATCAAGGCGCCGCCCGCCGCGGCGACCTCTTCCGAGTGGACGGCGGTCAACGCGCCGAGCGTCACATTGCGTCCCGGCGAAAGCATCGACCTGCTGTCGCGCCGCTACGGCGTTCCGGAAAAGGAAATTCTGCGTGCCAACGGCTTGAGGAATAGCGCCAGCGCTCAGCCGGGCCAGCAGATCATCATCCCGACTATGAACGGAGCTGGCGCGCCCAGCCCGGCCAAGATGGCCTCGGAAGCGACGGACCTGTCCAAGGGCGGCAAGATTCCAGGCCCGGCCAAGGCTCCGGAACAGGATTCCGTGGTGCTGCCGTCCAACGGCCAGATGCGCGGCAAGTCACAGGCCGGCCTCGCGGATCCCGGCAAGCTCGCTGCGGGCAACGGCAAAGGCCCGCATCCGAAGGGCGATGGTACCTATGTCGTGAAGTCTGGTGACTCGCTCGCAAAGATCGCGAAGAACGCGGGCGTCAGTGTCGATGCGCTCAAGCAGGCAAATCACATTCAGTCGGGTGGCGGCGTGCGTATCGGCCAGACGCTGAAACTGCCGCACGGTGCAATTGCCGAGGCCGAGCCGGTGAGACCCGATCCGTTGAAGACTGCCTCGATCGAGCCGCAGAAATCCTCCGTCAGGTCGGTTGCCGTGCCGGCCATGGAGCCGAAGCAGGCGGCCGCTGAACCGACTGTAAAGCCGGCTGCCAAAGCCGCCGCCGCAAAGTCCGCGGCGATGTCGAAAGCCGCCGCTGTCGAACCGCCTGCAAAGGCAGCCCCCAAGACTTTAGCCGCCGCGCCGGTGTCTGACGCCGCCAAGCCGCAGGCGATCGCAGCCGCAGCACCGACCCAATCCGTCAGCGATGCCGCTGCCAAGGCCGACGCGTCGGCTGATGCACCGGAAGAAACCGGCATCGGCAAATATCGCTGGCCTGTTCGCGGCGCCGTCATCGCTGGCTATGGCTCCAACGTCAACGGCAGCCGCAACGACGGTATCGACATCTCGGTTCCGCAAGGCACGCCCATCAAAGCTGCTGAAAACGGCGTGGTCATCTATGCCGGCAACGGCCTGAAGGAACTCGGCAACACCGTCCTAGTTCGCCACGACGACGGCACCGTCACGGTCTACGGGCACGCAGATGCACTGAACGTCGCGCGCGGCCAGAAGGTACAACGCGGCCAGACGCTCGCTACTTCCGGCATGAGCGGCGACGTCAAGCAGCCGCAGCTTCACTTCGAAGTTCGCAAGAATTCCGCCCCGGTCAACCCAATGACGTTCCTTGAATAGGTAGTGCGTCTCAAGGAGTCTGCAAAAAGCCCGGTCACCACCGGGCTTTTTGTCGTTCCATGGCTCGGCAGGCGAAGATCAATCGCGTTCCAGCACGATGCGCTGCCGCCCGGCCAGATCCTGAATATATTGCCACGCCACACGCCCGGAACGGGCGCCGCGTGTCGTCGCCCATTCCAGCGCTTCGTGGTGCATCTGGGCGCGATCGAGGGGGAGCTTGAAGTGATCGGCATAGCCGTCGATCATCTGCAGATAGTCTTCCTGACTGCATTTGTGGAAGCCGAGCCACAGGCCGAAGCGATCGGAGAGCGATACTTTTTCTTCGACCGCTTCCGAAGGATTGATCGCCGTCGATTGCTCGTTTTCCATCATGTTCCGAGGCAGCAGGTGGCGGCGGTTCGATGTGGCGTAGAACAGCACATTGTCCGGCCGGCCCTCGACGCCGCCGTCTAGGGCCGCCTTCAGCGACTTGTAGGCTGTATCGTCGTGATCAAAGGAGAGGTCGTCGCAGAAGACAATGATGCGATGCGGCGCGTCCTTCAGTATATCGAGCAGGACCGGCAAGGAGGAGATGTCCTCGCGATGCACTTCGACCAGTTTCAGTGAGATCCGGGTGGCGCGGCGCACATCCTCATGCACGGCCTTGACGAGCGATGACTTGCCCATGCCGCGCGCGCCCCAGAGCAGCACGTTATTGGCGGCGAAACCTTCGGCGAAGCGCAGCGTGTTCTCGTGGAGAATGTCGCGCACATGGTCGACGCCGCGGATCAGCGCCAGCGCCACGCGGTTTGGCCGTGCAACAGGCTGCAGGTAGAGCCGAGCCGGCGCCCAGACGAAGCAATCAGCCGCGTTCCAATCGTTGACGGCCGGCGCCGGGCCGGCAAGGCGTTCGAGTGCGTCGGCGAGGCGGCGGACTTCCACTAGGATCAGCTTGTTTTGATCTTCGGTCACCGTTTTTCCTCCAGAACGTTAGTCGGGAAAGGAGTAAAATGCTCCCTGTGCTGCCGGTACCATGCTCCTTCCGGAGCCGAAAGGCTAAGAGGCCGGGAAAACAGTACGGTTTGCGCCTGTTTTTGTTGCATTCGCCATGATCGCAACTATATTCCGGCCACCTGACGCGGGGCCCGTTCCCGCAAGGAGTTCAAGGGAGTTCTCGATGTTTATCACCAACGCATATGCGCAGAGCGCGACAGATTCAGCCGCAGGCGTCTTCGGCGGTTCCGGCTTTGAAATGATCATCCTGTTTGTGCCGCTGATGGTGGTTTGGTATTTCCTTCTTATCCGTCCGCAGCGTGCACAGGCTAAGAAGCGTGAGGAAGTTTTGAAGAATATCCGTCGCGGCGATCAGATCGTTACGGGCGGCGGTATCGTCGGCAAGGTGACCAAGGTCGTCGACGACAAGGAACTGGAAGTCGAAATCGCCGAAGGCGTGCGCATCCGCGTCGTTCGCAGCGCAATTTCGGAAGTACGCGTCAAGGGCGAACCCGTCAAAGCTGACGCGGCGTAAGGTTTTGATAAGGGTAGGTCGAAGCGTCCTGCCACGACAGCGTGCAGTTTCGAAAATCGGATTCGACTTTCGAAAGGAACTATGCGCAAATTCAAAGCGTTACTGCGTATTTGCGCACATCGGCGGATGTTGGGGCGCAGTAAAAAACCAAAACTCGAGAGAGCGATGCTGCACGTCTCCTGGTGGAAGACCGTCCTGATTTGGTTCGCCGTTCTCTTGAGCGTTCTCCTTGCGGCGCCCAATCTGCTTAGCGACGAGCAGCTTTCCTCCTTTCCAGCCTGGTTTGCGCAACGGCAAGTCGAATTTGGGCTCGATCTCAAGGGCGGCTCGCATATCATGCTCAAGATCGAGCGTGGCGATGTGGTCAGAAACCGACTGGAGACCGTCGTCGGCGACATCAGTGCCAGACTGCGCACGGTCAATATCGGCTATTCCGGCCTGACGGGCACCGGCCAGAAGATCCAGCTCCACATCAACGATCCGGCGCAGGTGCAGCCCGCGGTGAATGCCCTGAAGCCGATCACCAGTGCCAATGGCAGGCCCGGAGCGACGCTGACGCTGGGTGATAATGGCGCCCTCACAATCGATATCAGCGATGCCGGCATCAATGAACGCGTTTCCGCAGCCATGACACGGTCGCTCAAAGTCATCCGCAACCGTATCGCCCAGTTGGGCGTCGGCGAGCCGCTCATTCGCCGGCGGGGGGCGGACCGTGTCGTCATCCAGGTGCCGGGCCTTCCTGATCCACAGCGCCTCAAGAACCTTCTGAACCAGCCCGCGCAGCTCAGCTTCCGTCTGATCGATCAATCCATGCAGGTGCAGGACGCCATGAACGGCCGTCCGCCCGCCGGTTCGGAGGTCCTGTTTTCCGAGGATGACCCCCCTGTCGGCTATCTGGTCCAGAAGCAGCCGCTCCTCTCGAATATCGACTTTGCCGACGCCGTTGCGGTGTCCAATACCCAGAACAATCACGGCAATATCTCCGTCAGGCTGACGCCCGAGGCGACCAGCCGTTTCGCACAGGCGACCGCGGACAATCTCGGCAAGAACGTGGTGGTCGTGCTTGACGATCAGGTTATTTCGGCCGCCGTTTTGAAGACCGCAATTACCACTGGCGATATCGATATCCCCGGCGATTTCACTGCACAGGGCGCGCAGGATCTGGCCGTCATGCTGAAATCCGGCCCGCTGCCGGCGACGCTGACGACAGTCGAAGAGCGGACCATCAAGCCCGGCCTGGGTAATGAGACGATGCGTTCCGGCGTCACCGCCTGCATTATCGCCGCTATCTTCGTCGCCGCTCTGATGATCGGCTTTTATGGGCTGCTTGGAGTCGCCGCAACAATCGCGCTTGTCATCAATATTATCATGGTTCTGGCAATCATGGGGCTATTCGGCATTACCCTGACCCTGCCGGGAATTGCGGCCCTCGTCCTCATCATCGGCATTGCGCTCGACGCCAACGTCTTGATTTACGAACGCGTCCGGGAAGAGGAGAAGAAGACGCATCTCCTCGTTGATGCGCTGCGCCACGGCTTCAACAGGGCCGCCGCCACCGTCGCAGACGCCAATCTGACGCTACTCATCGTTGCGGCCATTCTTTTCTATGTGAGCAGCGGCGCGGTTCGCGGCTTTGCTGCGACATTGATAACGGGCATTTTCACCACCTTCTTTACCGCTTGCTTCGTCACTCGTTCACTTGTCGACGCTTGGATTTCGCATCGCAAGCCCCGAGTCCTGCTGGCGGGTGTGCGAAGCGGAATATTCGACGGCGCGAATATCCGTTTCATGGGCATCCGACGCTATTCGTTTACGGTGTCGGCAGCATTGTCGATAGCAACTCTGATTGCCTTCGCGGCGGTCGGCATGCATCTCGGCATCGATTTCACCGGCGGTTCGATCATCGAGGTTCGCGCCAAGCAGGGCGTCGCCGATCCGGCCAATATTCAATCACGCCTGCAAAAAATCGTTCCAGGCGATGTGCAGGTCGATCGGTTGGACGATCGGCTGAGCGCCGTGATCCGGGTGCATGCACAGCAGGGTGGCGAGAATGCCGAACAATCCGCTGTGTCCCTCGTACGCGACGAGCTGGGCAAGGACTATGATTTCTCCCGTGTTGAGGTCGTCGGCCCGGCCGTCTCCGGTGAGATCAGCACGACGGCCTCGCTCGCCGTTCTGGCGGCGCTGGCGGCAATCCTCATTTATATTTGGCTGCGTTTCGAATGGCAGTTCGCGGTCGGCGCGATCGTCGCGACACTGCATGACGTCATCCTGACTCTTGGCCTTTTCGTGCTGACCGGCATGGAATTCAATATGACCGGCATTGCCGCACTTCTGACCATCGTCGGCTATTCGCTAAACGACACGGTCGTCGTCTATGATCGCATGCGCGAGAATCTGAAACGCTATTCGCAAATGCCATTGCCGATCCTGATCGATGCGTCGATCAATCAGACGCTGTCGCGCACGGTCCTGACCTCGGCAACCACTTTGCTGGCGCTTCTCGCGTTATATATATTTGGTGGCGAGGTGATTCGCTCCTTCACTTTCGTCTTGCTCTTCGGCGTCGCGGTCGGCACCTTCTCGTCGATCTATATTGCGGCACCGGTCCTGATCGTCTTCAAGCTGCGCCCGGATAAGTTCCAGGCCGGCGGCGAAAATAAGGGACAGACAGGGGGCGACGTTCAATCAGGCAAACCAGCGGTGTGACAGAGTGGCAAAAGGCATAGAAATACGGAACGCGCATTTTCCCGGTCGCGCACCGATCGACGCTTACGGCAATGGCGGCTTCCGCTTTGCCGACATGTCGCATCGCGGCTCGCTGCTCTGCCTGCCGTCCGGCATTTATGGCTGGGACATGACGCTGGAGGATGCGCTGACGCCGGCGCATTTTCAAAAGGTGCTCGATGAGGCCGCCGAGATCGAAGTATTGCTGGTCGGGACCGGCATGGACCTCCGGCCGTTGCCCTCGGAGCTGAAAGCGGCTCTACGCGCCAAGCAGATTTCTTCCGATGCGATGAGCACGGGAGCGGCGGTGCGCACGTTCAACATCATGCTGTCCGAGTCGCGCGCCGTGGCCGCGGCGCTGATCGCCGTTTGACGAGGATCAGGCAAGGACATGACGTCAGGAGCTGCACCCCGTAGCAACCAGGATCTTTGCCTGGCGACGCTTCGCGACACCGACCGTGATCGCTATCTCGCCTGCCTGCTGGCGCCCGAGGATAAGCGCGGGGGCCTTGCCGCACTTTATGCCTTCAATGCCGAGCTTGCGCGCATTCGCGATCTCGTCCATGAGCCGTTGCCGGGCGAAGTGCGCATGCAATATTGGCGCGATCTGCTCGCAGGGCAGGCGCATGGATCGAGTGCGGCCAATCCCATCGCCGCCGAACTGCTGGCCGCGATCGAACTGCATCGGCTTCCGCGTCAAACGCTGATCGATATGATCGACGCGCGCATTTTCGATCTCTACGACGATCCGATGGATACACGCGGCGCCTTGGAAGGCTATGCCGGTGAGACCGCGTCGGCGCTGATCCAGCTTGCAAGCCTTGTCCTGTCGCCGGGGGATTCCCGTCGCTCGGCTGAGGCCGCCGGCCACGCCGGGGTGGCGCAGGCGATTGCCGGGCTGCTGTTGCTCATGCCGCTGCACCGTCGCCGTGGTCAGATTTACCTGCCGTTGGAGATTTTGACGGCGACCGGCCTCAATCGCGATAGTTTCCTCGAGGGCAAGGATACAACACGGATTTCTGCGGCCATCGAGGCTTTCGCCGGCCTCGGCCGCGAACACTTGGCGAAAGCTCGGGCTGCCGGCAATATCTCGCCAGCCGTATTTCCGGCTTTCCTGCCGGTCGTCTTGGCAGAGCCTGTGCTGAAACGTGCTCAGACCCTGGGCGCCAAGTTGTTCGAGCGGCCTGTCCTGCAGCCGCAATGGCGCAGGCAGATGCGCTTGGCGCGAGCCGCCATGACCAAGAAAATCTGAAACCGACCACGTTCGCGCAAGCCTCGGGGTCTATGAAGATCGCCGAACCATTTGCCTGCATCCTGGGAGAGCCGCATGGGCATCATCGTCTGGTGCATATTCTTTGCGATCGTCGTTTTCTTTGCCTTCTTTGCGACGCGCATGGCGTCGCAGAACAAGGAAGATGGTTTGCACGATACCGGTCTTGCCATTGTCGAGTTCGGCCGCGCTTTTCCCATGGAGGCGATTAGGCAATTGCAGGCGACCGCCAACGGCCAGGCGGTTTTCGTGCGCCTGCATGATGATAAGGCCGGCTTCATGCGGAGCCTGCGCAACCACTTTGCCGTTCATCTGATCGAGCCGGGCAGGGCACGTGCTAAGGATTCAGGGACCGGTCGCGGTCTGACCGTCGATTTCCTTGACGCTCCGCATCACAACGGCACGTTCGAATTCGCCACACCGGCGGAAGCCGCCGAGGTTTCACTCTGGCTGCTCGGCAATTATGTTGCGAATGACGATCCGAAGCCGTCGGCAATCATGCCGGCGGCAAAGGCTTGAGAAAGGCTCAGGCGCTCGCGGCGACCGCCGGCGCCTGAACGCCGAGCCATCCAGCGCAATCAGCAAGCGCCCGTTTGGCGATGAGTTGCCGTTTCATGATCGTCTTGTCCTTGCCGCGGAAGCGCTTGATGCCTTCCGGCTTGACGATGGAGCCCGGTTGCAATTCCGGAAACAGCCCGAAATTGATGTTCATCGGCTGGAAGGAGCGTTTGCCCGGCTCTTCATCGGAAACGATGTGACCGCCGGTAATATGGTTGAGCAGCGACCCCAGCGCCGTCGTGTCCGGCGGAAGGGAAGGGGACTGGCCCTTGCGCTCGGCAGCGGCAAAGCGACCGGCGAGCAGGCCGATGCTGGCGCTTTCGACATAGCCTTCGCAGCCGGTGATCTGGCCGGCAAAACGCAAGCCCGGCCGAGACTTCAGCGTCAGCGAGCGGTCGAGCAGGATCGGCGAATTGATGTAGGTGTTGCGGTGCAAGCCGCCAAGCCGTGCAAATTCGGCATTCTCCAGGCCGGGGATCAGTCGGAAAATCTCGGCTTGCGCGCCATATTTCAACTTGGTCTGAAAGCCGACCATGTTGTAGAGCGTGCCGAGCGCATTGTCCTGGCGGAGCTGCACCACCGCATAGGCCTTGACGCTCGGGTTATGGGCGTTGGTCAGGCCCATCGGCTTCATCGGGCCGTGACGCAGCGTCTCGCGCCCGCGCTCGGCCATGACCTCGATCGGCAGGCAGCCGTCGAAATAGGGCGTGCCTTCCCATTCCTTGAAACCGACGCCATCGCCCGCGATCAGGGCATCGACGAATCCATTGTATTGGGCTTCGTCCATCGGGCAGTTGATATAGTCCTTGCCCGTGCCGCCGGGGCCGACTTTGTCGTAACGTGACTGGTACCAGCAAATGTCCATGTTGATGCTATCGCGATAGACGATCGGTGCGATGGCGTCGAAAAAGGCAAGCGCGTCCGCCCCGGTTTCAGCCTGGATGGCGCTGGCGAGCCCCGGTGCGGTCAAGGGACCGGTGGCGATAATTGCCTGGTCCCATTCCTTCGGCGGCAGACCCTGGATCTCCTCGCGCACGATAGTGATGAGCGGATGGTTTTCGATCGCCTGCGTTACGGCCGCGGAAAATCCATCGCGATCCACCGCCAGCGCGCCGCCGGCGGGAACCTGATGCTTGTCGGCGGCGGCCATGATCAGAGAACCGGCCAGGCGCATTTCCGCGTGGATGACGCCTACCGCGTTGCTGGTCGCATCATCAGAGCGGAAGGAATTTGAGCAGACGAGTTCTGCCAGACCGTCAGTCTTATGCGCTTCGGTACCGCGCACACCGCGCATTTCATGCAGGATGACCGGTACACCGGCACTGGCGATCTGCCAGGCAGCTTCGGAGCCGGCAAGGCCGCCGCCGACGACGTGGATAGGGGAAATGGAGCTGGTATTTGTCATGCGCGCGTCATTACCACGGGCGGGTCGACGATCCAATTGCTTTGCGCAGGAGCCGGAATCAAAAACGGCGCCGAAGAGCGCCGTCTTGAGGCAGTCTGCTCAGTCCGTTTCGATTAACGGAAAGAGCGAGAAGCGATGTTGCGGATTTCGTAGCGGCTAACGCCGATATCCGAGAGAGTTTGGGCGGAAAGGTTGCCGAGCTCGTTCAGCGTGCGGCGATAGCTAATCCAGTTCTTGGCGATACGAATCGGGTTCATTGTCTTGTCCTCGGTCATTCAGTTGCGAGCGGCACGATTGCCGCCTCAGCGCTTGACATTCATATAGGTGCGAGGACGAATATTTTGCAGTGCAAATAAAAGGCGTCTGCTATGCATTTGTGCAATATGACGCTCAAAAAGCCATCAATGCTCAAAATTTATGTGCCATGTGCGGGGCGGCATAGTTTTAGGCGACACCGTCACTGCCACAGGCGCGAACGGCGCGCAAACGAAAGAACGCCCGCCGCGGTTTTCCGCAACGGGCGTTGTGAAGGCTGTCGCTATTTAGCGAAGCCAATCCGCTAATTAGCGACCGGTGGCTTCGCGAGCTACGCGATGGATGTCGGAACGATCGATACCGAGGTCATGCAGTTCACGGGTGCTCATGCGGCCGAGTTCGGTAACGGTCTGACGATACTTGCGCCAGTTATTGAAAGAGCGGGTCAGGTTCATTCTAAGTCCCTTTCGAGGATTTGGAGATCTTGTCGGTTCCGTGATTGGTTCCGTCCGCGATCCGATGAGCGTGAATATATGCTGCGCTGCAAGAACTAAAAGAGCGAATGCTTCATGTCACCTATGCGCATGACGCATTTCTCGCCGGCAATTTGCCTAGGTGAGTGACTGCTTTATGTGCATGTCACGTTAGCGTGAAGGCGGGTTGTCGGCTCAAAAAGCGCGCACAACGGCGCTTTTCGGCCCTATTGTTGGGCAATTGCTCAGATATTGCCCGTATTTGGCCGTGGTTCACGTGATGTTGTGGCTTGGGAAGACTGTCGCCGTCGCGCGAGGAGAGAATCCTGCTCCCTGCATTATTCGCACCGTTCCCTTGCATGACCTGCGTACGGGCACGGTGCTGATCATATCCATCAATTTATGAAGAATTAACCGATTTAATCAGCAGATAAAAATAACGCCCACCGCGGGAGGAGGATGCGGTGGGCGTCATTTATGGTGATTGACGACTGGGAGGAGGAGTGTCGTCAATCCATCGGAGCGCACTGGGAGGAGGAGTGTGCAACTCCGAATTCTATCTGAGGAAATGCTTCCTCAAGCTCTTTCCGGCTTTCGCCGAAGCGGCGCGCTACTGCCGTCCTTCAATGCCCTTAAAATAGTATGACTTTTGATTTTTGTGCAGCGCAATAATTTCATGGGAGGTATGTCGGCTGTGCATGCCTTCGAAGCTTTGTATTTTGCAAATCGTAGTATAGCGAATAAAGCCTATCTCTGCATTAATATGGTGCGGCTTTGCCCTGCATCCCGCTGATTTCAGCGATGAATGAGCGACCTCGCACGTTCTTAATATGTGATAAGACACTTTGGTGAGGGAATCGCAGTTTAGAGGTGCGCGCGGATGTACCGGGGTAGACTCGAGCGTGATCTGAAAGTCTGGGTGGATAAAGGGCTGGTCGATGCGCCGGCGGCGGCAGCGATTCTCAGCGAGTATGACAGCCGTCCGGCAAGCTTTAGCCTCGGTAGAGTCCTTGCTGTCATGGCCGCACTTCTGGTCGGCGCGGCAATTCTGCTCTTCGTGGCGTCGAATTGGGATCAGATACCGCGCATCATCAGACTCTTCGGGCTCATCACGTTGATCTGGGCCTTTTATCTTAGCGCGGCCTATTTATTCGTGCGCGCCCGCCCGATCCTAGCGTCAGCGTTACTGATTCTCGGCACGATTAGTTTCGGCGGCGCCATGTCACTGGTCGGCCAGATGTATAATCTTTCCGGTGATGAGCTCACGATGTTGATCGTCTGGTTCGCAGTCGCCAGTATTGCCGCCGCGCTGTTTGGCTCGGGCGCTCAGGTGGCTCTTGCCGGTTTCCTTGCTTGGGGATTTTGCGGCCTCTATCTCTGGGAACACTACGACGAATGGTACGGAGTCATGCCCTGGGCGCCGCCGATCATGGCGGCCGTGCTGATCGCCCTCGTCCGATATGTCGATGCGCCTGCGTCCCGGCATCTGGCCTATCTCATGCTTGTGGGCTGGCTGACCTGGATTTTTGTGCAGTATGAGAGCCTGCGCGCGGCGATCCTGTTTGCCGCCGCCGGCATGATTGCCTTCCTGGGCGTCAGCCTCCCGGTTTCGCCCTTGACGAGGATCGCGCGGACTGCAGGCGCCTCACCTGCCTTCTATACTTTTCTTATCGCGACCATCGGGTTCTTTGCGATCCATGGAGAAATCAGCGATGGGGGTTTTGGGAATACTGCGGGGGTCGGGAACAGGCTGCCTCTCATCGCGGTCTCCTTCGCGACGCTAGCAAGCGCAGTTATTGCGATCATTCTGGGCGGCCGCGACAATGGTGCGGTGCGCTACCTTGTCTACTTCGTTTTCGCCAGTGAGATTTTTTATCTCGCCAATGAGACGGTTGGTTCGATCATCGGCACCTCGGGGTTCTTCCTGATTTGCGGCGTGTTCGTCGCAATCGCCGCCTGGCTGGTCATCCGGCTGGAGCAGCGATTCTCTCGTAGCAACGGGCCTCATAGCGACAGGCAAGGGGTGCAGGCATGACGATCACAGGCGACGTCAGCTCCGTTGCACGCAATTTCAGCCGCCGCATGTGGGTCGCTGCGATCGTTGTCGCAGCGCTCCAGACGGCTGTCCTCGGCTATATGGTCGGCGAAAGGGCGTGGGGCCTGAGGAGTGGCGTCGAAGTCCTATTGAAAACCGCCCCGATCGATCCGCGCGATTTGCTGCGCGGCGACTATGTGACACTGAACTACGACATTTCGCGCATACCGGTATCGACCCTGGTCGGCGGCGCGCCGACGGAAAATCGGAAAAACCAGGTTCTGTCCGTCCGTTTGAAGAAGGAGGATGACGGCTATTGGGGTGTCGTCGAATCGTCCTTCGGAACGCTGGAAGCGAAATCGGATACAGTCGTCCTCAAAAGCCTGCCTTTCGACTATTTCTCCTATGGCGATAGTGGGCCGTCTCCGCAGGAAACGATCTCGGTCACCTACGGCATCGAGCGCTACTATGTGCCTGAAGGTGAGGGCCGCGATGTCGAGGATGCGCGCAATCACGACCGCGTCGCGATCGCCGCCCGCGTTTCTGCGGATGGGGAAGCGCATATCAGAAGCCTATTGTTGGATGGTAAATCCGTCTACGAAGAGCCGCTTTACTGACTGGGTTTCGGTGTAAAACCAAACAAGGTCCGTGGACGGTCGTGGAACCGTCATTTTTCCTTTGCGTGGTTTAAAACGGGTGATATAGAGACGCCGCGCTCCAGAAGGCCCCATGGGCAGGCATTGCCGTGCGGTTTTGGGAACGCGGGTATGGTGAAATTGGTAGACACGCCAGATTTAGGTTCTGGTGCCGCAAGGCGTGGGAGTTCAAGTCTCTCTACCCGCACCAAGGCTGCCTTGTGGACTGGAGAGGCTTAACGGTCTGTCTCCTGACCCGCTGTGGACGCGCCATTTTGCCTAGAGCATCCCGCTTTCTAGTGGAAAGTGGACAAGATGCCCTAGATTCCGAGAGGTAGAGCGACCTTTTGCGCATTCGTTCGAACGTGCGGCGCTCCAGCAGAATGATGAGGAATTGCATCCAAGCCACGCTCGGGATTTTCCGGCGTCGTGCTCATCGAAACGAACGGCTGTCTGGGCACGGCCGCCATGAATGAAGGTAGGACAATGCAGGTTATCGAAACGCTCGCTGAAGGGCTGAAGCGCGAAATCAAGGTGGTCATCCCGGCCAAGGACATGGAAGTTCGCATGAACGAGCGCCTGGCCGAGGTCAAGGACAAGGTCCGTATTAACGGCTTTCGTCCGGGCAAGGTGCCGGTTGCGCATCTGAAGAAGGTCTATGGCAAGTCGATCATGGCCGACCTCGTCAATGAGATCGTTCGTGACCAGCCGCCGGCAATCCTGACCGAACGCGGCGAAAAGTCGGCGACCCAGCCGGAAATCGCTATGACCGAGGACAAGGACGAGGCTGAAAAGATCCTCGCCGCTCAGGCCGATTTCGAATTCACGCTCTCCTATGAAGTCATCCCCGCGATCGAACTGAAGTCGGTTAAGGGCGTCAAGGTTATCCGTGAAGTCGCCGAGATCGGCGAAGACGAAGTCACCGAACAGATCCTGAAGATCGCCGAAAGCGCTCGCAGCTACGAGACCAAGAAGGGCAAGGCCGCCAACGGCGACCGCGTTACCATCGATTATCTGGGCAAGGTCGACGGCGAAGCCTTTGAAGGCGGCAAGGACGAAGACGCTCAGCTCGTCCTCGGTTCCAACCGCTTCATCCCGGGCTTCGAAGAGCAGCTCGTCGGCCTCAAGGCTGGCGATGAGAAGGTCATCACCGTAACCTTCCCGGCCGACTACCCGGCCAAGAACCTTGCCGGCAAGGAAGCCACCTTCGACATCAACGTCAAGGAAGTTGCAGCTCCCGGCGAAATCGAAATCAACGACGAGCTCGCCTCCAAGCTCGGTATCGAATCCGCCGACCGCCTGAAGGAAATCGTTCGCGGCCAGATCGAAAGCCAGTACGGCTCGGTCACCCGCCAGAAGGTCAAGCGTCAGATCCTCGACCAGCTCGACGAGATGTACCAGTTCGACACGCCGCAGAAGCTCGTCGAAGCCGAATTCGCTAGCATCTGGCGCCAGATCCAGACCGATCTCGATGAATCGGGCAAGACCTTCGAAGACGAGGACACGACGGAAGAGAAGGCTCGCGAAGAATATCGTAAGCTCGCCGAGCGCCGTGTCCGCCTTGGCCTCGTTCTCTCCGAAATCGGCGAAAAGGCCGGTGTCGAAGTCAGCGAAGATGAACTCCAGCGCGCCCTCTATGCGCAGCTCCAGCAATTCCCGGGCCAGGAAAAGGAAATCCTGGAATTCTTCCGCAACACGCCCGGCGCTTCCGCCAACCTGCGCGCGCCGATCTTCGAAGAAAAGGTCATCGACCACCTGCTGACCGAAGTCGACGTCACTGACAAGACCGTTTCCAAGGAAGCGCTGCTGGCCGACGACGAAGCTGAAACGGAAGGCAAGCCGGAAGCCAAGAAGGCTACTCCGAAGAAGAAGGCTGCTGCTAAGGCTGAAGCAACCGAATCTGCCGCCGAAGGCGAAGAAGTTGCCGCCGCTCCGAAGAAGAAGGCTGCGCCGAAAAAGAAGGCTGCCGAAGACAGCGCCGAATAATTCGGCTCTCTTCCGCAACGGAATCAGGCCCTGCCGTTCGCGGCGGGGCCTTTTTGTTGGTGCGCCCAGCATGGGCGCATTCTTGTGGGTGGAAGTCCCACCGTGAGCTGGTCATGGCGAGCGAAGAGAAGCGCAACTGCGGAAGGG
>NZ_JARFYN010000131.1 GCF_030272695.1 Martinezella calliandrae
CCGGGCACCCAGCGCGCCTACATGTGCTGCATCGCGCACTTCGCCCATTGGCTGACACAGGAGGGGTACCGCCTGGAAGCGATCGGTCAAGTCGCCGTCGTTCGCTTTCTCTCGGAACACTTGCCGGCATGCGTCTGCCCCGATCCGGTCCGCCGTATTCGTCATGACCTGCAGGCGGCACTTGGCCACCTTCTGGAGGTACTCAAAGCTGGCGGCGTGGTGCCGCAGTATCCGGCTCGGAACTCCGCTATCGAACAGGAGCTGACGCGTTTCGATATCCACATGCGCGACGTCTGGGGTTTGGCAGACAGGACCCGTCGGCGGCGCTGCAAAGTGGTTGAGGAGTTTCTTGCCGAACATGTCAGCGAGCAGCCCATTTCGATGGCGACAGTCAAAGCCATGACCGTCCGTCACTTCATCCTCGGCGAGAAGGGGCGAGGCTCCGCAGCCATCGCCGCGATCGGCGCCACCATTGCCTGCTATCTCCGCTTTCGCAGTATATCCGGCGATCGGGTGAGCGGACTGAAGGCCGCAATTCCCCGAGTCGCGCGCTGGCGGTTGGCGTCATTACCAGAGGTTCTGACCGACGCCGAGATCGACCAACTGCTGAGTTCGTTTGATCAGTCGTTTCCGTCGCGCCTGCGAGCTTATGCGATGGTGCGGTGCCTAATCGATCTCGGCCTGCGATCCGGCGAAGTCGTCAAGTTGCAACTTAACGATATCAACTGGTGCAGTGGTACAATCAACCTTGTCGGCACCAAGAGTCGACGGGCTGATACTCTGCCCCTGCCAGTCTCAACAGGAGCGGCGATTGCGGCCTATCTGCGTGAGGAGCGTCCTACGACGGCGAACCGAGCCGTATTTGTTCGTCACGTCGCACCCTACGACAAACCGATCACAACCAAGAGCGTCGTACGCGCAGTATTGGCCGGCTACCGAAGATGTGGATGGACGCGAACCGGGGTCCACATTCTCCGCCACAGCGCTGCCAGCCGACTTCTACGCGCCGGCGCGCCGATGAAGGAGATTGCGGACATCTTGCGGCATCGAAGCCTCGACACGTCCGCCATCTATGCAAAGGTTGATCTGAACAATCTATCTGCTGTGGCTCTGCCTTGGCCGGGGAGCGCACAATGATCAACGCACGCACGATGCTCTCGTTGGCCGAGGACTATTTGTCCGAGCGCCGCGCCCTTGGTTTTAAGCTCAGGATGGAGGGCCATTACATCACCGCTTTCGCCCTGTTCGCAGACCAACACGGTCATCGCGGCCCACTCACCAACGGTGTCGTTCTGAACTGGGTGCAAGGTCAGGCCAAAAAAGCTACCCCGCTCTCCTGGGCCCGGCGCCTCGAGGTCCTTCGCCCGTTCGCGAGGTATCTGACGCGGGTTGATCCCGACACGGAGTTCCCTGAGACCGCGATCTTTGGTCGTGCACATCGACGCCTCACGCCGCATATCTATTCAGAGCAGGAGATATGCGATCTCGTGGCTGCCGCTTCGCGGCTGACTCCCAAGGGCGGTTTGCGACCGGCGACATACGCAACGATCTTCGGACTGATCGCGGCTACGGGGCTACGACGCTCGGAAGCACTCCAGCTGCGCTACGGCGATATCAATCTCGACAGCGCGGTCCTTACGATTCGTAATACGAAGTTCCGTAAGTCCAGGCATGTGCCTATGCATGCCACCGTCGTAGCCGCGTTGCGGCGCTATCTGGAGGTTCGTGCGCGTCATGGCGCTCTCTCCAAGGATTCGCCGCTGTTCCTCTCCTCCGAGGGCGGATTCATCGCGGAGCGGAGGATCAATAAGATTTTCCAGAAGCTTCGTACCAAACTCGGTTGGGCCCCGCGGGGCGGCCATCGTGAAGTGCGCATCCATGACCTGCGGCACACCTTTATTTGCCGCCGCGTTCAGCTTTGGCACGAACATGGCGCCGATATCGACAATAGGATGGCGGCGCTCTCGACCTACGTCGGCCACGCCAAAATCTCCGATACCTATTGGTATCTGACCGCCGTCCCAGAACTGATGGCGGTCTCTGGCAGGCGTTTCGAGCTTTTCGCAGCAAATGTCGGAGGAGATTATCGTGTCTGATGTCAACCCGACACCGTCCTTCCCCATCCTGCTTCAGCGCTTCTTTGTCGAACATCTGGGCAACCAGCGAGCTGTCAGCCCTCGCACCATTGCAGCCTATCGGGACACTTTTCGATTGTTGCTTGGCTTCGCCGAAGCGAAGATTGGCAAGGCGCCCACCCGGCTGATCTTGGCCGATCTTGATGCGCAATTGATCCTGGACTTCCTCGACCATCTGGAGAAGGAACGGAGCAACGGTGTGCGCACGCGCAATGCCCGCTTGGCGGCACTTCGCTCCTTTCTGAAGTATGCCGCCCATTACGACCTGACTGCGCTCATCGTCATCCAACAGGCACTGGCCATTCCGATGAAACGGTTCGACCGCCCGGTCCTGGGATTTCTCTCGCGCGAGGAGATGCAGGCGATTCTTGACGCGCCGGATGCGCTGACCTGGGCAGGTGAACGGGACCGCACGCTGTTCAGCCTGATGTACAACACTGGCGCCCGTGTGTCCGAAGCCATCGGCCTACGCGTCGGCGAGGTTATCGTCGATGGCGCGGCGGTTGCACACTTGCATGGTAAGGGACGTAAAGACCGTAGCGTGCCGCTTTGGCGTACGACAGTCAGC
>NZ_JARFYN010000132.1 GCF_030272695.1 Martinezella calliandrae
CCGGCAAGAAGCTGGTCCAAAAGTTCCTTTTCGATAGCCATGTGATGATTCGCTCCTTTTCATCATCATGGCCCACCGCACAGAATTCCTGACACTCCCCGAGCGTCATGGCGATGCCATCCGCTTCAACCCCACTCTGCTCGCCTTTGCCGCCCATTATCGATACGATCCCCGTCCGGTCGCTGTCGCGCGGGGGAATGAGAAGGGCCGCGTCGAGCGCGCTATTCGCTATATCCGCGACAACTTCTTTGCCGCCCGCAGCTTCAAGGATCTCGACGATCTCAACGCCCAGGCCGACGCCTGGTGCGAGGGCGTTGCCGCCGACAGACTGTGCCCCGGTCTCGATATGACCGTCAGGCAGGCCTTCGCCCTCGAACAGCCCTACCTTTTGCCATTGCCAGACACCTCCTTTGAATGGCCGGCCCAGATCGCTGTTTCCATCGGCAAGACACCTTACGCCCGCTTCGATCTAAACGATTATTCCGTCCCGGACGCCTACGTCCGGTGCAGCTTGAGCATCGTGGCCACGCAGAAGGAAGTCCGCGTCCTCGATGGCGCGAAGGTCGTTACCTGTCACCTTCGCAGCTACGACAAGTGTGCTCAGGTGGAGGATGCCGCCCACATCAAGGCTTTGGTTGACGAGAAGCGTGCCGCCCGACGACACAGCGCCACCGATCGGCTGGCTGCCGCCGTTCCCGCCAGCACCGCGCTTCTTGAGCGCGCGGCACAGAACGGACATTCCCTGCATTCCGCCGTCATCGGCCTGAACCGGCTGCTTCAGCACTACGGAGCCAGCGAACTGCAAGCGGGAATCCTGGAGGTCCTGGCGCTCGAAGGGCCATCGCCCCATCCCAATGCCGTCCAGCTGATCCTGGAGCGCCGACGGGAACGGCGGCGCCAACCGCCGTTGCTGCACGTCGCGCTGCCCCGGCATGTCCAGGACAAGGACAGTCCTGTCCGGCCCGCTCGTCTCGACCTCTACGACCAGCTCAAGGAAACCTCAGATGACAAGTCATGATCAAAGCGATGCCCTCAATCGCGCCGCCCGGTTGCACCTGCACGGTCTTGTCGCTCACTGGCAGGACGCGCTTGAAGGCGGGTGGGCGCTGACACTTCTCGACTGGGAGGAGAACGAACGCGCCAGGCGTAGTCTGGAACGACGGCTGAAGGATGCCAGGATCGGACGCTTCAAGCCGCTCTGCGACTTCGATTGGTCCTTTCCGACACGATGCGACCGGCAGTCCATCGAAGCGCTCATGCGTCTCGACTTCATCCGTGACGCCGCCAATGCCGTCTTCATCGGCCCCAATGGGGTCGGCAAGTCAACACTTGCCCGCAACATCGCCCATCATGCCGTCCTCAACGGCCACACCGCCCTGTTTACCAGCGCCGGCCAACTGCTGGGCGAACTGGCTGCCATCGACAGCGCTTCCGCGCTCCGCCGGCGCCTGGCCCATTACACCGCTCCAGCCCTCCTCGTCATCGATGAGGTCGGATATCTCTCCTACACCAACCGTCATGCCGATCTGCTCTTCGAGCTGATCAGCCGACGCTACGAGGCAAAGAGCACCATCGTCACCACCAATCGCAATTTTGCCGACTGGCACGAGGTCTTTCCCAACGCCGCCTGCGTCGTGTCGATGGTCGATCGTCTCGTCCACAATGCCGAAGTCATTGCCATCGAGGGCCAATCCTACCGGCTCAAAGAGGCCACCGAACGATCGGAACTGCGCACCGAGCAGAGAAGGGTGCAAAGGCCATGACGAAAGCCCCCGCGAAACCTGGGTTGCCGCTCTTCTTGTCCGTCGAGATCCCGACAACCTGGACACCGGAACAGGCCCTGGCCGTCTTCGAACTGCTGACCGAAATCCGCGACAGGGTCTGGCACCAATACAACGTCCAGATCCAGACCGAGCTCCAAAACCAGCGCCTGCCAAACAAATGAAGCTGGAGGCGACCTTTCGGTCGCCTCCAGCTAGTCCAAACACTCGGCAGCGAATAACCGCAGTTTTAGGCGACCGCTAACAGCACTTTCGGCCTGATCTGATCGGCGACGTTGCGCCACTGTTGGCTGGCGGCTTCCGGGGTGTCTTGGGCAAAGGCTGTCGCAATGAAGGCCGAGACAACGCGTCGGCCGCTCTTGCCGGCATGCGCCAGGGCATTGCGCATGAAGTGAACGCGGGGGCTGTTGAAAAATCGGTTGTCGGCCGTTGCTATGCGGAAGCCACCAACAGACAAAATGCAAAGGCTTTTCCTTCTCCGGGGCGATATCGGGCCGGATTCGCAGCTTTTCGGCAGTTCAGGAGCAGCAAAATGGCCAAAGAATGCGCCAGGCGTTTCAGGTTGAC
>NZ_JARFYN010000133.1 GCF_030272695.1 Martinezella calliandrae
CTGTCAAGCGAATCGAAGAATTGACCCCCTCGTCGAATTGAGGAACTGACCCCCTTCATTGGTTTGCGGTTTCGTTGGTTTCAAGCGCCGCTCCGGCCTTCTGCAGAAGGCCGGAGCGGCGCTTTTCGCGAAGCCGGTAGCTGTCGCCCCGGATAGTGATCACCGTCGAGTGGTGAAGCAGACGGTCCAATATCGCCGTGGCGACAACAGCGTCCCCAAAAACACTTCCCCATTCGCCCACAGAGCGATTTGAGGTGATCAGGATCGAGCCCTTTTCGTAGCGCCGGGACACCAGTTGGAAGAACAGGTGGGCGGCATTGGCCTCGAACGGTAAATAGCCAAGCTCATCGATGATTAGCAGTTTTGGTCGCGACAAGATCGTTAACTGCTTGTCCAGCGTGCCGTCGTTGTGAGCCTTCGCCAGCATCGCCACCAAGGTAGCCGCCGTGACGAACTGGACGTTGTAATTCTGGCGGATGGCCTCGCGGCCGAGGCTCACAGCCAGGTGCGTCTTGCCTGTCCCTGGCGGCCCAAGGAATAGCACGGTGTCACCGTGAGCGATCCAGCGGCAGGTCGCAAGCTCTCTAATCTGCCCCTGATCCAGCGAGGGCTGCGCTTCGAAGTCGAAGCCATCCAGTTCGCGCACGAACGGGAACTGCGCCAGCTTGCTCGACATCGATATCCGCCGCTCGTCGCGCCTGGCGATCTCGCGCGACACCAGGAAGGCGAGAGCCTCGCGCAACGTCATCTTCGAACGAGCTGCCTCGTCCAGCAACGTGTCGAGCTGGTCGCGGATCGCCGTCAGCTTCAGCCGATCGAGCGTTGCGATCAGTACATCATGATCCACGTTCGTCATCACCAGCCTCCTCCAACCACCGCCTCATATTCCGCAAGCGGCCGCAGCAAGACAGCGGGAGCGACCTCGATGGGTTCTTTAAGCACCGGCCCCTCGAAGCCGGCCACGCCAACAAAATGCGCCCGGTCCTCAATTCGTTGTCGTCGCCCGCGGCACAGAGGATGGTCGGCGACGACCTGGCCGGCGTGACGGATAATCACGCGGCCGCCCAGCACCACGACCTGAACGCTTTCGCCGATCAGGCGCCAAGGGACAGAGTAGCTGTTGGTATCTAGGTCGATCGCGCAATCGGCTTGAACCTTGCGAACCAGATCCCGCAATTGTCCGAAGGGTGCCCGTCCGGCCAGTGGGCGGAGCGCCTTGGCTTCGTCGGCAAAACGTTCCGCCGGTTTGACACCGGTGGTGCCGTGTTCACGCTGATCGGCAATTTCGCGTGTCCATCGATCAAGGTGCGCTTCGAACTCGGCCCAGCTCTCGAAGCGCCGGCCGGCGATCGCGTTCTTCTTGACGTAGCCGACCCCGCGCTCGTCCTTGCCCTTCGTTCTCGCCCGATACGGTGCACAGGCCCGCGGCGTGAAGCCCCAATAACGTGCAAAAGCATGCAGTCGCGCGTTCAATCTCACCTCTCGCGTCGCCGCATCATGATGCTCGATCAAGGCTTTCGCATTGTCGATCAGCACTTCCGCCGGAACCCCGCCAAACCGCAGGAAGGCCCCTTCCATCCCCTCGAACCAGTCCGCCTGCCGCTCTCTGAGCGACGCGCGAGCATGCATGCGCCGCGAATAACCCAGCGTCCCCACGAACAGGTGAACCCGAACCCGTTCGCCGCCGATCCACACCTTCGTGTCACCAAAGTCGATCTGCATCTGATGGCCCGGCGCCGTCTCGAAGCGGACCGTCGCCCGCTTCTGTGCCTTTAGCTCTCGCCGCCACTGCCGCACTCGTAGCTCCACAGAACGCAGCCCGATGATAATTCCGTGCTCACTCGCCAATTCTTGGCGGATCACATCCGCATTACCATCATGCCGGAAAAAACGCTCTCGAAGCCAGTCATCAAGCCCGTCGAACGCACTGCGCCGATCGGGCTTTTTAAACGGTGCAGCTCCGCCCTCTCGAAGGTATCGGCGAACCGTGTTACGCGCGCATCCAAATTCCTTGGACAGGCGCTTGGCACCCCAACCGAGCTCATGAAGCCGCAACATTGCCACCACCTCATCCGCCTGAAGCATATCCCCGCCCTGCATCGTTCGCGACAATGCAGGATGCGATGAAATCTCGCTCGACATCCATCTCTCCTCGTTTTGATACGAGGGGTCAGTTCTTCGCTTCGTTAGGGGGTCAGTTTCTCATTTCGCCCGACA
>NZ_JARFYN010000134.1 GCF_030272695.1 Martinezella calliandrae
GATCCTATGGGGGTGCGCCGGGAGACCGGCAAGGAGTAGATGGTGAAAGTCCATTACGATGAAGGTGTAGCGAACCACGTCGGCCCCGAGCCGTGCGCAGGCATCCGCGAGGATGTCGGCGAAGCGTCGGTAGGGGAGCATGCAGGCCAGCCATTGAGCCGCGAAAAGGATCTTATCTCGGATGCCGACGCTGTCCTCATAGCGGAAGGCAATATGGGAGGTGCGCTATGCGAGTGCCTCACCAATCCGGCGCGGTCTTTAGACCCTGGCATGCATGGACGCTCTTTGTACGGGAACCGGGAGATCTTCGGGTCGGCCATGGCCTCTTTGGAGGACATGGTCCGCAGCGGGAAGGCGAGGAGCCGTAGCCGCTGATGCACGACACGGAGAAGTCTGACTCTGGCATAGTAGCTGTGAAGCTGACGAACAAAGCCGGGCAACCGGTGGCGGAGTTGGTGGAGCCAAGGCCGGGGACCAAGGGGAACGCGGAACAACAACGCATGCACCGGACACAGGGCCGGGTTCGCATGACCCAGTCGTTGGATCGCGTACGGAAAGCCGCAAGGCTGAGGAAGAAGGACCGGTTCACCGCGCTCTTCCACCACCTCACTGTCGATGCACTTCGGACGGCGTTCTTCGCGCTCAAGCGCAAGGCCGCCGCCGGGGTGGATGGCATGATGTGGCAGGACTACGAGGCAGACCTCGAGCCTCGGCTCGTAGATTTGCACAAACGAGTTCATCGGGGAGCGTATCGGCCGCAACCGTCGCGCCGGACATACATACCGAAGGCGGACGGGAAGCAGCGGCCGCTAGCGATCGCGGCTCTGGAAGACAAGATTGTCCAAGGGGCAACCGTCATCGTGTTCAACGCCATCTACGAAGGTGACTTCTGCGGTTTCTCCTACGGGTTTCGGCCCGGGAGGGGCCCGCATGATGCGTTGGACGCGCTGTGTACAGCGATCGAAAAGCGGCAGGCGAACTGGATAGTTGACGCCGATATCCAAAACTTCTTTGGGGCGGTCAGCCAGACATGGCTGGTCCGCTTCCTGGAACATCGGATCGGCGACAAGCGCATCATCCGCCTCATCCAGAAGTGGTTGAAGGCGGGTATCCTCGAAGACGGGATCGTGACCGTCGATGACAGGGGAACGGGTCAAGGGTCGGTGATTTCGCCGCTCCTTGGCAATATCTACCTGCACTACGTTCTCGACCTGTGGGCCAAGCGCTGGCGACAGCGCGAGGCCACCGGCGACATGATCATCGTGCGCTATGCGGACGATGTGGTGGTCGGCTTCGAGCGAGAGGAGGACGCCCGTCGTTTCCTCGACGCGATGCGTGCGAGGCTTGAGGAGTTCATGCTGACGCTCCATCCGGACAAGACCCGCCTGATTGAGTTTGGTCGCTTTGCGGCGGTCAATCGCAAGCGGCGCGGGCTCGGAAAACCGGAGACCTTTACCTTCCTGGGGTTCACACTCATCTGCGGACGATCCCGCCGCGGCCTCTTCCAGCTTCAACGGAAGACCCGCGGGGATCGGATGCGGGCGAAGCTCCAGGAGATCAAGGAGGAGCTACGACGACGATGGCACCAGTCGATCCCTGAACAAGGGAGATGGCTGCGGCAGGTGGTGACCGGGCATTTTGCCTACTTTGCAGTCCCCACCAACAGTCGCGCAATCTCGGCATTCCACCACCATGTGGTGAACCTCTGGCGGCGGGCGCTCCAGCGCCGCAGCCAGAAAGACCGAACCACATGGACAAGGATCGCCCTGATCTCGGGCGACTGGCTTCCCAAACCGCGTACTCTTCATCCCTGGCCAAGCGTCCGCTTCGCCGTCACTCACCCGAGGTAGGAGCCGAGTGCGGGAATCCCGCTCGCTCGGATCTGTCCGGGGGGCGCTCGGCAACGGGCGTCCCTACCGGGAA
>NZ_JARFYN010000135.1 GCF_030272695.1 Martinezella calliandrae
TTCGTAAGCGGTGCATTGACCCCATCTGGCGATAGCGGGGGATCGGGCTTATTCGTGTGAGTTCAGGGAATGAGCTTGGTATGAATTGCTATGTCTGAACCTATGTCCGAACATAGAACGTTCCATATGATCGAAGCCGTTGCGGGTCGGCTGGAGGGCGCGCCGCGAGAGGTTCGACGTTGGTCAAATGAGTTGAAGGCTCAGGCGGTAGCCGAAAGCATGGAGCCAGGTGCGAGCGTTTCTGCGATAGCGAGGCGGATAGGGATCGACCCATCGCAATTGTTCACGTGGCGGCGCAATGCCCGACTGAAAGCGGAGGCTGTTGTTGATACGGCTCGGGGCGAAAGCTCCACCGCGGACATCATGATCGGCGACGCTGTGATCCGGGTGAATGTCGCGATCGACGAGCCACATCTCGTCAGGCTGATCCGCGCGGTACGCTCTGCATGATACCGGCTGGTACGAAGGTGTTCTTGGCCAGTCATCCCGTTGACTTCCGCAAAGGTCCAGACAGTCTTTTGGCGCTGGTGCGTGATGCTGGAAGTGATCCCTTCAATGGCTCGCTCTACGTTTTCCGTGCCAAAAGAGCAGACAGAATAAAGATCGCCTGGTGGGATGGCTCAGGCGTCTGCCTATATTCGAAGCGGCTCGAAAAAAATCAGTTCGTCTGGCCAAAAATCGGGCATGCCCGCGTGCAGCTCAATCACGCGCAACTGATGGCGCTGGTCGATGGGATGGACTGGAAACGCGTGCGCACGGTTGCGGTAAAGCGACCGGAATTTGTTGGGTAAAGCCCTGCGGCAGAGTGAATCAGGCGGCTGAAACTGAGGGCAAATCTCGCCGAAATATGCTCTACATAAGGGCATGAAACCAGCCGATCTCGAGCTTCCTGATGACGTTGATGCGCTGAAAGCCATGGTCATGGCGATGGCAGCAAAGGCTGCGCGCGCCGATGTTCTGGAAGACGAAGTCGCTGATCTGAAGGCCCGCAATACGGACGCGGACGAACAGATCGCCAAGTTGAAGCTGATCCTCAAAGCTTTCAATCGATACAGGTATGGCCGCCGTTCGGAAAAGCAGGGCAAGTCCATCGAGGCAGACCTGGACGAACAGGGCGCGTTTGTCTTCGAAGAAATCGACATTGGCATTGCCGCGATTGAGGCGCTGGTTTCCAAGGGCCGCAATCCAGGCGCTGCAAAGAGTGCGCCGCGCCCGCGCAAGGGCTTCCCGCCGCACCTGGAGCGGGTCCATGTAGTCATCGAGCCGGACGAACTGCCCGAACACGCTGGCAAACAGAAGGTCCTGATCGGGGAAGATACCTCCGAGCGGCTTGATGTCATTCCGCCGAAGTTCCGGGTGATCGTCACCCATCGCCCGAAGTATGCCTTCAAGAACGAAGACGGCGTCATCCAGGCCTCAGCCCCGGCGCATATCGTCGAAAGCGGCATTCCGACGGAAGCGCTGCTCGCCTATATCGCGGTCTCCAAATATGGCGACGGGTTGCCGCTCTATCGACAGGAGGCGATCTTCCTGCGCGACCATGTCGAGGTCGAGCGCGGTATCATGGCGCGGTGGATGGGTAAGCTCGGGTTCGAACTCGAGATCCTCGCGGACTACACCTTCAGCCAGATCAAACGAGGTGAACGAATATTCGCCGACGAGACGACATTACCGACACTTGTTCCCGGATCGGGGTCGGCAAAGACAGCGTATTTATGGGCGTACGCGCGGGATTATGTGCACCTCGTGATTATGCGCAGATTGCTGAGGCAGGAGGCTTTAACCGTCGGATTCTCGGACGACTTCCGGCTGGCGAACTGCGCATAA
>NZ_JARFYN010000136.1 GCF_030272695.1 Martinezella calliandrae
GAATTATGCGCAGTTCACCAGCCGGAAGTCGTCCGAGAATCCGACGGTTAAAGCCTCCTGCCTCAGCAATCTGCGCATAATTACGAGGTGCACATAATCGCAAGCGTATGCCCAGAGCCACGCTTTCATGGTTTTGCCTGAGCCGGGAACCAGCGTCGGCAAGGTCGTCTCGTCCGCAAAGACCCTCTCGCTGGCTTTGATACGCTCCAGAATGTAATCCGCCAGGATCCGCAACTCGAAGCCCAGATGCCCCATCCACTGGGCCATCAAAGAGCGACTGAGAACCACGCTGTCGCGCAGATAGATCGCCTCCTGGCGATAAAGCGGAAGACCGTCGGCATATTTCGACACGGCGATATAGGCCAGCAACCGTTCGCTCGGCAGCCCGCTTTCGATGATATGCGCTGGTGCCAAAGCCTGCAGCACGCCATCACGTTCCCTGAACGCATATTTGGGGCGGCGTGTGACGATGACCCTGAACTTCGGCGGTATGACATCGAGCCGCTCGGATCGATCTTCACCGATCAGAACTTTTTCCAAGCCCTGGCATTCTTCCGGGATCTCCGGCTCGATGACTTCCTCGATGCGTTCTAGATGCGCGGCAAAACCTTTGCGAGGCCGCGCCGCCCTCTTCGGCCGGTCTTTGTCTCCCTGGCCAAGTTCGCGATCAATCGCGGCAAGGCCAGTCTCGACCTCCTCAAACGCGAAGTCTATCTGCTCGTCATTGATCGCCAGCCGCAGACGCTCGGAGCGCGTACCATTTTGGGCACGCTGCAAAACCTTCAAGATCGCCGTCAAAGTGGTGATCCGCTCGTCGGCTTTCTGTTGGACAGCCTTCATTCGGGCGATTTCGGCCTCAGTCGCAGCCTTCTCCGCGCTCATCGCGATGATCATCGCTTTCAGCGCTTCGACGTCGTCAGGAAGGTCGGAACCAGGTAAAATCATGAGATGCACTAAAGCATAAAATCAGCCGATTTCCCAACACTTACAGCGACATGATTCATCTTGCCGCAGGCCTGTTCAGCCTGTCGAAAGCGGTCTGCGCACTTGGGAAGGCCTGATCCTTTTCCAGTCCATTCCGGCCAGAAGTGCCATCAACTGCGCATGGTCGAGACGGATGCGCGTGGCTGATTGCGTTGGCCAGTAAAAACCATTTTCCTCAAGAATTTTTGCGTAAAGGCAGATACCTGTACCGTCCCACCACACGATGCGGATCCGGTCTGCCCGTTTCGACCGGAAGACGTAAAGCGCGCCATTGAACGGATCGAGACCCCCATCCCGCACCAAGGCCATCAATGACGCAGCGCCCTTGCGGAAGTCGACCGGTTGGCATGACACGTAGACCACAACACCCGAAGCGATCATGCTTGCCGCACCGCCCTGACAATGCCGCTCAGAAGCGCCGGGTCAATCGAAGCGCTGACGCGAAGTGTCGTGTCACCCACCTCGATCTCGACAGTGTCCGTCCGCACCGCCTCGAAACGGGTAAAGGCCTCATCGTTTTCGGTTGCCTTTAGACGCTGAACCGAACCAGATGCGAGGGCTACGCGCCGCCATCCAAAGAGCTGCGACGGGTCCATTCCATGGGCACGCGCAACCGCAGACACATTCGCGCCCGGAGCCAGCGCTTGCTCCAGGATCAGAGCCTTCGCCTCATCCGACCACGATTTCGGTTTGCGCCGCGTTCGCACCGGCTCCGCCGTCAGAATTTCGAACGTACGACCCTGATTCATATCTTCACTCATAGGATTCCCAGCATGATTCATGCTGAAAATGAACGATTTCCCATCCTGGCGCTACGTGGGATGGCCTACGCGCTTAC
>NZ_JARFYN010000137.1 GCF_030272695.1 Martinezella calliandrae
GGCCTTTTGCACCTGCTGTTCGAACAGTTCGTGGATGCACTGGTCCGACGGGTAAGGCGCCTGCGTCCGGTTCAGCTCCTCCAAAAGGTAGCGGCGCTCTTCGGCCGGCAGGATGTCGAGCGCGCGCACCGGCTTATTGGGGGCATGGTCCAGCGCTTCGGCCAGTTGTTCGAGCGCGTGCTGCATGTAGGCGCAGACCCGATCTGCAGAGATCGGCTCGGCCGCTTCCGCCGTCAGGCCGAGCGCCTCGCCAAAATCCTCCACCGACAAGGTCAGCGGATAGTTGGTGCGCTCCTCCCCGCCCAGCCATTCCATGCCGGAGAGGAGATCGTCCGTGACCTCTGCCGCTGGCATGTTGTTGTGACGATAGTTCAACAGCGCGCTGAACAGCGGCGCGGGCGCCGCAACGCCGCTGCAGCGTTGCGCTAAGGCCAGCGAGGCATGCTCGTGCGTCAGCAGCTCGGATAGCCGGCGATGTGTGCTGTGCACGCTTTCCTCGACCCCGGTGCCGTCGAGATCGAGCCGCACAGGCAGGGTGTTCATGAACAGGCCCATGGTGCGGTCGGCGCCGGTACCGGCCTGCATGCGTCCGAACAGCACCGTGCCGAACACCACCTGCTCGCGGCCACTGCTCAGCGCCAGCACCTGCCCCCAGGCAAGGTGGCACAGGCTCGCCAGGCTGACGCCGAGCCGCCGCGCCTGGGCCCGCAGCCGATCGTTGAGCGCCTGCGGCAGCATCCGATGCGCTTCGCCAGATCTGCTGCCGTCGCCATGGACCTCGCTCAATCCGAACGGCAGGGTCGGCTCGTCGATGTCCCCCAGCATTCCCCGGAAGAACGCTTCATGCGCCTTGGCATCGACACCCAGGCGCGCCTGCGCCACCAGATTGCGGAACGGCTGCGGCGCTGGCAGTTCGTGCGCCCGTTCCTCCAGCACCGCCCGCACCTCGGCATGCATCACCTCCAGCGTCGTGTGATCGCCGATCAGGTGATGCTGCAGCTCCAAAAGCAGCCAGCGCTCGCTGCCGGGCTCGGGCGCGATCACGAAACGCATCAAGGGCGCCCGGGCCAAATCGATGCGATACTGGCGCGGATCGAACTTTCGCCTCAGCTGCTCGTAACCTGGGCCGTCATCTTCATCCAGCTCGACCTCGCTCACCTCCAGGGCCGCCTTGCGCCACACCACCTGGGCCGGGCTCGACAGCCCCTCCCAGACGAAGGCCGTGCGCAAAATGTCGTGGCGGTCGACCACCTTTTGGACCGCGCCGAGATAACGCTCCAGCACATCCCGATCGGCAAAGGCCATCTGACTGACCAGCAGATAGGGATCACCGCGGCTCGCCAGCAGATGATGGAACAGGATGCCGTCCTGCAGCGGCGACAAGGCATAGATATCCTGGATATTGCCGACACCGCCGGGCACCGTTTCCACGATCCGGTCGATCTCCTGTTGGGAAAGCGTAATGAGCGGCAGCATCTCTGGCGTAATCGCCGTGCTCTGCTCAGTGATCAGGTTGGCCGGCACCGTCACCTCGCGATGGCTGCCGAGGCTTGTCGCCAGATCGGACAGCACCGGTCGGGCGAACAGGGTGCGCACCTCCACCCCGAGCGACAGCCGCCGCAGCCGCTCCATCAGCTGCACGGCGAGCAGCGAGTGGCCGCCGAGTTCGAAGAAGTGGTCGTGGCGGCCGACCCGCTCGATCCCGAGAAGCTCCGTCCAGATCTGAGCGAGCGTCGTCTCGAGCTCGCCCTGCGGCGCCTCATAGGCGCGCCGTGC
>NZ_JARFYN010000138.1 GCF_030272695.1 Martinezella calliandrae
GGATCAGATAACGCGCACGATCTACTCGCATTTCTGGCAGTTGCGACCGATGACATGCCGATTACGGTGCAAGCAATCGCACGCGGCGCAAATGCACGGCGATCATGGCGGAGGTGTTCGAGAGAATGGCGCGCAAGACGATCGAACAACGCATCGCCGAACTGGAGGCGCGCAAGAAGACGCTGAAGGCGCGGCTTGGCAAACAAGAACGCCTCGAGGACACGAGACGGAAGATCCTGCTTGGCGCGCTCGTGCTGCACCGGCTCGAACATGGCAAGGACCAATTTTCCCACGATCTGATGGGCTGGTTGAGCCGCGAACTCCCGGGCTTCCTGAGCCGCGATCATGACAAGGCGCTGTTCACAGACATCCTCGATGCGCCGATCTCACCGAACCAAAACGAGCCAGGGATGGACGCCCAGTCATGACCGTCGAATGGCCTTGTCGCTCGCGCCGCCAACCGCCATCTCGCAAATCCGATCGCGAAGCCGCAGGCGTACTTTCGGCCGCCCAACGCCACACGCATTTTCTCGACAGTCCGCGCATGGCCGCCGTGCTCGGCCGATCGGATTTTCGCTTCAATGATTTGAAACACTACAACGCGACGGTGTTTCTGGTTTTGCCGCCGGACCGGCTTTCGACCTATTCGCGTTGGCTACGGCTACTCGCCAGCCAGAGCCTCATCGACATGGCCCGTGATCCCATGAAGCCGGCGATGCCGGTCCTCGATCTTCTCGATGAGGGCTCATGGAGCGAAGGAAAGAGTTCGATTTCCGAACATATCTCCACCCGCGATCTGATGATTCCGGACGAAGTGATGCAGCTGCCGATGATTGGTGATCGCTCAACCGAGCGAATGGTCAGGAACGCGCAGGCGCTGCTGACCCAACCGCCTGCTCGCGATCTCTCTTGCGATTTCGGTCGCCGAGAGGCCAAACTTCACGAGTAAATAAAAGTCGAAACGAAGCACGCTTTTACGGTTCGACCACCATGTTTCAGGCCGCCTCAGATTGATTGCACGCCCCGCTCCGAAGGAGCGCAGGCTGTCTGCTTGGACCCGAAGAAAATTTCCCGCTTGGAGGATCTCGTCCCGATCAGGTCCTCAAAACACAAAAGCGGAGGTCGGCGAGATAGCGATTTCGCAACATCTTACACAGTGGGTTTGTTCAACCGAACCCCGGGACCCCCGCCATTTTCAGGTATGAATTCAATCCCGGCCGCCTCCAATACAGATTGGAGATGATCGACTGTTGATCGTTTGAGTTCCTCGCCGCGCTCAAAACGGACCAATGTGTTCGTAGAGACATTCGCCCGTTTCGCCATCTCTCTTATTTCCCATCCAAGCGCTGCCCGAGCCATACGATATTGAACAAGTAACATTATTTTCGCCACACAGTGACGAAACGCTTGCCTCGCCGCCTATTAGGGTTAATATGAACGAGTCTGCAGTTTCGCAGACGGTCAAGCAGAGCGTTTGCGCCGCCCTGCCTGACCTAACCACAATCTCTTATGTTCGTATTCAAGCCCTTTGGCCATGATTTTTCCTTCTCGACTTTGACGACGAATGCACATGCTTGAAGCTATTGAACAAAGGAGGAGACA
>NZ_JARFYN010000139.1 GCF_030272695.1 Martinezella calliandrae
CTGTAAGCGCCGTCTCCGCCCCATTGGATTGGCTGTATTTTGAGGCTTGCCGCGTGTGCGAGAAGGTTTCCAGGACTATCTGGAGATTTGCATGGCAGATGATGGATTTGTTGGTCGCTCACATGGGAAACTCAGCGTCAAGTTGATTATTGCATTTTGGCATTCCTCAAACGTTTCGGTTCCGAGTTCGGGCTCAATACTGTGTGACACGGCTTGTTTCGCGAAGCCTGATCAAACTCACATCCGGTCGCCGACGACTGCGGCTGCACCAATTTCCCGCTTGCGGCGGGCTGAGCCCGGGAGGACGTGACCATTCTACGAAACGGCATTTTTGTGCCATACGACCAATCGGTTCGCCACCCGGATCCGCCGGGGTTCATGAGACCCCGGTAGATTTCAGAAAGATTGAAGTCGTGCCGATGCTACGCGGTTTTCACGATGGCGCCCTCGATCACGACCCCGGAGCTCACGTATTTCCAAAGCGCCACCAGCAGCTTGCGTGCCAGCGCGACAATGGCCGTTTTCTTCATGCGCCCGCCATTGCGTTCAACGCGCGCCTTGAACCATTTCGTCAGTGCCGAATCCGGCTGATGGCGCAACCACAGCCAGGATAACTGGATCAATGTTGTCCTCAGTTCCGGATTGCCTGCCTTCGAGACCCCCTGTTCCCGATTGATCGAACCGCTTTGCCAGGGTGTTGGCGCGAGACCGGCATAAGCGGCGACCTGACGGCGATTGCTAAAATGCCGGAACAGTCCCTCCGACCAGAGGATGTTCGCAAACTCCGCGCCGATCCCTTTGATCCCGAGCAGCATCGTGACAGCCGATGGCTTCGTGCCATGCCTGGATTGTGCCTCGATTAGCGCATCGCGTTCATCCTCAATGATCCTGATCTGACGCATCACCAGTTCCAGCCGGTCCAGTTCACGGCCGATCTGCGCCTTCATATGCCGCGGTAATGCCTCTCCATCTCCCGTTCGCAACTCTTCCAGACGCTCGCGCCGGTCTTTATGAAGGGGCTCGTATTCCGTGACGCCCTGCGAGAACAACAGGCCTTTGATGCGGTTGACATGCGCGACACGTTCGACCATCAACGCTTTGCGTTCGCGACCGATCCGTCGCCGGTCTTCTTCCTCGCGAGAGATATTCCGCACCATGGAGCATACACGGGGCTCATCTCTCTTGAACGCCAGCAGAACCCGCAACAGTGCCTCGCCATCAACGCGATCGGTCTTCACACGTCTCCGTTTGCGTGATGTCGCGATCGACGCTGCATCCACGATATGGCTCTCGACACCTTCCTTGACGAGAGCCCGGTGGAGCCAGAAGCCGTCGAGGCCTGCCTCCTGGATCGTGATGACCGGCCAATTCTGCCCAGTCCGATGTCGGCCATTTTCGCGCAACTTTGCAAACAGCTCGAACAGCCCGGCAATGTTGCCCGCCGTAATGGAATATTTCGACATCTTCTCGCCGTTCCCCGGCACCAACGCCGTAATCAGCCAGGTTGAACGAGACAGTTCCATCGAAACAAAAATTGCGGCAAGGTTGGTCTGGATGGCGGTCGAAGCGTCTGTATTCTTGAACATTGGGACCTCAG
>NZ_JARFYN010000140.1 GCF_030272695.1 Martinezella calliandrae
GTGGCATTTGCTTATATGAGGAGGGTCAACACGGAACTTTCGTCAGGGTGACATTTGGCACTCCGTTATTCATTGCGGCATCCATGGTCTGAGCCCGTTGCGCGACGCGGCTCGTTGCCAAGCCAAATCCAACTTATATACGGTCGCTGTTCGAGACAGCAGCACCAACATCCCGCTTGCGGGCGGACAGGGCTCAGGAGGACGATACCATTCTACACGAGCGGCCTATTTTTGAGCCAAGCAAATGCTAGGTTCGTCCACCTGGATCCGCCAGGACTGATCGGGTCCTGGAAGATTGCAGAATTCAGTTTGGGTAACCAATCAGGCGGTCTTTATAATTGCGCCCTCGATAACGACGCCGGCATTGACGTATTTCCACAGCGCGACAAGCAGCTTGCGGGCGAGCGCGACAATCGTTGTCTTCTTGAGACGGCCACCGTTCTTCTTAACCCGATCTCTAAACCACAACGTGAGCGCCGCGTGCGGTTGATGACGCACCCAAAGCCAAGCCATCTGGATCAACGTCGTTCGCAGCCTCGGATTGCCGGATTTCGAAACTCCTTGATCGTGATCGACTGAGCCACTCTGCCAGGATGTCGGCGCAAGGCCGGCATAGGCGGCAACCTGTCGTCGGTTATTGAAGCAACGCGACAGCCCCTCCGACCAGAGTACGGCGGCAAACTCCGGCCCGATGCCTTTCAGGTTGAGTAACATCGCCGGTGCTGGCGAGACGACCTGCGTGGCGGCGAGCATGGCGTCGCGGGCGGCCTCGACAGCCTTGATCTGCTCAAGCAGCAGTTCCAGCCGATCGAGTTCGCGACCGATCTGCGCCTTCAAGTGCGCAGGCAGCATACGACCGTCGCCAGTCGTGCATTCCTCCAGTCGCACGCGTCGATCGCGGCGCAGCGGTTCGTAGCCGGATATGCCCTGGCTGACCAGCAGCCCCTTAATGCGGTTAACGTGCCTTATCCGCTCTTTCGTCAGAGCCTGGCGCTCACGCGAGAGGCGGCGGCGATCCTCTTCCTCGGGCGTCGGCACACGGACCATCGCACACACCCGCGGCTCGCCCCCGCTGATAAGCAAGCAACGCCCGGACCAACGCTTCGCCGTCGATCCTGTCGGTCTTGGCCCGGCGCCGCCGGCGCGAGGTTGCAATCGAGGCCGGATCGACCACATGGCTCTCGATACCCTCGGCCACCAATACGCGATGGATCCAGAAGCCGTCGAGTCCAGCCTCCTGGATGACAATGATCGGAAAGCATTGACCGGTTCGCGTCTGCGCTTTCTTCTTGAGTTCGGCAAAACGAGCCAGCATGCCGGCGACGTCGCCTGCAGCGACCACATGCTTCGACATCTTCTCGCCAGCCCCCGGCGACAGCGAGGTGATCAGCCATTTCGATTGGCTGAGTTCCAATGAGACGAAGATTGCGCCAAGATCAGTCCGGATAGTGGTCCGCGCTTCGGATCGGTGAGCTGCAACGGGCATGCTTGCCT
>NZ_JARFYN010000015.1 GCF_030272695.1 Martinezella calliandrae
GGCCATCCATGCCCATATCCACTACCGCACCTTCCTCAACGGCAACCGCACCATCGTCTTCCCGGCAAGCCCCGGAAGCTATGCCTCGGAGAGGATGGGGTGAGATGCGGTCGGCGCAGCCCATGGAGCACCGAGCGCCTGAGAGACACCGAAGCGCCGAGTAACCCGGGATTCGATCTGGACGCCCCCTTTCCTTTTCCGGCCGAAATGCGATTTAATGCGGCCGATATCGAATCGCTTGCGGGTTCCGGAGGACGGAGATGCCAGCACATTTGTATAGAGTTCTGCCGCTCTCGGCCCTGGCTATTCTCGTGGCCGCGCGGGTCTCGACCGCAGCGATATCGGAGGAAGACCCTTCGAAGATCAATCTCGCGAAGCTGATCGAATGCACCACATACGACGTGCCAAGCTATAACAGCTTTTCCATGTGGTTGACGGGACCGGAAAGTGATGAGGCGATGAAGCTGTTCGGCATTACCGAACAGCCGTCGAACAACCTTCTGCTGCGGGAATTCAAGCTGGCGAAGCCGATCACCGTTTTTGGCCGACAGACAGACAGGATCGCCTTTGCCTCCTCCGGTCCGCTGGCTCTATTCGACGAGGCCGATCCGCACCCGATCGCCAAGCAGCTGGATGTCACCGCCGCGGTCGACAGGTTCGACAAATTCCTGGCCGAGAAGGAAATATTCTCCAAAAAGGAGCAATTGGAGAATTCCGACACGGTGCTGCACACACGCATCGCCCTCGACGTCTCGACCGATATCTACCATCCCGGAAAAACACTGGCGGGTTGCAGCTATTCGATCGAGGTTGAGTGAGGTCCGCGCCAGATTGGAATGCTGGGCCGACCTTTGTGCTCAATGAACGCGCGGGCGCACTAGGCAGGCGCGATTGGGAGCCTATCTTCCTTCCAATCATTCATTTTCGGTGATTTTCTTTTGGACGGAATGGTTTAGTGTCGACGCAGATAAACCATCCGGGGGTGCCATGACCGACGCTGCGCTCGTCAATCGCATGCAACTGCCGAGACCGGATACGACGCCGGAAGCGGCCGCGGAGATCTTGCAGACGCATTACGGCCTGGTCGGAACGCTCACCGAACTGGGCAGCCAGCAGGACCGCAACTACCGCATCGACGCAGGCGATAACAGCTACGTTCTGAAGATCTGCCGGACGGAATATGATACGGTCGAGTTGGAGGCGCAAAACGCCGCCATCCGCCATCTGCATGCAAAACCGGATGCGCCGCGCGTCCCGAATATCGTGCCCTCTCTCAACGGCCGAGAAATCCTCGTCGTCACCATACGTGAGCAGGATTATCTTGTCCGGCTGCTCAGCTATCTTCCCGGTCGGTCGCTGACGCGGCGCAAGCACCTGCCCATAGCCTCGGTGTCGGCACTCGGCGCCCTCTCAGCCCGGCTCGCTCGCGATCTTGCGGATTTCGACCATCCCGGACTGCACCGCAGTCTGCAATGGGACCTGCGCCGCGCGGGGCCTGTCGCCGTGCAGCTCCTGTCGGCAATCACCGACCATGAGGCTCGCGACCGCATCGCCAAGGCGATGGTTGCGGCCGTCAAGCGCATCCAGCCGCTTGCGAGCGGGCTTCGCGTGCAGCCTGTCCATCACGACGTTACGGACGATAATGTTGTCAGTCACCCCGATGTGCACGGGCAGCCGATTCCTGATGGGGTGATCGATTTCGGGGACATCATCCAGGGCTGGCTAGTGGGCGACCTCGCCGTCACCTGTGCCTCGTTGCTCCACCACGCCGAAGGCGATCCCTTCTACATCATTCCTGCCATCAAGACCTATCACGCGATCTACCCGCTTGAGGAAGCAGAGTTGAGGGCGCTCTGGCCACTGATCGTCGCCCGCGCCGTGATTCTTGCCGCGAGCAGCGAGCAGCAGCTCGCCATCGATCCCGACAACGACTATGTGCGCGGCAATCTCGAATTCGAGCGCAAGATTTTCGACGTCGCCACCGGCGCGCAGCCAGAAGTGATGGAGGCGGCGATCCTCCGGGCCGTGGGCATCGACGTTGCGCCGATTGCCACCGATACCTGGTCGGCGTTGCTGCCCGACATTGCATCGGACCGTATTGCTGCCGTCGATCTTTCGGTGACCAGCCCGCACTTTGCCGATGGCAATTGGCAGAAACCGGATATGGACTGGCGGTTGCTCGCCAAGGCGGCAATCGCCTCCGGCACGGCCGCGACTCGCTACGGAGAGTTTCGTCTGTCGCATGCCGATCTCCTCAGCATGGCGCCGCCGCAGAATTTCGCGCTCCATAGCGATGTCTGCCTGCCGGCTGGCACGGCGGTTGCCGCCCCCTTTGCCGGGCGCATCCAATGGCACGGCCAGCATCTGGTTCTCGTTGGCGAAGCGATCAGCCTGCATCTCGACGGCATCGAGTGCACGTTGGAAGAAGGCGCCGCAACCGAGCAAGGCGCTGACATCGGCACGATCGGCAGCGAGGGTTCGGCTATCGGGGGGTTGCGAGTGCAGCTCTGCCGCGTCCAGGGGCTGGTACCACCGCTCTTTGCCGCGCCACACCACGCCAGTGGCTGGTCAGCCATCTGCCCTTCGCCGGCAACCCTCCTCAGCGAAGCTTGCGAAGCGCCGCGGCTGGACAGTGCCGCACTTTTGGCCCGGCGCGAGGCGCATTTCGCCAAGCCGCAAAAACACTATTACGAGGTGCCGCCGCAGATCGAGCGCGGTTGGCACGAGTTCCTGTTCGATGTAAAGGGCCGCGCCTATCTCGACATGGTCAACAACGTGACCATGATCGGTCATGCGCATCCGCGCCTGACGGCGGCCATCGAGCAGCAATGGTCGCGCCTCAACACCAATTCCCGCTTCCACTATGTCGCCGTTGCCGAATTTTCCGAGAGGCTGGCGGCGCTTGCGCCGGAAGGTCTCGAGAGCGTCTTCCTTGTCAACAGCGGTTCGGAAGCCAACGATCTCGCCATCCGACTTGCCTGGGCGCACACCGGCAAAAAAAACATGCTGTGCCTACTGGAGGCCTATCACGGCTGGACGTTGGGAAGCGATGCCGTCTCCACCTCCATTGCCGACAATCCGCGGGCCTTGACAACGCGGCCCGACTGGGTGCATCCGCTCGTCGCGCCCAATACCTATCGCGGTCCCTTCCGCGGACCGGATTCGGCGGCGGATTACCTGGCCGGTGTTACGACCCTGTTGGAGACCATCGACGAGAGGGCCGAAGGCCTTGCCGGTATCATTGCAGAACCGGCCTATGGCAACGCCGGCGGCATCGCCTTGCCACGCGGCTATCTCGCCGAGGTCTACGCCGCCATCCGCAAACGCGGCGGCCTCTGCATCGCCGACGAGGTGCAGGTGGGTTACGGTCGGCTTGGTCATCACTTCTGGGGTTTCGAGCAGCAGGACGTCGTGCCCGATATCATCACCATCGCCAAAGGCATGGGCAACGGCCACCCGCTCGGCGCGGTCATCACCAGGCGGGAGATCGCCGAATCACTTGAGAAGGAGGGATATTTCTTCTCATCGTCCGGCGGCAGTCCGGTGGGCTCCGTCGTCGGGCTTACCGTGCTCGACATCATTAAGGACGAGGGCCTGCAGGAGAATGCGCGAATGATCGGCGATCATCTGAAGGTAGGACTGATCGGGCTGATGGAGCGCTTTCCGCTGATCGGCGCCGTGCATGGTATGGGCCTCTATCTCGGCGTCGAATTCGTCCGCGACCACGAGACGCTGACGCCGGCCACGGAAGCGACGTCGGCCATATGCGAACGGCTGCTCGAGCTCGGAGTCATCATGCAGCCGACCGGCGATCACCTTAATGTGTTGAAGATAAAACCGCCGCTTTGTCTTTCGGCGGACAGCGCGGATTTCTTCGTCAAAGCCCTGGAAAGGGCCCTGGAAGACGGCTTCTAGGCGCATTTTCCTGACCGTTCATCACCGAGGTGATTTCGTGACGAGCTGATTTTAATGCTCGTCAGGCATTGCCGAATCCAATGCCAGTTCCTATCTCTGTTTCGGTGATCGGCAATGCCGTTCCAGCCTCGGAGCTTGCGCGTAAGTTGACACAACCTTTCTCGCAATGCGCTGGATTCGGAATTTTATTTTCTCGATCGTCGATATTTTGACATCTTTCGGAATATGTTTCTGAGGATGGAATGGCTATTATCTACCAAGATTGTAGACAATAGCAGTGGATCGCGGGCCCTATCATTGGAGCCCATACAAGTACAACGCCAACTAAGGAAGTGACATGCTGAATATTAAAGTCATCGCTTCGATCCTTGGGCGGTCCGTGCTTGGCCATGACCGCCCGGGCGCATTCTCCCGCCCGCGCTGTCGAATGTGACGTTCGTCCCCTTATCGGATTCAAACAGTCAATTCGCCATGTCTGCGCCACTAGGGTGCGGAGGGAGTATTTATGAAGAAGCAAGTCATCGAATATGCTGGCGTTCCCGTCGGCATCGTTGTTCCGGATGAAGATCGGTTGAAGTTCATCGCGGTAAAATACCACGTCCACGATCTGGACGAACACCGCTTTAGAAACACGGACGAGGTCAAGCTCGCCATCCGCGATCTTCTCAATCGCCAACAAGCTAAACCGATCCACGTTTGATGGATCGGTTTAGCCATTTCCTTTGCGTCACCCGCCCTCGCCCTTCGAGGGCCCCGCGGGCCACCCCAGGGGTGAGGGCCGACATTTTGTACCGAGCGCGGCGTTCTCTCCGCCCTCTTTGTGAGGTGCGGAGCTGAAGGCCAGAGCCTCGAACCACGAGGGTCGGCCTCGGCGGCCATCGCCGCAAACATCTTGTCTTTTCCCCCTCTTTGCGATCCTATCGCCATGACCGCCTCGCGCTTCGAAAAGCGAAGGATTTTTCATTGGCTGATCTCCTCAATCTCCTGACCGATATCGAAGGCGTCGCCGTCGGTCATTGCACGGACCTTGCGCTTGCTTCCGGCGTCACGGCCATCATCTTCGACGAGCCGGCAGTCACCTCCTGCTCGGTACTCGGCGGTGCGCCGGGCGGACGGGACACGGCACTGCTCGATCCGGCCATGACGTTTGGTGTGGTCGACGGCCTGGTACTGTCGGGCGGTTCGGCCTTCGGTCTCGATGCGGCAGGCGGGGTGCAGGCGGGTTTGCGCGACATCGGGCGCGGCCTGCAGGTGGGCAGCGCGCGCGTACCATTGGTGCCGCAGGCGATCCTCTTCGATCTCATCAATGGCGGGAACAAGGATTGGGGCTTGCATTCGCCCTATCGCGACATGGGTTACGCCGCCTTCAGGGCCGCAGGCAAGGGCGTCTTCCTGCTCGGCACGGTCGGCGCCGGCACCGGAGCGACGACGGCAACGGTCAAAGGCGGCCTCGGCTCGGCCAGTGCCGTCAGCAGCCAGGGACACAGGATCGCGGCTATTGTCGCCGTCAATGCGCTGGGCTCGGCCACCATCGGCGAAGGCCCGCATTTCTGGGCCGCTGCCTTCGAGATCGGCAGGGAATTCGGCGGTCTCGGCATGCCCACGACCATAGACTCGCGCCTGAGGCTGAAGGGCGCGAATGTCACGGCAACAACGATCGGCGCCATCGTCACCGACGCTGCGTTGACCAAGGCGGAAGCGCATCGGTTGTCGATCTGCGGTCATGACGGCCTTGCCCGCGCGCTCTTGCCGACGCATCTGCCGCTTGACGGCGACACGGTTTTTGCCGCTTCGACCGGCAAACACAAAAGGGACGACCTGCAAAGCTTCATGGAACTGTGCCATCTCGCGACCATCGTCATGGCGCGCGCGATTGCCCGCGGCGTCTACGAAGCGACGGTGCTGCCCATCGAAGGCGCGCAGCCGGCCTGGCGGGACCGCTTTCCGGACTGGAGCTGATGCGAGCCGACGCCATACCCCAGTTGGTGAAAAACCTGAAAGTCGCGCTGATGGCGATCAGCCGGCAGATCGAAAATCTCGGATATCTTTTCAGCACGCATGCGGTCGAGTGTAGCGTCCGCGAGGAACTCCAACGGAGCCAATTCAGTCCAGCCGTATCAGCTATACGGGTCACACATTTTCGGAATTGCGTGTGCGCTTGCGAGATGACACTATTTTGAAAAATTATGCAGGCGGGAAACCGGCGTCGCGAGCTGCAATGTGGGAACTGAAATGACCAAGTTTTTAAGTCCAAGCCTGGGCGATTTTGCTCGCCGTCTAGCCTATGGCGCCGCGATATCGGCCGGGTTGCTGATGCTAGGCCTGACGCCCGCCGAAGCGGCCAAGACGACGCTGAATATCGGCATGAGCGTCGAGCCGGCTGGCCTTGATCCGACGATCGCCGCGCCCGTCGCCATAGGTCAGGTGACCTGGCAGAACATTTACGAAGGACTGGTCGCCATCGACGAGAGCGGCAAGATCGTGCCGCAGCTCGCCAAAAGCTGGGATATTTCCTCCGACGGCCTCACCTACACATTCAAGCTGCAGACCGGCGTCAAATTCCATGACGGCGAGGCCTTCGATTCAGCGGCGGCGAAATTCGCGCTCGACCGTGCCCGTGACGGCAAATCCGTCAATCCGCAGAAGCGGTTCTTTGCAACCATCGCCTCGATCGACGCGCCGGATCCCGAAACACTTGTGCTGCATCTCTCTTCGCCAACCGGCAGCCTGCTTTATTGGCTCGGCTGGCCGTCTTCGGTCATGATCGGCCCGAAATCTGCCGCCGACGACAAGACCACGCCTGTAGGCACCGGTCCATTCAAATTTTCGACCTGGGCCAAGGGGGACCATGTGGAGCTCGTGAAGAACCCGGATTACTGGAACAAATCCGTCGACGTAAAACTCGACAAGGTGACCTTCCACTTCATCTCCGATCCGCAGGCGCAAACGGCAGCCCTGAAGGCCGGCGACCTCGACGCATTTCCGGAATTCGCGGCACCCGAGCTCATGAATACTTTCGACGGCGACGCGCGACTGATGACCAAGGTCGGTAATACCGAGCTCAAGGTGGTTGCAGGCATGAACAATGCGCGCAAGCCGTTCGACGATAAGCGGGTGCGACAGGCTTTGATGATGGCGCTCGACCGCAAGACGATCATCGACGGCGCCTGGTCCGGCTTCGGCACGGCGATCGGCAGCCACTATACGCCGAATGATCCGGGATACCAGGATCTGACGGGCACGCTGCCCTACGACCCGACCAAGGCCAAGGCCCTGCTTGCTGAAGCCGGCTATCCCAACGGCTTCACCTTCACTATCAAAACACCGCAAATGGCCTATGCTCCGAGAAGCGCCCAGGTGATGCAGGCGATGTTCGCCGATATCGGCGTTACCATGAACATCGAACCGACGGAATTTCCGGCGAAATGGGTGCAGGACGTCTTCTCCGGCCGCGACTACGACATGACCATCGTCGCCCATGCCGAGCCGCTGGACATCGACATCTATTCACGCGACCCATACTATTTCAATTATAAGAACCCGGTTTTCAACGAGCTGATAAAGAAGATCCAGCTAACCGCCGACCCGGCCACACAGAACAAGCTCTATGGCGAGGCGCAGGCGATCCTGGCCGAGGATGCCCCCTCGCTCTTCCTCTTCGTCATGCCGAAACTCGGGATCTGGGACAAGAAGCTGAAAGGGCTCTGGGAGAACGAGCCGATCCCATCGAATGTATTGACCAACGTCTTCTGGGAGGACTGATTTTTTTCACTTCCACGCGCACAGCCGGGCGAATCGTCTCGCACGCTGTCAAATGCTTCGATGCCGGAGATGATCCGGCCATGGACAGGTAATGATCGTACTCCTCACCCGTCGGATCGTGGGTCTTATCCTGACCCTGGTCGCCGTTTCGCTGCTGGTCTTTGCGTTGATGGCCCTGCTGCCGGGCGATCCCGCCGCCATCACGCTTGGCACCTCGGCGTCACCGGAGACCCTGGCAGCGCTGCGGCACGACATGGGCCTGGATCAACCGTTGGTCATCCGCTACAGCCAATGGCTTGCCGGCGCGCTGTCCGGCGATCTCGGCAAGTCCTACACCTATGGCGTACCGGTCGCCGGCCTCATAGTCGAGCGGCTGGCCGTGACGTTGCCGCTCGCGCTCCTCGCCATCATTCTTTCTATCCTCATTGCCGTGCCACTTGGCGTGGCGGCCGCTGCCCGACGGGGCGGTATCTTCGACATCATCGCCACGCTGTTTTCGCAGATGAGCATCGCCGTGCCCGGCTTTTGGGTGGCGCTGCTGTTGATTTTGCTTTTTTCCACCTCGCTCGGCTGGATGCCCGCAGGCGGATTTCCCGGCTGGGGCGAGGGCGTCGGGCCGGCGTTCAGAGCGCTGATCCTGCCGGCAGTGGCATTGGCTCTGCCGCAGGCCGGCGTACTAACCAGGGTTACCCGTTCGGCCGTGCTCGAAACGCTGAACGAGGATTTCGCCCGTACGGCGCTCGCCAAGGGTCTGTCCGACGATGCCGTGCTCTGGGGTCATGTCTTACCGAACGCGCTGGTGCCGGTGCTGACCATTCTCGGGCTGCAGTCCAGCTTCCTCGTGGCCGGTGCCGTGCTGATCGAGAACGTCTTCAACCTTCCGGGTCTCGGGCGGCTCGCCTATCAAGCGCTCAGCCAGCGCGACATTATCGTCATGCAGGACGTCGTGCTGTTTTTTGCCGGCCTCGTCATCATCATGAATTTCCTCGTCGATCTCTCCTATCTGGTCATCGACCCCAGGCTCCGCAGCGGAGACACGCGATGATCACGGTCGAAACAGTCGCCCCCGCCCTCTCCCGCCGTTCCCGCGCGTTGCGCCGCGCCAAACTGATCGTCGGCGCGACCATCATCCTCGCACTCATCGGCGTGGCGGTTCTATCGCTCTTCTGGACGCCGGTGCCGCCGGCGAAGATGCAGATCATCCACAAGCTGCAGCCGCCCTTCACCTTCGGCCTTCTCGGCACCGATCAGCTCGGCCATGACGTGCTGTCCATGCTATTGGTCGGCTGCTGGAATTCGCTGTCGATCTCGGTATCGGCCGTCGCGATCGGGAGTACCATCGGGACAGTGATTGGCATCACCGCCGCCGCTCTGCGTGGGCTGTTCGAATCGCTGGTGATGCGTGCCTGCGACGTGATCTTCGCTCTGCCGCCGATCCTTTCGGCGATGATCCTCGGAGCCTTTCTCGGCACGGGGCGTTTTACAGCCGTCATCGCCATTGCCGTCTTCATGGTCCCCGTCTTTGCCCGCGTGGCGCTGGGGTCCGCGCTGCAGGCCTGGAGCAGGGATTACGTGCTGGCGGCGCGTGCCCTTGGCAATACGCGTCTTTCGATCACCAAGCGGCACGTGCTGCCGAACATCATCAGCGGGATCATCGTGCAGGCGACCATCCAACTCGGCCTGGCGATCCTGACAGAGGCGGGATTAAGCTTCCTCGGCCTTGGCGTGCCGCCGCCTGCGCCGACCTGGGGGCGGATGCTGGCGGATGCACAGACCTATCTCGGGCTGGCGCCCTGGCTCGCCATCCTGCCGGGCCTGGCGATCGCCCTCTCAGTCCTCGGCTTCAACATGCTCGGCGACGGCCTGCGTGATTTTCTCGATCCACGCGAGGCGAACCGCTAACCTAAGAACTGAAGAGTATTGATCATGACCGAAGCGACCGATCTTTCCATTCGCCAACTCCTCCAGGCGTTTTCTGAGAAGAGCCTTTCGCCGAGCGAATACTGGCTGGCGCTGGAGAAACATATCGAAGCCTGGGAACCGACGATCGCCGCGCTCTATGCCTATGACCAGGAAGAGGGGCGCAAGCAGGCCGCCGCCTCCACCGAGCGCTGGACTAAGGGTGGGCCGCTCGGACGGCTGGACGGCATTCCCGTGACGCTCAAGGAGCTGATCGCCACCAAGGGCCAGCCGGTGCCGCTCGGCACGGCCGCCGTCGAACTGGTTCCCGCCGCCGAGGATGCGCCGATTGCCGCACGTCTGCGCGAGGATGGCGCGGTGATTTTCGCCAAGACCACCTGCCCGGATTACGGCATGCTCTCCTCCGGCCTCTCCAGCTTCCACAAGCTCAGCCGCAATCCCTGGAACCCGACGCAGAACCCCGGAGGCTCCAGCGCCGGCGCTTCGGCGGCGGCGGCCGCGGGCTACGGGCCGCTGCACATTGGCACGGATATCGGCGGTTCGGTACGTCTACCCGCCGGCTGGACCGGCATTTTCGGCTTCAAGCCAAGCCACGGCCGCATCCCCGTCGATCCTTATTATGTTGGTCGTTGTGCCGGCCCGATGACCCGAACCGTCGAAGACGCCGCCTTTTCCATGGCCACTCTGTCGCGGCCCGACTGGCGCGATGGCACCAGTCTGCCGCCAAATGAGATCGACTGGATGGATCTCGATATCGATGTGCGCGGGCTGAAGATTGGCCTGATGCTCGACGCCGGCTGTGGCCTACCCGTCGATCCCGAGGTGCGCGATGCGGTGATATCGGCCGCCAAACGCTTCGAAGAGGCCGGCGCCATCGTCATCGACGTCGAGCCGGTGCTGACGCGACAAATGCTGGATGGGCTGGATGTCTTCTGGCGGGCGCGTTTCTGGGGCGACATCATGGGCCTCAGCGAGGAGCGCCGCGAGATGATCCTGCCCTATATCTACACGTGGGCGAAAGGCGCGGCCGATATCAGCGGCGTCGAGGCGGTGCGCGGCTTCAACCAGACCATCGAGATGCGCAGGAGTTGCGGCAGGCTATTTGCCGAGGTCGACGCGGTGATATCACCGACCAACCCGATCGTCTCCTATCCGGCCGATTGGGCCTCGCCTACCAACAACCCGATGCTGCCCTTCGAGCACATCGGCTTTACCGTTCCCTGGAACATGTCGGAGCAGCCGGCCTCGTCGATCAATTGCGGCTACTCCCGCTCTGGCATGCCGATCGGACTGCAGATCGTCGGTCCGCGTTTTGGCGACATGCTTGTCCTCCGGCTATCGAAGGCCTTCGAGGACTGGACCGGCGGAGTCACGAACTGGCCGAAGCATCCGCTCAAGGCGATTTAAAGCGTAGCCGCGCCCTTCTGCTCGACATCGGCGCCAAGCTGTCGCAGCGCTTTTTCGATGACGCGCAAATCGTCCTGCAGGCCGTCATCGGCGCTCATCATGCTTTCACTGCCGGCGCGTTGGATGCCGCGCGCTTCGCTCTGGAGCTCGCGCAGCCGATCGATCTTTCGGCTACGCCGGAAATGGCTGTCGCCAAGAATATCCCTGATTGTTTGTTCCATGGCCGTAGTTGGCACGATACTTCTCCTCTCGATCAAGGTATTCAACCGAGGAAGTAACGTGTTAAAACCCATGCCGGTTCCGGCCGTGCCTCAGTCCCGAAGGCGGCGATAACCGGTCGGCTGCTGGTAGAGCCAACCGATGCGCTCTACGGCGGCGGCGAAATCTTCGCGCGCGACGGTCATGGTATGGCCGTTGGCATGGACGATGGTTTTCTCGTCTTCCATGATGGCCACATGACCCTTCCAGAAGACGAAATCGCCACGCCTCAGCTCGTCACGGGCTATCGGTTCGCCGAGGCCGGCGGCCTGCATGTCCGTATCGCGTGGCGCGGCGCGACCGGTCATCAACAATGCGAGCTGCACAAGGCCGGAGCAATCAATACCGAGGCCGGAACGGCCGCCCCAGAGATAAGGTGTTTCCAGGAATCTTAGGGCGACGTCGACAAAATCGCCGCCGTCATTGTAGCCGATCGGCTGCACATGCTTGGAGAAGATGGCCGTGCCACCCTCCAGAACGACATAATGGTTTCCTCGCGTCTCGGCCGTGCCAGTAACGCGCAGGCGGCTGCCCATGGACAGCACATGGGCGTGGGGCTTACGGAGCTCCGGCTCGGGGTAGAGAAACGTCCGCTGCGTCACCACGATGTGGGTAGGTGCTGCCTGTTCTCTCCGGATCGCCTTTTCGGAAAGATAGCCGACATAACCATCCGATGCTGCTTTCACCCAGCACCAACCATCCTTACGCTCGAAGACATCGACGTCCTCGCCAAACAAAAGCTCGGTATCGATGCCGCGCGCTAGGTCCGGCTGTGGACGAAGGGCGGCGACGGGAACGACGACTTGTGCCTTGGCGCCTTCGACAAAACGGTCTGCGTCGACCTTGCCCTGGAGAGAGGCATCGGCGAGATCGGGCCGGAAAGCGTTGAGGCGTCGGTCGAGCGTCATGAATATGCTCCTTACACTGATAGTTTGCGGCCTTGCTCGATGATGAGATCACCGAGCTTTTCCAGATAGAGCGCGCCGGTCACAGTGCGCTTGATAATGACATTACGACGATCGCGCTCGTCACGCACGCGGTCGACCAGTCCCATCTCGCCCATCGTGTCCAGCGCTCGGGTGATGACCGGCTTGGTAACGCCGAGCGTTGCGGCGAGCCCGCGCACAGTATGCGGCGGCGGCACGAGGTAGATTTGCAATAGGATCGCCATCTGTCGAAGGGTCAGATCATGATCCTCGCGACGCACCTGCTCGAGCGCCACGCCATGCCAGAGGCCTAGAGCCTGCGAGGCGGAGAGTTCAAGCGGCAAAGGCAACCTCGGAGATCGTTACGCTGCCGTTTCAGTTTCGGCCAAGATCATGGCAGATTCAAGGGTAATTCATAAACCCTTCGCCTCGTTTTGCGGGGAGAAGAGGAAGGCCTCTCCCCGCAAACGCGGGGAGAGTAACAATAATGACCTATCGCACACTCTGGCGGATATGGTGATACAGCGCCCGGATGGCCTGCGCTTCGCCACCGCCCGGCGAGTGGGGACGCTCGGTCTGTGCCCAGCCGTAAATGTCGAAATGCACCCAGCTCGGCGTCTTTGTCACGAAGCGCTTCAGGAACAAAGCGGCGGTGATTGAGCCGGCCATGCCGCCGGACGGCGCATTGGTGATATCGGCGAATTTTGCGCGGATATCCTTGTCGTAGCCCATGTGGAGCGGCATGCGCCACAGCGGGTCGTCCGTCTCCAGGCTCGCCTCGGTCAGATCGCGGGCGAGATCGTTGTCGTCGGTGAAAAAGGGCGGCAAGTCGGGGCCAAGCGCGACGCGGGCAGCCCCCGTCAGCGTCGCCATATCGACCATCAGATCGGGCGCTTCTTCGTCAGCATAGGAGAGCGCATCGGCGAGGATCAGCCGTCCCTCAGCATCGGTATTATCGATCTGCACGGTCAGGCCCTTGCGGCTCTTGTAGATGTCGCCGGGTCGGAAAGCGTTGGACGAGATCGAGTTTTCTACGACGGGAATGATGACGCGCAGGTCGACCTTGAGCTTGGCGTCCATGATCATCAGCGCCAGCCCCATGACATTGGCGGCGCCACCCATGTCCTTCTTCATCAACAGCATCGAGGACGCCGGCTTGATATCGAGGCCACCGGTGTCGAAGCAGACGCCCTTGCCTACCAGCGTGATTCGGCGATGGCCCTTCTTACCCCAGCGCAGTTCCAGCAGGCGCGGCGCATCGGCGCTGGCGCGCCCGACGGTATGCACCAACGGGAAATTCTCCTTCAGGAGGTCGTCGCCGATGATGACGGACATTTCCGCCTTGTAGTGCTCGGCGAGCGCCCGGAAAGCTGCTTCGAGCTGTTCGGGACCCATATCATTGGTCGGCGTGTTGATTAGGTCGCGGGCAAGGAAGACGCCGGCGAGCTGGCGCTTGATATCGGCGGCGTCGGCGTCGCGTGGGATCATCAGCGTCGGCGGGGTTGCCTTTTCCGATTTGTAACGCTCGAATCGGTAGCTTCCGAGACCGAAGCCGAGCGAAAGCCGGTTTGCCGTCAGCGGCGCAGTCTCGATGTGCCAATCGCCCGCTGGCAGGCCGCGCGCCAGTTTACCGGTCAGGAAAGGCTGTTCCGAAGGATTAGAGCCAAGGCCGAATAACGCGCCGCCGAGATGACCTTCTTCGGTCGGAATCAACAACAGCGAGCCGCTTTCGGCCTTGTAACCAGCCTTGCGCGCCCAATCGAGCGCAATGGGATCGATGGTGCCGGTCTCAATATGTGCGGGGGTAACGGCAAAGATCGGCAGCGTCGCCCCACCCTTCGAATTGAAGGGGCTGGCGCGCTCGATGAATTGATAGGGGGCCATAACTGTCCTTTGGCAATGATTTCAGGGAATCGCGGGTTAACTCTCTGTTAGGGTTAACAGATTATTGCTGGAGCGAACATTGCGTCAAACCTTTCCCTGTTCCGATTCGAGGCCAGGCGCAGGACTCAGCATCCCGGGATAGGCGCTATGGCCACTTCATCAATCACGTCTTCGCTCAAGACTTTTCTTTTCCTTGGCGCTTCGGCGGCACTTGTGGCGCTTGCGCTCGCCGGCTGCTCGACGACCGGAAAAGACAAGATGACCACCGGCTCGATCCCGACGATGTCGAAGCCCGTCGATGAGATGAACAACTCGGATCTCGCACAAGCGACCCTTGCCCTGGGCAAAGCCTACGACGCAAATCCAAAGGACCGCGATACTGGCATCAACTACGCCAATGTGCTGCGCATGAACGGCCGCAACGACCAGGCGCTCGCTGTCATGCAGCAAGTCGCGATAGCTCACCCCAGCGACAATGGTGTGCTGGCTGCCTATGGCAAGGCCCAGGCGGCGGCCGGACAGCTCAACGAGGCGCTCGCGACCATCGGTCGCGCACAGACGCCGGACCGCCCGGACTGGCGGCTGGTTTCGGCGGAGGGCGCGATCCTCGACCAGCTCGGTCGCTCGGCCGAGGCGCGCGCGAAATACCGCGATGCCCTCATGCTGCAACCAAACGAGCCATCGATACTTTCCAATCTCGGCATGTCCTATGTGCTGACGGGCGATCTCAAGACCGCTGAGAGCTATCTTCGCTCCGCTGTCAGCCAGCCGGCCGCCGACAGCCGCGTGCGCCAGAATCTGGCTCTCGTGGTCGGGCTGCAGGGCCGCTTCCCCGAGGCAGAACAGATCGCCCGCCAGGAGCTAACACCGCAGCAGGCGAACGCCAATGTCGCTTATCTGCGCTCCATGCTGGCGCAGCAGAATTCCTGGCAGAAACTCGCCGCCGGCGACGCCAAGAAAGCGGTCAACTAGGGCGGTTCAGCGCCAGATATGCCGTGGCAGGCCTTCTGCCACAAGCCGAACGCCAAGCGCGCCCATCACGGTGCCCGCGATGCTGTCGATCCAAAGCTTGGCTCCGAGATAGAACGAGCGCGGACGGTTCGACGAAAAGGCGATCGTCACCACTGTATACCAGCCCACCTCGACGGCGAAGACCGCCAGCGGCACCGCGAGCATCAGCCAGGGATCAGGTTGTGCCGGTAGAAGCGCTGCAAAAATACCACCATAGAAAATGGCCGTCTTTGGATTGCTGAGCTGCGTTCCCAGCGCAAACCAGAAATTGCGCCCGATGTTCCGGCCGGCCGGTGTGACAGGGGCGTCGAGAGGAAGATCATGGGCGGCGCTCCGCCAAATGCGGATGCCGATATAGATCAGGTACAGGCCACCGGCGACCTTGAGCGCAAGATACAGCCATTCGACCTGCATAAGCAGCGCATTCAAACCGAACAGGGTCAAAGTCGCGAAAGTTACGCTGCCGGCGCCCATGCCGAAAGCAGCGGCAAGGCCGGCCCTGCGCGAACGGGAAACGGCGATGCGGGAAACGAGAACGAAACTCGGGCCAGGACTAATCGCGCCGATGAGAACGGCGGCGACGACGCTAAAAAAGATGGCTACGGACGACATAGAAATCCTCCCGATACGATTGGCGTCCGGGCGAGTTTACAAGCGCTGACGCCATCCATCTCACATCGCCGCTGACGCCTGATTGCAACGTAATCAGGCCCAGCGCGGGGGGCAAGTTTTCCATCTCAGAATTTATCCATCACCTGGATAGCCGCCGGGCCAAGGATAACGGCCATGAGAACGGGCAGGAAGAAGACGATCATCGGCACGGTCAGTTTCGGCGGCAGGGCGGCAGCTTTCTTTTCAGCTTCGTTCATGCGCTCGTCGCGACTTTCCTGCGCCAGAACGCGCAGCGCCTGCGAGACCGGCGTGCCGTATCGTTCTGCCTGAATCAGGGCCTGCGTCACCGATTTGACGACTTCGATCTGGGTCCGGCTGGCGAGATTGTCGAACGCGGCGCGGCGATCCGGCAGAAAGGAGAGTTCCGCCGTGGTCAACACCATTTCTTCGGCAAGCGGCGGCGATTGCTCCGACATCTCCTCGGAGACCCGGCGCATACCGGCCTCGATGGAAATGCCCGATTCCACGCAAATCAGCATCAGGTCGAGCGCATCCGGCCAAGCGCGCTTGATGGACTTCTGCCGTTTGGTAACGAGATTGGAAATATAGATGTTCGGCGCGTAGAAGCCGAGATAGGCAGTGCCGATGACGCCGAGAAGGCGGATTGCGAACGGTTTGGCGGCGAAGTAGCCAAGGACGAAAACGAAAATGCCGGCGACGGCAAAAAAGAGGAACGGTAGCAGAAAACGCGCCACCAGAAACATGTTCAACGCGTTTTCCGAGCGCAGCCCTGCTGCCCGCAGCCGATTGACCGTATTGGCATCAACGAGGGCATTGCGGAGATTGAAGCGTTCGACGATCTGGCGGACATTGTGGTTGTTCTGGCTACGCAATGACGCCTTGCTGCCGTCAGTGTTCAGCCGTGCGCGTTCCCGGGCGCGGATTTGCTCGCGCTCGGTGGAAACCGCTTTCATCCGTTTGTTGAGATCGCCGCGCTCCAGGAAGGGTACGGCGATTGTGTAAAAGGTGGCGAAGACGGCGATCGCCACGAAAACGGCAAGGATCATGCCTGGATCGGTCAACTGACTGGCGAAATCGGAGGACATGTCTCGGCGTCTCCTTTAGGTCAAATCTCGAAGTTGACCATGTTGCGCATGATGTAGATGCCGAATGACATCCAGATACCAGCGGCGCCCAGGATCAGATGGCCGCGCGGATCAACGAACAGAATCCTCATGTATTGCGGCGAAGTCAGGTAGACGAGCGTGGCGACAATGAAGGGCAGCGCACCGATGATGACGGCCGAGGCCTTTGCTTCCATCGACAGTGCGGTCACCTTCGCTTTCATCTTCTTGCGTTCGCGCAGCACGCGCGCAAGGTTGCCCAGCGCTTCGGACAGATTTCCGCCCGCCTGCGCCTGGATAGCAATGACGATCGCAAAAAAGTTTACCTCCTGCAGAGGCATATGATTATTCATGCGCAGACAGGCATCGGTCATGCTGAGGCCGACCTGTTGGGCCTCGACGACCCGGCGGAATTCAGATTTGACGGGTTCGCGTGCCTCGGCTGCCACAAGCCGCACGGCATCATTGAGCGGCAGACCGGAGCGGATCGAACGGGTGATGAGGTCGAGCGCGTTGGGAAATTCGTCCAGGAATTTGTTCTGCCGGCGCTTGATGAGGAAGCCGACGACCCAGCGCGGTAAGCCGAAGGCTGCGGCAAAGGGCAGGCCAACCAATACGGGGAGCGGGGCATGGGTCAGGAAGAGAACAACCATGATGAAAAGGCCGAACAGGACGCCAAAGAGATAGAAACGTCCGGGCGTCAGTGACAAGCCGGCGTGTCCGAGCCGCATCTTCAGCGATTGTTTCTTCTTGGTGTTCTCCAGTTGGCGCTTTTCCAGATCCTTCAGCGAATCCTGCACTGATTTGCGCCGTTTCGACATTTCGTGCACGCGGTCGCGCGCCGCCTTGACTTTCGTCCGGTCGGTCTCGGCCGACTTGATGCGGTTGACGCGGCTGTCGGCCTTTTTCTGGGTTTCGATCCGGGAATAGAGGACGGCATAGCAGACCGCCGCCGCGGAGACGGCTGCAAGCACCACAATCAGAAGCACTACCGGATCGGCACCGAACATCGGGAAAGTCCTATTTCGACTTGTTTTCCATCTCGTCGAGGGCAGCAGCCAGGCGCTTTTCCTCGTTGTAATAGCGGGCGCGGTCCCAGAAATGCGGCTTGCCGACACCGGTCGACATATGCCGGCCGATGATACGGCCGCTCGCATCCTCGCCTTCGATTTCGTAGCGCATCAGGTCCTGGGTGATGATCACATCGCCTTCCATGCCGATCACCTCGGTGATCTGGGTGATGCGGCGCGAACCGTCGCGCAGACGGGCGGCCTGGATGACGACGTCAACGGACGTGGAAATGATTTCGCGCACCGTTTTGGCCGGCAGGCTGAAGCCGCCCATGGCGATCATCGATTCCATACGGCTCAGGCATTCGCGTGGCGTGTTGGCATGGATCGTGCCCATCGAGCCGTCATGACCGGTGTTCATCGCCTGCAATAAGTCGAAGACTTCCGGTCCGCGTACTTCGCCGACGATGATGCGTTCAGGGCGCATACGCAGGCAGTTCTTGACCAGATCGCGCATGGTGATCTCACCCTCGCCTTCGATGTTTGGAGGGCGGGTTTCAAGGCGGACGACATGCGGCTGCTGGAGCTGCAGTTCGGCCGTGTCCTCGCAGGTGATGACGCGCTCATCTCGATCGATGTAGTTCGTGAGGCAATTCAGAAGCGTCGTCTTGCCTGAGCCGGTACCCCCGGAAATCACGACATTGCAACGAACGCGGCCGATGATCTGCAGCAGCGTGGCGCCCTCCGGCGTGATGGCGCCGAAGCGGACAAGCTGGTCGAGCGTCAGCTTGTCCCTCTTGAATTTGCGGATGGTAAGCGCCGGGCCGTCGATGGACAGCGGTGGTGCGATGACGTTGACGCGCGATCCGTCCGGCAGGCGGGCGTCGCAGATCGGGCTCGATTCGTCGACGCGACGGCCGACCTGGCTGACGATGCGCTGGCAGATGGAGAGGAGCTGGGCATTGTCGCGGAAGCGGATTTCCGATTCGACCGTCTTGCCGCCGACTTCGATGAAGGTCTGGCCGGCGCCATTGACCATAATGTCGGCGATATCGTCACGGGCGAGCAGCGGCTCCAGCGGACCGTAGCCGAGGACGTCGTTGCAGATATCCTCGAGCAGTTCCTCCTGCTCGGAGATCGACATCGCGAAATTCTTGATGGTGATGATGTCGTTGACGATGTCGCGGATTTCCTCGCGCGCCGCCTCGGCATCGAGCTTGGAGAGCTGCGACAGGTCGATCGTATCGATCAGAGCCGAAAAGACCTGCGACTTGGTGTCGTAATATTCTTCGGTGCGCGCCGGCCGGCGGCGTGTCGGAGTCTGCATCGAAGGGGGCGCTACCTGCTGGCGTTGTTGCGCCGGCTCGACCAGCACGTTCGATGCCGCCGGCGCAGCAGCGGAGGGCGTGCGCGGCGGCGACGGAGGCGACGCTACGCTGCCACTCTTTGCAGGACCTTCATTTCCGCGTCTGCCAAACATGCTGTCGATCCAATTCTAGGCTGGAGCATGATGTCAAAAGTGCGAACCGGCTTTCGAACATGATCATGCGAAATCAAACAATTACTTGCGTTTCAGGAGACCGAGTAGACCGCCCTTTTTTGCCTTCTTCAGTGCAACGCGCCCGGTGACGATGTGCGATATTTGCGAGAAGGTCTCGGCGATCGGCGATTTCGAATCGGTCTCCGAAATCATGCGGCCGCTATTGGCGGCGTTGCCGAACAGGTTGATATCAAAAGGAATGATGGCGATCGGGTCGGTTTCCAACGGCTCACAGAACTCCGAAGGGCCTATTTCCGGGCGCTTGGGCATGCCGACCTGATTGAGGATGAGATACGGCGCCTTGTCGTTGGGACGCAGCTTGCGCAGTGCATCCAGCATGTTCTTGGCGTTGCGCAGATTGGCAAGGTCAGGCGCCGCGCAAATCACGACTTCATCGACGGCCGCAAGCACGGAGCGCGTCCACTCCGACCATAGATGCGGCACGTCGAGCACGCTCACGGGCGCGCTGCGCTGCAGAACGTCGAGCACCGGCTGGAACGCCTGGCCATCGAAATCATAGGCGCGATCGAGCATGGAGGGAGCGGCGAGCAAGGACAGGTGCTGGGAACACTTGGTCAATAGGCGGTCAAGGAAGACCTCATCAAGCCGTTCCGGCGCATAGACGGCTTCAGCAATGCCCTGCGCCGGGTCCTGGTCGAAATCGATGTTGGCAGTGCCGTAGGGCAGGTCGAGATCAGCGAGAATGGTCTCGGTCGAGAACAGGTTGGAGATGCCGAAAGCGCAATTGTGCGCGATGGTGGACGCCCCTACCCCACCTTTGGCGCCGATGAAGGCGATGCTGCGGCCCAGTGGTTCCGCGTCGGGATCGACGAAGATCGCCGCCATCGCGGCCATGACGTCGGTCATGGAGACGGGGTGGACCATATATTCGGAAATGCCGTTGCGGATGAGTTCGCGATAGAGGCCGATGTCGTTGTAATAGCCGACGATCACAACTTTGGTGCTGGGATCGCAGACTGCGGCAAGCGGAGTAAGCTCGGCCAGCAGATTCTGCGGATTAGCGCGGGTTTCCAATATGATCAGATTCGGCGTCGGCGTCGAGGCGAACATGTTTGCCGCCGCCGCCGTGCTGCCGCTGGTAATCCTGAGGCTGACTTTGGACATGCGCCGATCGTTGGCACATCGGTCCATTACCTGCTGCAACTGCTCGCTTTCGCAGAAGGCATGCACGGAGATACGCGGCAGTGGCCGCATGTTTTCGAGATCGCCGACACGGGGCGCGTCCCCGGCTTCCACCGCGGCCTGCTTGATATCGTAATCGATAGCGCTCATGACTTTATCCTGTTGCGGCGACAGCCAACTCTCATGTTTAGAAACCGCTGCTGCCGCGGCTAGAGCCACCGACCGTAGCCGTGCTGGTTGCGGTCGAACCGTTGCGATAATTGTCGATGACCTTGCTGCGCTGGTCGGCATCGATGGGCGTCACCGCGCGCGGCGCGATGAGATCGGTCGGATTGGCGACTTGTGCAGCGAGGTTGTTCTGGGTGGCGCAGCCGAAATTATAATAGTTCTGATTATCGAAAAAGTTGTCGGCAAGATCGTCCGGCCATTGGCCGCAGGCATTGGTGGCCGCGGTCGTCGCCGTGAAGCGCAGGCGGATCGGTGCGGCATCATAGGGACCGCCGGCCGGATAATAACTGTCGACGATGCGCGCCGACGGAATGCCGTTCGCCACCAGCTCCTGACGGATCTGCCGGCGTAAGACAGATGCGGCCGGCGAGTTCGCAGATTCCCGCGGTGTGAGAATTTCGACCGTGCCAGTTGCGTGCGCGCGATAATCCTGTGCGAACCCCCGGACCGTATCGCGCGTGCCAGGGGTCAGGCGGCGATCACCAGCGGAGATCGGAATGTCGACATGGTGTTCCCTCTCCGTCAGCACGATTGGATGACGCTGACGATAGTCGTCGGAAATGGCGCTGGTCCTTATGCCATCCGGCGAACCGGCACATCCGCTGACAACGCTAGCCATCATGATCAAGGCGAGGGCTGCAAATCGCGGCCTGGCGATACGGGGCGCATTGCGATCGAGGCTGGCCATGTTTTGGTCTCTCGTGGATCCGATTGAAAAGGGGCGATTCATGATCCGTTTGCCCTCACTTGTAGATAAAGCCGACTGTGCCGTGGAAATTGGCATCGGCGACCGGCGGCGCATCCCTGCGGCCGTAGATCTTGTTGACACGGTTCATGAAGAAGGCAGCGGCATCGTTCGTCGGGGAGAAGTTATCGTCGGGACGGGCAAGCTGATCGCGAGCCACCGGCCGCACGAGGTAAGGCGTCGCAATGATCACCAGTTCTTTTTCGTCACGCTGAAAGCTCTTCTGCCGGAACAGCGCGCCGATGATCGGAATCTTCGAGGCGCCAGGTGTTCCGTTGGTATTCTGCTGGATGTTATCGCTCAGGAGGCCTGCGAGCGCTATCGAGCCGCCGGAAGGCAATTCGACGGAGGTGTCTGCCGCGCGCTGGTTGTAGGTCGCCTCTCCGGCGGTGCCTACGGGTTCGGAAACCTGAGTCTGGACATGCAAGCTGATGCGTCCGGCCGAAAGGACGACAGGCGTGAAGGCAAGGCTGATGCCGTAAGTATACGGCGTGATCGTCACCTTGCCGTCCTGATCGATGGTGGAATAGAGCGTCTGGCCACCCGAATTGAAGGTCGCGGCCTGGCCTGAAATTGCTGTCAAGGTCGGTTCGGCGAGGGTGCGGACAGCGCCAGCTTGCTCCATAGCATTCAGGTAACTTTTAATATCGTATTTGCCGATCGCCGTCTTGAACAAGGCGCTGATGCCGCCATTGCCGTAGGCGGCCGTTGAATCACCACTGACGTTGCCGAGCTGCGCAACGGTGAGACCGGAAGAATTACTGACGAGATGGTCGAAACCGATCTGCTTCAGCACGCTGCGCTTGATCTCGGCGACGGTGACCTTCAGCGTCACCTGATCCTCGCCTTCGATCTGCAGGAGATTGACGATCTGCGAGGTCTGGCGCGCTTCGGCAAACAGAGCGACGGAATTGTCTCCACCGCTACCGCTGGCGGTTTCGGTGCGGGTGGTGGCTTCGCCACCTTTCAGGAAGGCTTCAGCCAATTGCTCGGCGCGCGCCGAATCCTGTGGGGTACGGACCGTACCCGTCAAGACAATGTTATCGGAGACGATCTCGACGTTGATGGCGGAGTCCGCGATGAAACGTTTGAGGTTGGTCTGTAGGCCGGCGATGTCGCGTTCGATCTGAAGATCGAGGCTGACGATCTCCTTTCCGTCGGCACCGAACACGAAGATATTCGTCTGGCCGACAGTCTTGCCGAAGAGGTAAATGCGGCGCGACGTACGCGTCACCGCATCGGCCATCTTAGGATCGGAGACGAGAATATCATGGGCATCCGCCGGGAGGTCGACCACCAGTGCTTTGTTGAGGCCGAGCTTCAGCGTGCGCTTAGTGCCGAGGCCGGCAATGGTGACGATGGTGTCGGCGCCGTCGGCCTTGGCCATTGCCATGCGCAGGAAAGCCGGCGCGTCGGCGAAAGGCAGTCCGGCGAAAGCGACAGAGAAGGAGAGAACCGCAGACGTAAGAAGGCCGATTGGTTTGCTGGTCTTAAACATGGTCCCGCCCTTCTCATTGCGTCTTGGCTGCGGCTGCGCTGTTGGTGACGATCGCGCCTGACTTGATGACCTGGACGACGGCGCCGCCATTGTCTCCGGCCAACAGATAGTCGGCGGCGGTCGTATCCGATTGCCCCGCATCGGCGACCGAGCGCAGCGCCAGCGTCAGGCGATCGGCCATCTGTTGGGCGACCGCCAGAACCTTGGTCTGGTCCGGCGTCAGCTCCAGAGTCGCGGTCGTGCCGACCACAGCCTTGGTGCCATCCTGCTTTTCCTCGATTTGTTGATCGACAGCGAGGACGCGGACGTTGCTGAGCACGGTCTCGGTTACGAATTTCTGGGTATCGCCCTTGCGTACCATGATCACGTCGACACGGTCATTGGGAAGGATGAAGCCGCCGGCACCGGTCGCGACCGAGATTTCGGTGGCGACTGCACGTTTGCCGGAAGGCAATAGCGACGAGAGAATGTGGCTGTTGGAATCAGCGACTTTCTCCTCGCGGATCGGTTCGCCTTCAAAAATCGGCAGGCGGACGACCGCACCGTCTAGGTCCTTCAGCGCATCGGGGCGATCGGCTTCGGTGATGAAACCCTTGACAAGGCCGCTCTGCGGCCAGGCGATCCAATGGACCGACTTGTCATTCAGGCGCGAGCCGACCGGAAGATTAGCGTCGGCGACGAGCACATTGACCGTCGCCTCCTTCTCCACCACCGCTGCGACCTGCGGCACGACATTGTGCGAACCGGCTAGACGCATCGCCAGCAGTCCGGCAAGCCCTGCCGTAACAACTGCCACCGCGAGTATCATTAAGCGAGCGGGTTTCATGATCATTCCTTGGGGAATACGACTCTTCGCCCCGCAGAATGCTCTGGAATTGGTGTAATTATGGTTAATGGTATATTACATTTACAATTATTTAAGCACGTCTATTAATGAAACATAATATATATCGCGGTTTAGTACATCATTAATACTTAGAATTATCTAATTTAGATAAGATGCGACGTCGCCGCAATGACCAGCGGAGACGAGGGAAAAACCAGAAAGCCGCCAATGGCGATAGCGATGCCATACGGGATTTTCTTGGCGATCAGCAACGAGTTCGGCACCGGCAGGCCCATGGCCAGGATGGCATTGGTTTGCGAGCGCACCATAAGGATGAAAATCGTCACGACGCCGCCGAGGAAAGCGACATGGATGAGGAAGGACAGAAGCGACGGGTCGATGCCAAACCAGAGTGCGGAAGCCGCCAGCAGCTTGGCATCGCCACCGCCCATGACGTTCACGGCAAAGAGCGCAAAGCAGACACAAAAGACAATGGTCGCGCCGGCAAAGTGCATGCCGATGTCAGTCCATGTCAGGCCGAGTAAGGGTGCAAGCACCATGAAGGCGCCAAACAAAACCAGCGATACCCGATTCGGGATCGTCATCGTAAACAGGTCGGAAAGGGCCGCGACCGCAAGGCAGAGCGGGAAGATCAGCAAAGTGGCAGCTTCAAGCATTTGATATCCCCCAGACCAACCAATAAATGTCAAAAACCGCTCACTATACGGAGCGGTTTCCGAACTTTTTACATCACTATACTTCCGCTACGATTAATGTGCCGTGGAAGCGGTGTTCATCTTGTCAGAAACGCCATTGAACGTGGTGCTGAGCGTGTTGCCCAGCGTCGTTGCGCCGGCAATAATGGCGACGGAGATCAGCGCGGCAATCAGACCATATTCGATTGCGGTCGCACCGGATTCGTCTTTCAGGAAACGCGAAAAAAGCTTAGTCATAAGATAACTCCGCTCATTTTGTTAATAGCACGTCGGTCAACAGTGCCGTTTTCAATCCAAACATGCCGCTGAAGCGCCGCAATCAATTAATGTGCGGTAGAAGCGGTGTTCATCTTGGTAGAAATACCATTGAACGTGGTGCTGAGCGTATTGCCCAGCGTCGTTGCGCCGGCAATGATGGCGACAGAGATCAGCGCAGCAATCAGGCCATATTCAATTGCGGTGGCACCGGATTCGTCCTTCAGAAAACGCGAAAAAAGCTTGGTCATAGGTTAACTCCACTCACTTTGTTGACAGCACGTCCGCCAACTGTTTGCCGTTGATCGGATGAGTTACACGGTAGCGGCTGGCCGTTTCCATCGCTTTAAGGAAGTGGGTTAACAGATCGGAAATTCTAAAACGCAAATAGACTAGTTAACGTCAAATCATGTCTTTCCAAACAATTTTAAAGAAAATCTTCAATTTCAGGGCAATAATTAGAGGCTAATGTATTAGGGCAATGCATGGAGTGTCTCGCAATATTTCATACCCAGAATGGAAATCCCAAAATGGAAGGCCAAGGCGACGAACTTGCGTCACAATTGTACGAGCAGCGTTCCCTTAATTGTTCATTCACCATTCTTTCTCATTGTATTTGGTAACCGTTTCCGCCAACAGCTTCACGAGGCCAGACCATGCCAACCCGCGGCAGAACCACATTCTTTGCCTGCGCTGCCGCAATAGGGGGCCTGTTAGCGCAACTTTCCCACGCCGCGGACGACGGCATGCTGCGGGTCTATATGGATCACGCGCGCGTTCTGAAGCTTGATCGTCCCGTCAGCAAGGTCATTGTCGGCAACTCGCAGGTTGCGGATGCGACGGTCGCCGATCCGAAGACCATTGTGCTTACCGGTCGGAGCTTCGGCACGACGAATATCGTCCTGCTCGATTCCGATGGCAACGCGATCGTCGACGAGCGCATCCTCGTATCGATCGACGAAGGCAATACGGTCCGCGTCTACCGTCAGACCGATCGTTCAGTGCTGTCCTGCACACCCAATTGTGAGCAGCATGCCCAACAGAACCACGCTGCATCGGCCGCGCCATAGAGGCCGGTTTTCATTCCCTCGCTATATTCAACTATACTGAACAAGATTTGGCTTTCTTAAACAAATCCAAGCTTCCTCTCAATATGAAGAGAGAAGAGAAACGGATTATCAAGAAAGCGGCTCTAGTCTCACCCCCGTTTAAATCGCCGCGGATCCCGGTATGACGCCAGACGACGATATCCCTGGGGGCAAGACCCTTGTGCGGCGACGCGCGAGTGGCGGCCTGCGTGAATTCGTGCGCTCCCGCGACGGCACGGCCGCCATCGAATTCGCCCTTCTGGCCATACCCTATTTCCTAATCATCTTTGCGATCCTGGAAACATTCGTCGCCTTTATCGCAGAACAGGTCGTTTCCAACGCCGTCGATACGCTGTCGCGTCAGATCAGGACCGGGCAGATCACCGCCGCCAATACGAATCAACAGCAGTTCCGCCAAGCTTTCTGCAACGAGATTTCGGTCATCATCGCTTGCTCGGCGGCCGAGCTGGCGACGCCAACTAATCTTTATCTCGACGTCGAAAGCTACACGACGTTTGCGGCCATGCCGACCACCATACCACGCGTGTCGTCCAACCCCTATTCCGACCTCAACACAACGGGCTTCAAATACGCGCCTGGCGGCGCCCAGTCGTATAACATGATGCGCGCTTATTACCGCTGGCAGGTGATAACCGATCTGCTGCGGCCCTATCTCACCACTATACGTCCAACTGACGGTTCCATGCCAACGACCTATCTCATCGTCGCGACGGCGGCCTTCCAAAACGAGAATTATCCGTGAGGAGGATGGCAATAGGTCAAAAGGAGTTGATAGCGAAGCTTTGCGCCACCTCTCTGCGACGCTTTGCCCGCGACGAGCGGGGGATCGGCGCGATCGAATTTGCCATCCTCTTTCCGGTGCTGGTGATGCTCTATCTCGGCGCCTTCGAACTCACCATAGCGCTCAGCGTCGAAAAGCGAGCCAGCCGGTCGGCCGGTTCCATCGCCGACATCCTGACGCAGCAACCCAGCGTCAGCAAGGCGATGCTCGCGACAATGCCTTCGGTCGCCAGCGCTATTTTCGCGCCCTACGAGACGAAGGGCCTAACGCTAAAGATCAGCGGTATTCAGCTCGATGCCAGCAGCAACGCCACCGTTGCCTGGTCCTGGGCACAAGACGGCAGCAAGCCCTATTCGACCGGCAGCACCGTTACCCTCCCCACCAATATCGCTCAGCCGAGCACATTTCTGGTGCGCACAGAGCTCGCCGTTCCCTATCAGCTCATCAGTTTCGGCTCGGATTTCCTGCCTGCCGGCAGCAGCCAGATCACCATCGGCCGCGAGTATTTTTATCGTCCGCGCACCACCGATAAATCGATCTCTTGCACCGATTGTTGAGCGCAATTTCCGCAAATCCGTGCGATATTCCCCATTTGAACAGGAAAATTGCCAAGTCGACGTCTCCGTTATATGGGTGACGTCCAATGCGCCTCGCATCAGATGTGGCGCGTTGAGCAATCCTATCGGGTGAACTATGGCGCGCGCCTTTCTCTTCGTTCTTGATTCCTTCGGCGTCGGCGGCAGTCCGGATGCGGCGGCCTATGGTGATGAGGGCGCCGATACGCTCGGCCATATCGCCGAATTCTGCGCCGCGGGTGCGGCCGATCGCGAGGGCCTGCGTTCCGGACCGTTGATGCTGCCGAATATGTCGGGTCTCGGACTGTTAGAAATCGCCAAGGCGGCGACAGGCCGCTACCCGGACGGCATGCCAAAGCCGGAAAAGCTCTATGGCCTATATGGCTGCGCCAATGAAGTGTCGCGCGGTAAGGACACGCCATCAGGCCACTGGGAAATAGCCGGCACGCCCGTGATGTTCGACTGGGGTTATTTTTCCGCCGAGGGCGACGCCTTTCCGCCGGATCTGGTGGAGGCCATTTGCAAAGCAGCCGATCTGCCAGGCATTCTCGGCAATTGCCATGCTTCCGGCACCGAGATCATTGCCAAATATGGGGAGGAGCATATCCGTAGCGGCAAGCCGATCTGCTACACCTCGTCCGACTCCGTGTTCCAGATTGCTGCCCATGAACACCATTTCGGCCTGGAACGGCTAATCGCTCTCTGCCAAATCGTTCGCACCTTGGTCGATCCCTATAATATCGGCCGGGTCATCGCCCGCCCCTTCATTGGAGAAACGCCGGCGACATTCGAGCGCACCGGCAACCGCCGCGACTTCTCCGTGCTGCCGCCCGAGCCGACCCTGCTCGACCGGCTGGTCAAGGCCGAACGCACCGTACACGCGGTTGGCAAGATCGGCGACATCTTTGCCCATCAGGGCATCTCCAAGGTCATCAAGGCCAACGGCAACATGAAGCTGATGGATGCGACGCTCCGGACGATGGACGAGACTGCCGACGGCGATCTTGTCTTTACGAATTTCGTCGATTTCGACATGGTTTATGGCCATCGCCGTGATGTGCCCGGCTATGCGGCGGCCCTTGAAGCCTTCGACGCGCGGCTGCCGGAGGTGCATGAGAAGCTGAAACCCGGTGATCTCGTCATCCTGACCGCCGATCACGGCTGCGATCCGACCTGGCGCGGCACCGACCATACGCGCGAGCGTGTGCCTGTCATCGCCTATGGGCCTGGTATCCGCTCGCGCTCGATCGGCGTCCGCCGCACCTATGCCGATATCGGCGAAACCGTTGCTCGCCATTTGGGAATTGCCGCAGGGCCGCATGGAAGGAGTTTTCTGTGACATCGCATTTGAAGAAGGTCGAGCTGCACTGTCATCTCGAGGGTGCCGCTCCTCCAGCGCTGACACTCGAACAAGCTCGGAAATACAACGTCGATACCAGCGCCTTCCTGCGTGATGGCATCTATCTCTGGAAGGATTTCGCCGAATTCCTCGTCTGCTACGACAAGGTTTCTGAGGTCTATCGCACTGAGGAAGACTACGCGCTGCTGACCGAAACCTATCTCGAAGGGCTTGCCGACATCGGCACGATCTATAGCGAACTGATCGTCTCGCCCGACCACGGCGACCGTATCGGCCTCGGCGCCGACGCCTATATGGCCGGCATTTCCGCCGGCATTCGCGCAGCGCAGGAAAAGAGTGGCATCGTCGCCCGGCTGCTCGTCACCGGCGAACGTCACTTTGGACCGGAGCGTGTCATCAAGGCCGCCGAATATGCCGCCAAAAGCGATAATCCGCTGATCACGGGCTTCAATATGGCGGGTGAGGAGCGCATGGGCCGCGTCGCCGATTACGCGCGCGCTTTCGACATTGCCCGTGACGCCGGTCTCGGCCTCACGATCCATGCCGGCGAAGTCTGCGGCGCATTCAGCGTCGCCGATGCGGTTGCGCTGGTGCGCCCGTCGCGCATCGGCCACGGTGTCCGCGCCATCGAGGATTTCGACCTTGTCAAACGCCTCGCCGATCTCGGCACGGTACTGGAGGTTTGTCCCGGTTCCAATGTCGCACTGAACGTCTTCCCGGATTTTGCCACCCATCCGCTACGCAAGCTGCGTGACGCCGGCGTGCGCGTGACGATCAATTCCGACGACCCGCCCTTCTTCCACACCTCACTGAAGCGCGAATACGATCTGGCTTCCACCGCCTTCGGCTTCAGCGACGACGAGATCGACGCCATGACCCGCACGGCGATCGAGGCTGCCTTCGTAGAAGAAGCAACGCGAGAGGCGCTGTTTGCAAGACTGTAACAGCTTCATTTTAGGCGGCGGACTGGGGATGACATCTCTCAGTCGGGCCTATTTTCTTGCACCAGAGGCAATTTCCGTGAAAGAAACATCTGATATCGCGGAATTACTGGAAGGCTGAAACCATGGACGGCGTCACTGTCATCGATCACCCGCTTGTGCAACACAAGCTCACAATCATGCGCAAAAAGGACACGTCAACGGGAAGCTTTCGCCGGCTTCTGCGCGAGATTTCGACGCTGCTCTGCTATGAGGTGACACGCGATCTGGAATTGACGATCGAGACCATCGAGACGCCCCTTCAGACCATGGATGCGCCGATTCTCGAAGGCAAGAAGCTGGTCTTTGCCTCGATCCTGCGCGCCGGCAACGGTCTGCTGGAAGGCATGCTCGACCTCGTGCCGTCGGCCCGCGTTTCGCATATCGGTGTCTATCGCGATCACGAGACCCTTCAACCGGTCGAATATTACTTCAAGGCGCCGGAGGATATTTCCGAACGCCTGATCATCGTCGTCGACCCAATGCTCGCCACCGGCAATTCCTCGATCGCCGCAATCGACAAGCTGAAAGAGCGCGGCGCCCACAATATTCGCTTTCTCTGCCTGCTCGCCGCACCGGAGGGCCTCGCCAATTTCCGCAAGGCGCATCCCGATGTGCCGATCTTCACGGCAGCGATCGACAGCCATTTGAATGAAAAGGGCTATATCGTCCCCGGCCTCGGCGACGCCGGCGATCGCATGTACGGCACGAAGTAAATCCCGCGACCATATTTGTTTTTTTGCCTGGCAGTCCCCAATTGCCGGGCTTTTTATTGATCTGATTAGCGGCCTGTCAGCGAAGCTGCTTTAAACAATGGGGATCGATGGGCTCCGACTTGACAAAGCCCATAGGAAGGATCTCGCCGATGCTCGCTCGCTTCCTTGTTTCTGCCGGCCTCATCGCCGCGGTGGCCATGCAGATTCCCGCGTTGCTTGGCACGCAAGCGACGACCAGCGAAAGCTCGATGCCCGTGGTCAAGGTTGCCTTGCCGCAGCAGCCAATTGCGACGCCAACGGCCGGATATGGAAGTGTGTTGTTGCCGGCCGGCGCGGGCGGTCACTACGAGGGCGATTTCAAGATCAACGGCCGATCGGTGCACGGCTTGATCGATACGGGCGCAACCTATGTGGCAATCAACGAGAGCACGGCACGCCGCCTTGGCATCAGCGGCAACGATCTCGACTATCGCTACACGATCCAGACGGCCAACGGTCCATCCAAGGTGGCCCTCGCCAAACTCGACCGTCTCGAAATCGGCACGATCAAGGTCCGCGATGTCGATGCGGTGGTTTCGAAAGACGATGCTTTGAACACCACGCTGATCGGCATGAGCTTTCTGAAAAAGCTCAATTCCTACGGGGCTGAAAACGGCTCATTGCGTCTGACGCAATAATTGCCGTCAAATCCGCGAGACGATTATCGGCGGAAGAGCTGGTGAAGTATCACTGATCCGGTAGTTTGCAGCCAGACCGGCCGCGGCCCTTTCAGCGCTCGTCTCATCGGCGGCATGGACGGTCGCGATGCGGTCGCCTTTGCTAACCTTTGTTCCGAGCGGCAGGATATCGCTGAAGCCGACGCGATGGTCGATCTTGTCCTGCGGATGACGGCGACCGCCACCGAGATCGATGACGCTTATGCCGATGGTGCGCGTATCGCAGTCCGCCAGCCAACCATCCGAAGACGCAAGAACCGGTTTCTGCACCGGTGCAGCGGGCAGATATTTGTCCGGCTGATCCATGAGATCGGCAGGGCCGCCAAGGGCGTGAGCCATGCGGCCGAACAGCTCGGCCGCCTTGCCGGAGGAGAGCGCTTCGCGGGCTTTTACCTCAGCCCCGGCCAATGAGCTGATAATGCCCGCCTGCCTCAACATCTCGGCTGCGAAGGCCAACACGACCGTTTCGAGCCTTGTGCCGGCTTTGCTACCCTTCAGAAAATCCAGGCAATTGCGGAGTTCGACGACATTGCCGGCCGCGTCGGCCAACGGCTGGTTCATGTCCGTGACCAAGGCCGCGGTCCTGACGCCCGCGCCATTCGCGACCTCCACCAGCGACCGCGCCAGCGTTTCGGCCTCTTCCAGCGACGTCATGAAAGCGCCGTTGCCGATCTTGACGTCGAGGACCAGCGTTTCGAGACCGGCCGCCAGCTTCTTCGACAGGATCGATGCTGTAATCAGCGGCACGGAATCGACCGTGGATGTGACATCGCGCACGGCGTAGAGCTTGCCGTCAGCGGGCGCCAAGGTCCCGGTCTGTCCGATGATGGCGCAGCCCACTTCATCCACCACCTTGCGGAAGCACACCGCGTCCGGGGTGATATCGTAGCCGGGGATCGATTCCAGCTTGTCCAGCGTGCCGCCGGTATGGCCAAGGCCGCGGCCGGAGATCATCGGCACGGCAAGACCACAGGCCGCAGCGATCGGGGCTAGCATCAGCGAGACATTGTCGCCGATGCCGCCGGTCGAATGCTTGTCAGCGATCGGCCTGTCTATGCCCGACCAGGAAAGCATATCGCCCGAACGAGCCATAGCCAATGTCAGGGCCACAGTCTCCTCGCGCGTCATCCCGCTATACCAGACGGCCATGGCGAAGGCGCCAATCTGGCTGTCAGCCAACTCACCCCGCGCGAGGGCCGCGATGAAAGCATCGATATCGGTGGCTGGAAGCGTGCCGCCATCGCGCTTCCGCCGGATGATCTCCTGCGGGATCATCGTTCAGTATCCGGCCGCCGCTGCGGTGGACTTCCCGCCGCCAAGCACGTTGAGGATATCATCGAGCAGACCCGATGCGCCAAAACGGAAGGTCGAGGGCATGGCCCAATCCGGCGCCATGATGGTTTCGGCGAGGCTCAGATAGAGAGCTGCGTCGGCGACGGAGCCGATGCCGCCAGCCGGCTTGAAGCCAACCTTGCGGCCGCTTTGGCGGATCGCCCGCAGCATGATGTCGGCCGCTTCGAGCGTGGCATTCACGGCGACCTTTCCGGTGGAGGTCTTGATGAAATCGGAGCCAGCCTCGATCGCTAGTTCGGAGGCGCGTCGGATCAGCGCCACGTCCTTGAGTTCGCCGGTTTCGAGGATGGTCTTCAGCAGCACGGGCCCTGTGCATTCGGCCCGCACGGCCGCGACCATGTCGGTGACGGCCCGCTCGTTACCGGCCAGTAACGCATGATAGGGAATGACAAGATCGATCTCGTCCGCGCCATCGGCGATCGCCTCACGCGCCTCGGCAGCAACATCAGCCACTTCCATATCGCCGGCCGGGAAATTCACCACGGTCGCGATCCTCACCGCATGGTCGGTTCCGAGAATACCGCGCGCCTGGGCAACGAAACGCGGCCAGATACAGATGGCGGCCGTGTTGCCATAGGGGGACTGAGCGCGAGCGCAAAGCGTTTCGATCTGCGCCGGCGTGCAGTCATCCTTTAGATTGGTGAGATCGAGAAGGGAGAGCGCAACGGCCGCCGTTTCTCTGAGGGAATGGCTCGTCATTGATTGTTTCCTTCGTCCGCAATCATTTCTTTCAGGATGGCAGCAAGGCGAGCGCCACCAACCGGGGCCATGTCCTTCGTCTCTTCATGCGAGAGCTCGCCGCCGGTCATGCCAGCCCCATAGTTAGTAATGACGGAGGCTGCTGCAACCCTCAGGCCGAAAAGACGCGCAAGAATAACTTCCGGCACCGTCGACATGCCGACTGCATCGGCACCCAGGATGCGCGCCATGCGGATTTCCGCCGGGGTCTCGAAGCTCGGGCCGGAGAACCACATATAGACGCCGTGCGACAGCTTGATCTCGGCCGATTCCGCCGCCTTGCGCATGCGCATGATCAGCTCGGTATCATAGGCATTGGTCATGCCGACGAAACGCTTGTCGCTTTCCTCGCCGATCAACGGGTTCATGCCGGAATAATTGATGTGATCGGTGATCTGCATCACCGATCCAGGCGGCATTTCCTCGCGCAGTGATCCGGCGGAATTGGTAAGGATCAGCGTCTCGACCCCGAGACCCTTCAGGGTCTCGATCGGCGCCCGCATGGCGTTGGCATCGCCCTTTTCATAGTAGTGCACGCGGCCGGACAGCATGATGACCGGTACGTCGCCGAGATAACCGGCGACCAGCGTCCCGGCATGGCCGGAGACGGCGCTGACGGGGAAGTCGGGGAGATCGGCATAGGGAATGCGCACGGCATCCCTGACCTCATCGACAAGCGCACCAAGGCCGGAGCCGAGGACGATACCGTAGCGCGGCTGGAGATCACCGAGCTTTTCGGCCAGGATATCGACGGCTACGGTCATCCCAATAACTCGGTTTCGAAGCTGAAGGGCAGCATTTCGTCCATGGTCATGGTCTTCTTCACGCCGGTTTCGTCGCAAAGGTAGATGCGGGTTTCCTTGCTGGCGAACTCGGCGATTTTCTGCCGGCAGCCGCCGCAGGGCGGGCAGAGCGGCAGTTTTTCGGCGATGACGGCCATTTCGATGATCTTTTTGGCGCCACCCATGATCATGTGACTAATCGCTGTCGGCTCGGCGCACCAGCCTTGCGGAAAGGAGATATTCTCGATGTTGGCGCCGGTATAAACCTTGCCGTCCTCCGCGCGGATGGCCGCGCCGACAGGAAAGTTCGAATAAGGGGCGTGAGCAAAGGCCATCGCCCCGCGGGCAGCTTCGAACAGATCATGCGACATGGATCAGCGCTCCTTGGTGTAGGGCACGCCGCCCGCCTTTGGCGGTTTGGCGACGCCGATGAAGCCTGCAAGCAGGATGCAGGTGAGAATATAGGGCAGCGCCTGGAAAATCTGTACCGGCACTTCGCCGATGCCCGGCACTGCTTTGCCTTGCATGAAATTGGCGAAGGCATCGAGGAAGCCGAAGAGCAAGCAGGTGAACATGACGGGCACCGGCTTCCACTTGGCGAAGATCAGCGCCGCAAGCGCAATATAGCCCTTGCCCGCCGACATGTTGTTGATGAAGGCGGCCGACTGGGCGATGGCGAGGTAGGTGCCGGAGAAGCCGCAGAGAATGCCGGCGACAATCAACGACCGATACCGCAGCCACTCGACGGAGATGCCAGCTGTATCGACGGCACCTGGATTTTCGCCGACGGCGCGCAGGCGCAGACCAAAACGGGTGCGGTAGAGGATCCACCAGGAAATCGGCACCGTGAGAAATGCGAGATAGGTCAGGATATTGTTGCCGGAAATGACATTGGCATAGAGCGGCCCGATGAACGGCACACCATGAATGGCGTTGGCGCCCGGCAAGGTGATCGAAGCAAAACGCGCCTCGGCCGGCAGCGTCGGCGTGCGGCCACCCTGGCCGAACCAGGCCTGGCCGAGCACGATGGTCAAGCCAGCCGTCAGGAAGTTGATCGCAACGCCGGAGACGATTTGATTGCCGCGATTGGTGATCGAGGTGAAGCCATGCAACAGGCCAAACGCTACCGATGTAACGATGCCGGCGCCGAGACCGGCCCAGGCCGAGCCGGAGACGGAGGCGACGCAGGCGGCGGCGAAGGCGGATGCCAGCATCTTGCCTTCGAGACCGATGTCGAAAATGCCAGCGCGCTCGGAAAACAGGCCGGCAAGTGCGGTGAAGATCAGCGGAATCGACAGGCGGATAGTCGAGCCAAGTATGCTGATGAGAAGATCATAATATTCCATCGTCCGATCCTCACGTCCTGGCGAATTTTTGATAGATGCGCACCATAGCGGGCCGGAACATATATTCGAGGGCGCCGGCGAACAGGATGACCAATCCCTGGATCACCACGATCATGTCACGCGTGATATTGGGCATGTCGAACGAAAGCGCATCGCCGCCCTGATAGAGAATGCCGAACAGGATTGCCGCCAGGATGATTCCGACCGGATGGTTACGGCCCATCAGGGATACCGCGATGCCGACAAAACCGGCGCCGAGCACGAACTCGACCTGCAGACGGGCCGAAGCGCCCATCACCGGATTGAGCGCCATCATGCCGGCGAGACCGCCGGAAATGAGCATGGCGATGATGACCGTGCGGGCATAGGGAATGCCGGCATAGACGGCGGCCGTCGGGCTAAGACCGAGCGTGCGCATTTCATAGCCGAGCTTGGTGCGCCAGACGAGCACCCAAACGAGGAAGCACATGACCAGCGCGATCAGGAAGGACACATTGAGGGGTGCTGCGCCGATTGTTGAGCCAAAGATGCCCATCAACCAATCGAGCTTCGGCAACTGGCCACCCTCGAGGAAGGTGCGGGTTTCCGGCGCCATTTTGCCCGGCACGATCAGCACATGCACCAAGATGAAGTTCATCATCGCCGACGCGATGAAATTAAACATGATGGTGGTGATGACGACGTGGCTGCCGCGCTTGGCTTGCAGCCAGGCAGGAATGAGGGCCCAGAGCGCGCCGAAGATAGCCGAACCGATGACGGCGAAAGGCATCGTTACATACCAGGGTACGTATCTGTCGAGCGTCAGCGCCGCGAGCGCGCAGCCTAGGCCGCCGACATAGGCCTGGCCTTCCGAGCCGATGTTGAACAGGCCGCTATGAATGGCGACGGCGACGGACAGGCCGGTGAAAATGAAGCTTGTGGCATAGTACAGCGTAAAGCCGATGCCTTCGCCGCTGCCGAGTGCGCCATCCAGCAGTAGGTTCAATGCACCGAGCGGACTCTCACCGATGAACCAAACGACGAGACCGGAGATCAGGAAGGCGATGACAAGATTAAGAATGGGGATCAGACCATAAGTGATCCAATTGGGGAGCGGAACGGAAGCAGTGCTCATCAAGGCCTCATGCGGCAATGCCGGCCATCATTAGGCCGAGTGTCTGTTCACCGGCGTCAGCCGTTTTTTCGCCGACGATGTGGCCAGCGAACATGACGAGGATTCGGTCTGAAAGCGCGCGGATTTCATCCAGTTCCACCGACACCAGCAGGATCGCCTTGCCGGCGTCGCGCATCTCGATGATGCGGCGATGGATGAACTCGATGGCGCCGATATCGACGCCGCGCGTTGGCTGGCCGATCAGCAGAGCCCTCGGATCACGCTCGATCTCGCGGGCGACGACGATCTTCTGCTGGTTGCCACCGGAGAAATTGGCGGTCTTGAGCCGGGCGTTCGGCGGGCGGATGTCGTATTTCTCGATCTTTTCGATCGCATCCTTGCGCATGGCGTCGAGATCGAGCATGCCGGCCCTGCCGTATTTGACATCGCGATGGTAGCCGAGCATGGAATTTTCATATTCCTCAAACTTGAGGACGAGGCCCATGTGATGGCGGTCTTCGGGAATATGCGCGAGGCCGAGATCACGCAGGGCTGCCGGGTCAGCGGTGCCGATCGGCTCGCCATGCAGATGGATTTCCCCCGAGGCGGGCTTGCGGATACCGGCGATCGCCTCCAGCAATTCGGATTGGCCATTGCCGGCAACGCCGGCAATGCCGACGATCTCGCCGGCGCGGACGTCGAAGGAAACATTGTCGACCATGGTCACGCCGCGGCTGTCCTTGACGGTGAGATTTCGCACGGAGAGCACGACATCGCCCGGATGGGCTGAGCCTTTTTCAACACGCAGCAACACGCGGCGGCCGACCATCAATTCCGCAAGTTCTTCGACGGTGGTTTCCGCCGTCTTGCGGGTGGCAACCATTTCGCCGCGGCGCATGACCGAAACCGTATCGGTGATCGCCATGATTTCGCGCAGCTTATGGGTGATGAGAAGGATGGTCTTGCCCTGGTCGCGCAACACGCGCAGAATCCGGAAGAGATTGTCGGCTTCGGCTGGCGTCAAAACGCCGGTCGGCTCGTCGAGGATAAGGATCTCGGCCCCGCGATACATGGCCTTCAGGATCTCGACACGCTGCTGCTGACCGACGGGAAGTTCCTCGATCAGGGCGTCCGGATCGACGTCGAGGCCGTAATCCTTCTCCAGCCGCCTGAGTTCGGCGCGGGCAGCGGCTACACCCTTCGCCAATATCGCACCACCTTCGGCGCCCAGCATGACGTTTTCCAGCACGGAGAAATTGTCAACCAGCATGAAGTGCTGGTGCACCATGCCGATGCCGGCGGCGATGGCCGTCTGGCTGTCACGGATGGCAATAGGATTGCCGTTAATGCGGATTTCGCCGCTGTCGGCATGATAGAAGCCGTAGATAATCGACATCAAAGTCGATTTTCCGGCACCATTCTCACCGATAATTCCGTGGATCGAGCCCTTGGAAACGGTCAGGTTGATGTCTTTATTGGCGTGGACAACACCGAACTTCTTGTCGATGCCCACGAGTTCGATGGCAGGCGTTTGGCTCACTACGCAGCTCCAGAAATCAGACTTCCGGATAAGAAAAGGGCGTATGACGTTTTACGTACATCATACGCCCTTATTTCATATCAGCTCTTCGGGCAGGCGTTGTCGGTCGTGTAGTCGTGGACCTTGATCGTGCCGGCGATGATGCCGGCGGTCGCCTTGTCGACGGCAGCCTTCATTTCCGGCGTGACGAGCGGCTTGTTGTTTTCGTCCATGGCAGCGCCGACGCCCTCTTCCTTGAGGCCGAGTTCCTGCGTGCCAGCCGTGAACTTGCCGTTCTTGGCGTCGGTAAAGGCGTTATAAACGGCGAGATCGACGCGCTTGACGACCGAGGTCAGAACCGAACCCGGATGCAGGTAGTTCTGGTTGGAGTCAACGCCGATCGACAGCTTCTTATTGTCGGCAGCCGTCTGCAGCACGCCGAGCCCGGTGGCGCCGGCAGCCGCGTAGACGACGTCAGCGCCCTGGTCGATCTGGTTCTTGGCGAGCTCGCCGCCGCGAACCGGGTCGTTCCACGCGGCACCAGTCGTGCCGGTCATGTTCTGGAAGACTTCGATCTTCGGATTGGTGGCGCGTGCGCCCTGTTCATAGCCGCATTCGAACTTGCGGATCAGCGGAATGTCCATGCCGCCGACGAAACCAACCTTGCCGCTCTTGGAGGCCAGCGCAGCCATGACGCCGGCCAGATAGGAGCCTTCGTTTTCCTTGAACTTAACGGAGCGGACGTTTGGCAGATCCAGGCTGTCGTCGATCAGAACGAACTGGGTCTTCGGATATTCGGCTGCAACCTTCTGAAGAGCAGACGTCCAAGCGAAGGAGACGGCGATAACTGGATTAAAACCCTTGCTGGCGAAGTTGCGGAGCGCCTGTTCACCCTGGGTGTCGCCCGTCGGCTCGAAGTCGCGATAGGCAATGCCGGTTTCCTTCTTGAACTTCTCGGCGCCATTATAGGCAGCCTCGTTGAAGGACTTGTCGAACTTGCCGCCGGTGCCATAAACGATCGCAGGCTTGATATCGGCCGCGAGCGCCGTTGCCGACATGGCAGCCAAGGCGAAAAGGGTCAAAAGGGATTTTTTCATGAGGTGCAGCCCTGTTGTTGCTATCTTGTTGGGTCCTCCCGCAAGCCCGTTGACCGGACATGTCTGCGGAACCGCCGACCTCCCCCGAGGCCGAGCTGGCGCATCCTTGCATGGCTGCACGAAAAATTCACGAGAAATTTTTCAGTTGGTAAAGATTTGTGGGAATTGCCAAAAGCCTGCCCAAGAGAGCTGATTTTTGGCCATTTTCGTCCTCAAGCTGCAATTTTATTAGTCAACCATGAGATGATAGCCGGTACTGTAGGGGATTGGGATGAGCTCGCGACCGGTTGCCCCGATACGCTCGTGACCTATCTTATATCGATTGTTCGATACGCACCGGATTGCCTGATTTTAGCTCGTCACGTCGAGATCCCTGTCTCTAGCGTCAAGACGTTTTCGTCATCGAAGCCAGAACCTCGCGCAGCCCGGTTCGGCCTCTCCTTACCTCTCCGACGCCTGGCTCCAGGTCTATCCGTCCGGCATTGTGGGCGTCATACAGCGCGGCGACCAATTCGGCGTAGCTTGCGCTCAACCCGCCCCGAACCAGCGCGGGTATCCAGTCCGGGCGAGGCATTTCGCTGGTGGCGATTTTTCGGCTGGCGAGCGCTCCAGCCGTCCGCGCGACGTCCTCGACGCTGTAGCGATTTGGCCCCTCCACATGAATGATGCGGAGCGGAGCTTGAGTATCGGACAAGAGCAATTCGCCCGCGATGACGCCGACGTCGGGAGCCGATACGGTGGGAAATAGCTTGGTTGTCGGATGATGCAGGCTCGGCAGCATGCCGGTTTCGACCGCGCGTCCAATCTGCCGGCTCCAGTTCTCCATATGCTCGGCTGAGCGCAAGAAGGTCAGAGCGGCGGGAAGCTTTTTCAGTTCAGATTCCAGATGATGGAAAGTCAGCGTGATGCCCGTGTCGGACGCGAGGTGTGCGCCATAGTCGGAAATTGCCAGAATGGAGCTTGGCCTATTCCGGTCGAGTGCATCGACGATTGTTCCTATGCTGTTTTTCATCTCGGCGGCAGCATGGTCCGCCCGAACACTCATGGGGCAGATGATCTGTACGGCTGTCGCGCCCCTCATACTTTCAGAAAGAGCGGCACCGTTCTGAATGTCGGCGACGGCGATATCGCAACCCATAGCGCTGAGATCATCGGCACCATCTGGCCGTCGAACGACGGCTCGTACCGGCGCACCTTGGCCGCGGAGCTTGGCAATCGTCGCCCGCCCGATCTTTCCGGTCGCACCCAAAACTACAAACATCTCTTACATCCTCGAACGTTTCATCGCGGATGTAGATCATGCTGCTTTCAGAGGATCTGTCGCACAGGATCGGATGATGAAGAACAAAAACGGGCAGTAAATGGATGCTCACGCGCCTGCAGAGAAGCCTAGAGAGGCTATTGTCTCATCCTGGCGATACTGGCCGGTGTCACACCGAGGATACGCTTCATCACCTGCGCCATGTGGCTCTGATGGGCGAAACCGGCGGCCAAAGCAATCTGGCTGATCGGCAATTCTCCCAAAACAAGCAGGCTTCTGGCGCGCTCCAGCCTGCAACGGATCACATATTGATGAACCGGAATGCCGAATGAGCGGCGAAACAGCACTTTAAGGTGCGATACGCTGATGGACGCAACGTCAGCCAATTGAGCCAGCGACAAATCCTGATGGAGATGGGATTCGATGAATTCGACCAGCCTGCGGCTTTGGCGCGATGAAAGCCTTTGCCTGGCCGCGACGGTCGGCGGGTTGAAAGGCCCGGTGATGAGCCGCACCGCCAGCGCCTTTCCAAGACTTTCGACGAACAGGCGATCGGAGGGTCCATCCATGCTCATCTGCGTCTCCAACGCCAGGGCTATGTGCTCGATACCTGGATCACGATGCTGGAACTTGGGAATGACGGCAACGCTGTCCGGATCGATCTCCAGATCCTCCGCGGCACAGCGCACGATCGCGGGGCTTATCCAGAGCCTCAGGATCGAGCAGTCGCCATCGTCCTCCCACTCGCCGTCCAATCCCGCCGGAACGATATCGATATCGCCGTGCGACTGGACGCGATTGTGCTGTCGACCATCACACCGGCACGAGGCGTTCACGGGCGCTCCGACATGAATTCCGAGGCGGTGAAATGGTGTCGCGGGAATATATGTTAGGCCAGCAGCTATATGCCGGCGCTCCGCTCTTATGCCGAATGTGCCGAGATCGTGGTCAAGCAAGTTTCCTCTCCGTCTCCAGCGCCTGGTTGACTGAATTCTCACGTTTGTCGGTGGTCTCAGACGCTGAAACGACCAGCAACCGGCGGCTTTTTATAGGCAATCATCCACAGAAGCAGCGAGATTACCAGGAACACTGCGAAGGCCGGCTGAAACAGCACCCACTGCATGGCCAGATCATAGAGACGCGGATGGATATAATAGGATATCAGCGACTGGACGGTCGCAAGCGATGACGGGCTGACATCGTTCCAGGCATCCTCCATCGGGGTCACCACTATGGCAGAGGCCGCAACCGACTGGATGGAATCGATGGTGCCAGCGATCACCGCGACGACGAGCGCAACTAGGCTGGCAAAACGCAACAAGAAACGCATCGATCTCTCCGAATTCTCATTACCTATCGGCCATAGACTACCGGCCAATCGCATTTTGCCCATCCATCCTTTTAGATAGGTTGAGAGCCAGACGAGCGCAATGGAGGAGAGGCCCAGAGTTTTCTGTCCGGAAGTCAAAAATCTGTCAGATTCGGGTTGATCCTGAGAAATTCATCGGTATATATCGCGGCCGTTCCGACGATTTGCCTCCTGACCGGTTGCGAAACGCCAAAGGACAGGTGGCCGAGTGGTTTAAGGCGCACGCCTGGAACGCGTGTGTACGTGAAAGCGTACCGAGGGTTCGAATCCCTCCCTGTCCGCCATCCCACGTTACACTATCCACCAGGGGTTCCTGCCTCCGGACTTCGTCCCCTTCCGGCTGCCCAATATCTTAGGCCCGCCTGCCTCAGGCGTCGTTTTCTACAAACTCCGTCAATCGTTCCAACCGCTGGTCCCATTGCGCCGAAATCCAGTCGAGGTAGGTACGCACGATTGCAAGCTGCTGGGCTCGCAGTCGCCACTGCCGGTCCCGCCCTATTCGATCACTGTCCACGAGGCCGACATCTTCGAGCACATGCAGGTGCTTGGTGACGCCCTGACGGGAGACACCTTCGGCACATTGCTTCAGCTCAATGGTGGGAAGCGGCCCATCTTTGCATAGTCGGGCGACTATTGCCAATCGGACCGGATCACCCAAAGCAGAGAAAAGCTGCGCGGCGCCCGGCAAGTTATCGGCGCTGTCGCCGTGGTTCAGCATGGTGGCGCCTCAGGATTGCTCGTCAAGAGCAAGATACTTCTCAATCAGCTTGGTCTGATGTGCCCAGCCAGCGTCGTTGCCATCCCTGGCCGCCGTCCGCCGATCAAGCGGAAGCTGTTCGAAACCCGACTCGGTAATGGTGAGCAGGGTGCCACCATCGACCTGCGCAAGCTCGAATGTCACGAGCGTCATGGGCTCGCTGGAATAGTCCGAGTTGGGATCAACAGCACCCGGATGCCAGCGGAACGAGAACAGCGTCATAGGCACGATCCGCTCTACCATCACACGCCAGGGAAATCCCACATACGGCTCCTGGAGCCGGGCAACCTCCGGATCAACCTTTGTCGGAGCAATCCGCCCAATTGCTTCCTTTCCGCCGTCGATCTCGACGCCGAACCATGCGCCAAAGGACGCCGAATCGCTGATGCCACGCCACACTCGTTCCTGATCTGCTTTAAGGACGATCTTCTTTTCAATTCGATCGGAATTCATGGGCAACCTCCTGGTTGCTCGTTTGTACTCCACTTAGATTTAACGCAACCATTTTGTTGCGTCTACGACTTCCTCTGGTGAAGAATGGCCCGCGCTGCTCGAAATGAAGGCCGACTTGATTCCATTCGCGCGCTTGCCAGGAGAGGGCGCCTTAGGTGGCTATAGGGTCGACACAGTTCCCATCTTCATTATCCTCGGACCGCTAGTATCCGCATGGCGAGGCAGGGACAGAATTGCCACAAATCAGTGCATGTCCGATCTATCTGCCTGGTTGATTCTCGCCCTCACGTTAACGTTCTTCCTCGCCGGCATCGTTAAAGGTATCACCGGTATGAGCTTGCCGACGGTCGCCATGGGGCTGCTTGGTGCGATCATGCCTCTGGTCGCTGCCGCCGCCTTACTGATCGTGCGTCCTTCATATCTAATGTCTGGCAATTGTTTGCCGGGCCGCGTATCGCTTCGCTCGCCGGAAGGCCGTGGCCCATGTTGCTCGGCATCTTGATCAGCACGATCGCCACCTCTTCGATTCTGGCGGGCGACAATACGCAGTGGACAACGATGGCGCTGGGCGCCGCCTTGATAATCTACGCCGGCTACACCCTGTTTGCCCGGCAATTGTCCGTGCCGAAGAGAGCGGAAGCCTGGCTATCGGTCCTCGTCGGCCTGATGACCGGCGCCATCACCGGCGGCACCGGTTTTCTTGTCATTCCTGCCGTTCCCTATCTTCAGGCGCTTGGATTGGCCAAGGACGATCTGATCCAGGCTCTCGGGCTTTCCTTCACGGTTTCAACCAGCGTCCTTGCGATCGGATTGGCGTCGCGCGGTGCCTTTCAGCTCGACAATCGATGTCCTCTCTCGCTGTAGCGCCGGCGCTGCTCGGAATGTGGCTGGGTCAAGCGGTCCGGCGGAAGGTTAGTCCCGCAACATTTCGCCGATGGTTCCTGCTATCACTCATCATCGGGGGCGAGTTTGCCCTTCGCTCGTTCTTCTAGCGCAGCATCGGCCTTCGAGTCCGGGGGACGATGCGCTATAAGGGCGAAACTTGGAGGGGGAGCAGCATGGAATTTCAGGACGACAATCTCGAAAAATTTGCGGCGGACGGCGCAGCACCGCTACCGGAAACAGATACCCAGGGTCATGTCGAACATGAGGGTGCACGTATCTGGTATGCCGCCTATGGCTCTGGCATGCCTGTCGTCCTGCTGCATGGCGGTCTCGGAAACAGTGGCAATTGGGGATATCAGGTACCGGCCTTGGTCGATGCCGGCTACCGCGCGCTCGTCATCGATAGCCGTGGCCATGGGCGCAGCACGCGCGATTCGCGGCCTTACAAATATGAGTTGATGGCATCAGACGTGTTGGCGGTGATGGACAGGCTGCACATCGAAAATGCTGCCGTCGTGGGGTGGAGCGACGGCGCATGCACGGGCTTGATCCTGGCCAGGACCAATCCGCAGCGCGTTGGCGGCGTATTCTATTTCGCCTGCAACATGGACCCCAGCGGTACGAAAGAATTCGTGCCAACGCCGATCATCGACCGCTGCTTTTCCCGGCACGTGAAGGACTACGCTGCCCTGTCGGCCACCCCGGATCAGTTCGATGGCTTCGTTCAGGCGGTGGGCCTGATGCAGAGGACGGAGCCGAACTATACCGCCGCCGATCTCGCCGAGATCAAGGCGCCGGTCGCGATCGTACACAGCGAGCATGACGAGTTCATCAAGCGCGATCATGCGGACTATCTCACCCGCAGCATCTCCGGCGCTGAACTTGTTCTACTACCGGGCGTCAGCCATTTCGCGCCGCTGCAGCGGCCAGCGCAATTCAACGATACAATACTGACTTTCCTTCGCGGGATTGCGGCGTAGCGACACGGGAGGCGCAGCATGCCCGACCCGCGCTGCGAGAAATCCGTGCCATGCTGCTCCGGCCAGCTCAGCGCGGAAATCCTCATCATTCGCATGTCGGTTGCGCGGGATTTCGTTGCGCGCGTCCGATTGTTGGAATAAATGATGCACGTCATATTAATACTCCCTAGACCGAACCGCCGCTGACCGGCCCTTCCGCCCAGGGAGCAAAATTCGCTCCAGGCAGGAGAATTTCATGACAGCTACTTTGTTTTCGCCGCTGGCCGTCGGTTCTTACGAGCTGGCGCATCGTGTCGTTATGGCGCCGTTGACGCGCATGCGGGCAAGCCAGCCAGGCAATGTGCCTTCCGCGATGAATGTCGAGTATTATGCACAGCGCGCGTCGATTGGCGGGCTGATCATTTCCGAAGGCTCGCAGATTTCGCAGGCCGGACAGGGCATGCCGGCAACACCGGGCATCCATACGCCAGAGCAGATCACCGGCTGGAAAGCGGTCACCGACGCGGTTCATGCCAAGCGCGGACGGATCTTCCTCCAGCTCTGGCATGTCGGCCGCATTTCTCATTCCTCGCTTCAGCCCGGCGGCGCCCCGCCCTTCGCCCCCTCGGCTATCGCAGCTGCCGGGCATGCTTTCACGGCGTTGTTCGAGCGCGCCCCCTTCGAGACGCCGCAGGCGATCGATACCGATCTGATGCCCCTGCTGATCGAAGTCTACGGACAGGCTGCTGCCAATGCGAAGGAGGCCGGCTTCGACGGCGTCGAAATCCACGGCGCCAACGGCTATCTGATCGAACAATTCCTGCAGACCCGTTCGAACCGACGCACCGACCAATACGGCGGATCGATCGAGAACCGGACGCGCCTGTTGCTCGAAGTGGTCGAAGCCGTGTCTGCCGTCTGGGGGTCGAATCGCGTCGGCGTCCGCCTCTCTCCCTTCGGCATCGCGAACGATAGCGGCGAGGACGATCCGCTGCGCCTCTACGGCCATGTCATCCGCGAGCTCGACCGGCTTCACCTTGCCTATTTGCACCTGATAGAGCCGCGCGCCAGCGGCGCGGGCCAGGCGGAAGTCGATCACAAGAACGTGCCGTCGGCAGCCGAGCTCTTCCGCCCCGCCTGGTCCGGAACTTTGATCGCCGCCGGCAATTTCAAGCCCGAGACCGCCGAGGCCGCCCTCGCCGCCGGCCATGCCGACGCCATCGCCTTCGGCCGCCTGTTCATCGCCAATCCGGACCTGCCGGAGCGCATTCGCCGCGGCGCAAGCCTCAACCCCTATCATCGCCCGACCTTTTACGGCGGCGGCACAGAGGGCTATACGGACTACCCGACATTGAATGCGAGGGAGGCTGCGGAATGAGTGTGCCAAGCGCCATCATCGTTGGAGTGGGAGCACAACAAGGCCTTGGCGCAGCACTCTGCCGGCTGTTGGCCGACAAAGGCTACCACGTCTTTATCGCCAGCCGGACGCTGGAAAAGATCGCCAAGGTCGCCGACGCCATCAACGCCTCCGGCGGCAGTGCTGAAGCCATTGAAACCGATGCCACCGACGAGGCCGCCGTGAAGCGGCTCTTCGAGCATGCTTTTGCGCCGCAGGACGAGATCGATCCGCCCGACTTCATCGTCTTCAATGCCGGTATCAACCGTCACATCGGCTTTCGTGGCGTCACCGCCGCCGAATTCGAGGAATTCTGGCGCATCTGCTGCTTCGGCGGTTTCCTCGTCGGGCGAGAGGCGGCCAAACATCTCGTGCCCTTCGGGCGCGGCACGGTGATCTTTACCGGCGCTTCGGCGAGCCTGCGCGGCAAGGCCGGTTTTGCGCAGTTCGCCGCCGCCAAGGCAGGCCTAAGGATGGTTAGCCAGAGCATGGCGCGGGAATTCGGCCCGGTCGGCCTGCATGTCGCGCACACCATCATCGATGGCGGCATCGACGGCGAAAGATTGCGGTCGAGGCGGCCGGATGTGCAGGCAGACACTCTACTTAATATCGATGCCATCGCCGAGACCTACTGGCATATCCACCGCCAGCATCCCTCCGCCTGGACGCAAGAGATCGATCTGCGTCCCTACAAAGAAACCTTCTGAGGCCGGCGCTTCCCTCGCGCCGACCTCATCATAAAAATCCTTAGCCGGCGGGAAAGGGATTGCGTTCACTGAAGCCGCGCTGATGCCAATAGGGATAGGCGGGCGTCTGAGCGCTGGCGGCGTCGAGGCGGGCGACCTGTTCCGCGGTCAGGTTCCAGCCGACGGCGCCGAGATTGTCGCGCAGCTGACCTTCGTCGCGGGCACCTACGATGACGCTCGATACCGTCGGCCGCTGCAGCAACCAGTTCAATGCCACCTGCGGAATGGTCTTGCCTGTTTCCTTAGAAACCCCGTCGAGCGCATCGACCACGGTATAGAGATACTCATCATCCACCTGCGGACCGAGGTCCCCCGTTTTATGCAGGCGGCTAACTTCCGGCAATGGCTGGCCTCGGCGGATCTTGCCGGTCAGACGGCCCCAGCCAAGCGGACTCCATACGACGGTGCCGACCTTCTGGTCGACGGCAAGAGGCATCAGCTCCCATTCGTAATCGCGGCCGACAAGTGAATAATAGGCCTGATGCGCGACGTAGCGCGGCAGATTGTGACGATCGGCCGCCGCCAGCGACTTCATCAAATGCCATCCAGAGAAATTCGAGCAGCCGACATAACGGATCTTGCCAGTCCGTACGAGATCGTCGAGCGCCGACAGCGTTTCTTCGACCGGCGTCATGGCGTCGAAAGCATGCAGCTGGAAGAGATCGATATAGTCGGTCTGCAGCCGCTTCAGTGAAGCTTCCACCGACTTGACCAAGTGGAAGCGCGAGGAGCCGACATCATTGGGCCCATCGCCGAAGCGGAAGGTTGCCTTGGTGGAGATCAACAACTTGTCGCGACGACCCTTGATGGCCTCGCCCAATACCTGCTCGGCAACGCCACCGGAATAGACGTCGGCGCTATCGAAGAAGTTGAGACCGCCATCGAGGCATATGTCGATCAGGCGGCTTGCCTCACTGACGTCGGTGGCGCCCCAGGCGCCGAAAAACTCGCCTTTGCCGCCAAAGGTGCCGGTACCGAAGCTGAGGACCGGCACGCGAAAGCCCGATCCGCCGAGATAGCGATAGTCCATAACATAACCCTCCAAATGAGATGGATGCAGCAGAAATTGCGCGCGGAACGAACCGCACTAGGCTGGGCCGCACTCGTACCCGGGTGATGTATGGCCGCTACCCCGCTTGTTCAACACCTTCGACGCTCGCCACCCGCATCTCGACCACCTGGCGGGCTGCCGCGGCGGCGGCGTCCTTGTCGCTTGCGACCTGCACAGTCGGGACAGCAAAATGGATGTCGTTTTCATCGAAAGCCTGCTTGACCATCGCCAAGGCGCTGCGCCGGATGACGGAGAGTTCACCGGGCTTGGTGGTGATCGCCAGCCTGATTTCGATCGCAAAATCGCTGAACTGCTCGACACCCTTCATCTTCAGCGTCTGGATGATGTTTGGCGCCAATTCCGGATCGTCGAGCAGCCGTTGACCGATCTCCTTGATGATCCGCTTGGTCTTCACCAGGTCGGTGTCGTAGGTGACCTTCAAGATGATTTTGTCGATCGCCCAGTCGCGGTTCATGTTGTTGACCGCACCAAGCGAGCCGAAGGGCACGGTTGCGAGCGGACCGCGCTGATGGCGCAGTTTCACCGAACGCAAGCTGAAGGATTCCACCACGCCCTTATGATTGCCGCTTTCGATATATTCGCCGATGCGGAAAGCATCGTCCCAGAGATAGAAGATGCCGCTCATGACGTCCTTGACAATGGTCTGCGCGCCGAAACCGACGGCCACGCCCACTACGCCAGCGCCGGCGATCAGCGGCCCGATCTCGATGCCGAGGCCCGACAGCACCATCATGATGGCGATGATGCCGATGACGACGGCAAGGATATTGCGGAAGATCGGCAACAGGGTGTGCAGCCGGGCACGCTGGGACTTCAACTCCTCGCTGTCGCTGTCGAGCGGCACGGACGCCGACAGTTTGGCGTTGATGTAGGTCTTGGAAAGATGCCAGAGCAGATCGGCGGCCAGCAGAATGACGATGCCACCGAGAATGCCGCGGGCGACACGGTCAATCATGGATTCAGGGGGCCTCATCATCATTGCCGCCTCGACGCCGAGCATCCGGCCCAGCCAAAGGGCAGCTAGCGCGATGATGATCGCACGTACGCCGCGGTCCAGCAGCACCCTGGCGACGTTGCCGGCGCCGAGAGCACCGCCTGCCGAATCATGCAGCGCCTCTACAGCCCGCGATGATACCGAGAGGGCACGCGGCAGCAGAATAGCATAAATGCCGAGCCAGAGCAGAGCGTTGAAGCCAGTCACCCACAGACACCAGAGCGCGGCGAAATAGATCGTGAGCAGCCAGGAGACAACCTTTCTGCCATGCGCGCCGGGATGGACAGGGCGCGACCAGACAGCCCCTACGGCGATCAGGAACAGGCCGATGCCAAGCGTATAGCCGATGAGATCGCTGGCGCCGTCTGAAAAGCCAAGCGGTATCATGGCTTGCGTCACTGCCCAGCCGCAGGCGAAGTAAATGACAAACAGGGTGCTGCGCTGATACCAATATTTCGCCACAAGCCGCCGCTCGGCGATGCGGGCAGCGCCGCCGTCCTCATCGAGAATGTCGTTCGCCTGACGCATTGCAATCAGCTCCAACAGCAGTCTGCCGAGTGAGGTCGCCAACCTTATGGAGACGAGCGCGATGACGCAGGCGATCGCAAAACTTTCGATGATCGGCGGCCAGTCGAAGACAAGAAGCGGAACCAGCGTTGCCACGCCGTGAACGATAGCGGGCACGACGCCGCCCATGAACTGGAACCGAGCAGCTTGAAGTTCCGTCTCGACGCCGGCCACCCTCTCGGTATGCTGCATGTGTTTGATATTGATCAGGCGCGCGACAACCAATTCAGCCACGAGGCCAAAGAAAAACAGCACCAACGCTTGTATGCCGATGCGCAGCCTGCCTGCTGCCTCTCCCTCGTGTTCAAGTTTCTGAGATGCTGTCATTACCTCGGAGGGCAATGTCATCGCGGCGCCCGACACGGTCTCCAAATGGCGTCGGGTGTGGCCAAGCGTGTCCGACAACTCCGACATTTGGCCCCCGCCGTTCGTGCCGGGATTGCCGGCGAAAACGGCTGGGGGGGTTGCCTGCGACTGAAGCCATTGCTTGACGTCAGGTTCGTTCATTAACAGGATGAGTTCCCGGACCTTTTGCGGCGGTGGCGCCGCAACGGCCGATGGTGGCGCAGCGCTTTGCGCCAGAGCCGCAACCGGTACGGCAAATGTGAATAGAAATATAAGCAGCGTTCCGATTGACAGCCTGCCAGCCCCAATAACACCCATATGCCATGCCCTTCCCGCAATCGGCCGATCAATCCCCTTTTGCAGACTACCCGATCGGTCCGCCTTTGTAGCTTATACGACTGTTTAGTGCGAACAAGCAGGCACTTACCCGAGTGGATCGTCAGCCGGCATCGGCATTGCGCGCGAGCCGCCGCCACGTTAGGCTTCGCAGAAATACCGTTTGGTACCTTGGGGAGGCACGCAGATCGAGCCGCCAGCCCCGCCCAAGCCTCAACTCGCCGACAAGCCAGCGATCAAGAGCCTCGACCTCAACATCCCCGATGAAGCGCTGCAAAACGAGGCACGCTTTGCCGCCTACCTGCAAGAACGCCTGCCCTTTTTCGGCGATGTTATCAAATTCGACTATGATCCGGGCGCCGGCAGCCTGACGCTGCACAGCCGCAACGGCGACAAGATGACGAAATTCCTGGGCAACGCTCTGCTGGCGCTACCCGAAAAGCAAGGGCAGGCGCGCGCTGAGGGCCTGCTCAACTATCTCAACATAACCGAAGCCTGGGAAGGCGCAGGCGAACTCCACAAGGTGCTGCCGGTGCTGAAATCGCGCAGCTTTATCGACGTGGCACGGCAGCAGATGCTGCAGGCGGTCAAGGGTAGATCCGACCCGCCGCAATTCGTCTATCTCCATGAGCCCGAAAATCTGGTCAGGCTTTTTGTCGTCAACGGCGGAACTACAGTCAGCTATGTGATGACCACCACATTAGACGGCTGGGGCAGCGATGTCGGTGAATTGGCGAAGACGGCGCAGGACAACCTCCATAAATTCCTGGCGAAGGCCGGCGTCCAGGTCGCCAAACGCAGCCAGTTCCAATATCTCGAGATCGACGGCCAATTCGAATCCCGCGTCGCCTTCCTGCCGAAATTCTGGGCGCAGGTGCAGGACCAGTCCGGCGGAGCAACGCCGATCGCGGCTTTCCTGTCACGCGATAAGGTATTCTTCACTCACGAATACGACGTTCAGGGACTGCATCTGCTCGAACTGATCAGCGCCGATCTCAGCGACGTGCCCTACGTGATTTCGCCGGATCAGTATCGCTGGGAGAACGGCAAATGGTCGCTGTTCAAGCGGGTGAAACGGAGCGAGAAGAGACAGGTTTATGCATGGACGCCTTCCCGCAAAATTCAATTTTTGGAAGAAGGCGGGCCATCCGCCGGCTTGGCCGTTTCGGAGGAACTGTCTGTAACTGCGGATGAAGCGGTTGTATCGGCTTCCCTGCGAGACCAATAAGCAGCCTCTGCCTCATCATGGGGGTGCGCACGTTCTGCATGAACAGTACGAAGACGTCGTTGCGCGCTGGGATCACCTCGTTCCGCAGCTTTCTTAAGCCACTTGATCGCCAGGTCGCTATCCTTGCGATTGTATTGCTCATTAGTATTGATATCAGCGAGGGAGAGTTGCGCGTCTAAATCGCCTTGTTCCCCGGCCTTTGAGAGCCAGTTTATCGCCTCATCCTCACCTCGGCTCACACCTTGGCCGCGCAGATACATCTCGCCGAGCCAATATTGCGCCGAGGCGGTTCCCCGTTCTGCCTCTTCGCGAAAACTATCGGCGACGCGGCCATGCGCTCATTCCAATAAAAGATAGGTTAAACCAGCACCTCTTGATCGACCCGATCTTCGGCGCCGAAGAATTTCAGATAGCGCTCCACCTCCGCGGGCTCGCCTGTCGCCTTCTGCGGATTGTCCGAAAGCTTGACGGCCGGGCGGCCGTTGGCTTCGATTACCTTGCAGACGATCGAGATAGGGTTGAGGCCATGGATTTCCGTGGGCGCGCAGCCGGCGAAATCATTGGTGAGGTTGGTGCCCCAGCCGAAGCCCATGCGCACTCGGCCCTCAAAGTGCTTGTAGGTGGCGATGATAGCGTCGACATCCAGGCCGTCGGAGAAGATCAGAAGCTTCTGGCGCGGGTCGCGGCCCATCTTCTTCCACCAGTCGATGATCTTTTCGCCGCCTTCGATAGGCGGCGCGCTGTCGGGTCGGAAGCCGGTCCAGTCGGCCACCCATTCCGGCGCATTGCGCAGGAACGAGGCCGTGCCGAAGGCATCCGGCAGAACAACCAGAAGATTGCCGCCGTAGAGGCGGTTCCAGTCGCGCAACACCTTGTAGGGCGCCTTGCCAAGCTCATCGTTCGTCTTTGCCAGTGCCGCCGCCACCATCGGCAGTTCGTGCGCATTGGTGCCGACAGCCTCGAGATCGGAATCCATGGCGAGAAGGACGTTGCTGGTGCCCGTGAAGGCATGGCTAACACCTTCCTTCAGCGCTTCGACGCACCAGCGTTGCCAAAGGAAACTATGGCGCCGGCGAGTGCCGAAATCGGAAATGCGCAGGTTCGGCAACTCCCTCAGCCGTTCAACCTTTTCCCACATCTTCGCTTTGGCGCGCGCATAGAGGACGTCGAGCGTGAAAGGACCAAGCGCCTTCAGCGCCGCGCGCGAGCGGAGCTCGTTGATGATGGCGAGTGCCGGAATCTCCCACATGGTCGTTTCCTTCCACGACCCGTGGAAGTCGAGAATATACTGCCCGTCACGCTTGGACAGCTCATACTCCGGAAGCTGGAAATTCGACAGCCAAGTCAGGAATTCCGGCTCGAAAATCTGGGCGCGACCATAGAAACTGTTACCTGCCAGCCAGATCATCTCCTTTTTGGCGAGCCTGATCGTGCGGGCATGATCGAGCTGCTCGCGCAATTCCTTCTCGTCGATGACTTCGGCGAGCCGGACGCTCTTCGTGCGGTTGATCAGGGAGAAAGTGGCGTCGACATCCGGATAAAGCTTCCAGATCATCTGCAGCATTAGGAGCTTATAGAAATCGGTATCGATCAGGCTGCGAATGATCGGATCGAGCTTCCAGGTATGATTATAGACACGGGTGGCGATATCCGTCTTCGTCATGTCGTTCCTGCCCGTCTCCCTGCGCCCCGGACGTCAAGCTTCACACCTCCAGCTCACTGGCGGCGGGTATAATGCTCTTCTTATCAAAAAAAGTTGAGCGAAAGTCCAGTCACTGAAAGAAAATTGATACTAAATCAAATCCGGCATCCCGGATATCGTCAGCGGGTGCCCAAGTTTCACTAGTGGGCCGAATTCAATATAACTGGGAATAGCCTTGAACCGGCGGGTTCGGCGGCGGGGCCTGATCCAGGGTCGCCGTCAAGGGCGCTGTGTGCGCGGCTTCATAACCACTCCACATTTCGGCCAGCGCCCAGACGATCGCTGTCAGGGCAAGTGCAATAATAAGCACCGCCAATACCCGGCGTCCCATATGTCCCTGCTTGGCCTCGGTCGCGGGCAATTCCTTGTCCTCATGAAGGCGCTGATCGGAATCCTCCCAATGGGTATGGGTTTCCAACTTCTGTGGCATGATTGCCTCCTTCCAGTGCCTTGTGGCAGCGTTCTCTGGAAACGGAGGCGGCTGTGGAAAGGTTCCGAGAGCGCTCAATACCCCCGGCTGCGATCCACGAGATATTGCAGCGGTTCGCCGCGTTCGAAGCGGCCGATCTGCTCCTCGACATGGCGCATCAACGAAATTTCCTCGGAGACGGCTGCGTCATGCGGAGTGATGACGACATTCTCCAGACCCCAGAGCGGATCATCCATCGGCAACGGCTCGACATCGAAGACATCGAGCGACGCGCCGCCGAGCACCCCAGTCTCGATCGCCGACACGATATCGGCGTGAACCTGGCTTTTGCCACGTCCGGCATTGATGAACACCGGCTTGCCCAGGGCACCGCCACGGCGAAGCCTGGAAAAAAGCGAGGCGTTGTAGAGCCCGGTCGTCTCTGGCGTCAGCGGCAGCAGGCCAACGAGAATCTCGGTGCGCGCGAGAAAGGCATCGAGCTCGCCGGCATCGAAGGTTTCCATGCCGTCGATCAGCTTTTTCTGCCGCGACCAGCCGATGACATTGAAGCCCAGGACCTTGAGCTTGGTGGCGGCATCGAGGCCGAGAATGCCGAGACCCATGACGCCAACCGTCACTTCGCGCGCTTCCGGTGCCGGAAGATGACCCCACACGCGCTTGCGCTGGTGCCTGAAGTGACCGAAGGCGTCGCGCAGATGCATGAGGCATTGCAGCACGACCCATTCGGTCATGCGCACTGTCAGGCTGCGGTCGACGAAGCGGACAATGGGAATGTCGGGCAGGCCAGGGATATTCAACATGGAATCGACACCGGCGCCGCCGGAAAAGATCACCTTGAGGTTGGGCGCGCGCTGAAAGAGATCCGCGTCCGGCTTCCATAGGAGGGCATAGTCGACTTGGCTCAGATCCGCGCCTTTGCTCGCGGAATCGGCGAGATTGATGCTGCCGCGATCGGCAAAGGCGGTTTTAAGGACTTTGGCGATGGCCTCAGGCGAGAATTTGAGATCGACGAGAACGGGGCTTTTGACTGGCATGGCGATTATCTTTTATTGCTGGACGACGGCGGTGGGTACCGCCTCGATGTTGAAGGCGGCAGCGAGAAGCGCCTTGGTGTAATCCTCTTTAGGCGCGCGGAAAATCTCCGTTGACGAACCCTGCTCCACAACCTTGCCGAAGCGCATGACGATCAAATCGTTGGCAAGCGCCTTCACCACCTTCAGGTCGTGACTGATGAAGAGGTAGGCAAGATCATGGCGGCGCTGCAGGTCGCGAAGGAGATCGACCACCTGGGCCTGCACGCTCATGTCGAGCGCCGAGGTCGGCTCGTCCAGCATCACGAAACGCGGCTTCAGCACCATGGCGCGGGCAATGGCGATACGCTGCCGCTGGCCGCCGGAGAATTCATGCGGGAAACGCCAGCGCGTCAATGGATCGAGACCCACCTCCTCCAGCGCCCAGCAGACGCGCTGATCGCGCTCTTCGGCCGACAGGGATTGCTCATGCACTTTAAGTCCCTCAGCAATGATTTCGCCAACCGACATGCGCGGGCTCAGCGATCCATAGGGGTCCTGGAAAACGACCTGCAGCTGATTGCGCAGCGGCCGCATCTCCTTGAAGGAATAATTGGCGATATCCTTGCCGACAAAGCTTATGCGGCCTTTGGAAGAAATCAGACGAGCAAGCGCCAGGCCGAGCGTCGTCTTGCCGGAGCCGGACTCACCGACGACGCCGAGCGTTTGGCCGGCCCTGAGCCTCAGATCAATGCCGTCGACCGCCTTTACATGGTCGACCACCTTGCGCATCAGGCCGGCCTTGATCGGGAACCAGACTTTGATGTCGGAGCCTTCCATGACCACGGGCTTGCTGATATCGCCCCTCGGCGGCTCGCCGCGCGGCTCGGCGGCAAGCAGATGGCGGGTATACTCATGCCGGGGATTTGCAAAGACCTCCTCGACCGTGCCGGTTTCGACGATGCGGCCCTTGGTCATGACACAGACGCGATCGGCGAATTTGCGGACGATGCCGAGATCGTGGGTGATGAACAGCATCGACATGCCATGCGCACCCTTGAGGTCGCGCAGCAATTGGAGGATCTGCGCTTGTACCGTTACATCGAGCGCCGTTGTCGGCTCGTCGGCGATCAAGAGCTCTGGCCGGTTGGCTAGCGCCATGGCGATCATGACGCGCTGGCGCTGGCCGCCGGATAGCTCGTGCGGATACGCCTTGAGACGCTTTTCCGGCTCGCGGATGCCCACCTGGTTCAGGAGATCGAGCGTGCGGCTGCGGGCCGCCGGGCCGACCACGCCCTGGTGCAGCCCCAGGATTTCGCCGATCTGCTTTTCGATGGAGTGAAGCGGATTGAGCGAGGTCATCGGCTCCTGGAAGATCATCGTGATGTCATTGCCACGGACGGCACGCAGCTCGCTATCGGACGCCTTCAGCAGGTCCTTGCCTTTAAACAGGATTTCGCCGGAGGGATGGCTGGCGGACGGATAGGGAAGCAGCTTCAGGATCGAGTTGGCCGACACGGATTTGCCGGACCCGGATTCGCCGACCAGTGCTAGGACCTCGCCCTTGGCGATATCAAAGGATATGCCATCGACGGCGGTCGAAGTTTCGCCACCTTGGTGAAAGGCGACGGACAAATTGCGGACGGAGAGCAATGGGGTTGGGTTTCCGCTCATCGGAACGTCTTCCTCGGATCGAATGCGTCGCGCACCGCCTCACCGATGAAGATCAGCAGCGACAGCATGATCGACATCGTGAAGAAGGCGGAAAGGCCGAGCCAGGGGGCCTGCAGGTTGGATTTGCCCTGCGCGATCATCTCGCCAAGCGAGGGCGAGCCGGGAGGCATGCCGAAGCCCAGGAAGTCCAGCGAGGTCAGCGTCGTGATCGAGCCAGAGAGGATGAAGGGTACGAAGGTCAGGGTCGCGACCATCGCATTCGGCAGCAGGTGGCGATACATGATGGTGAGATTGTTGACGCCGAGCGCGCGGGCGGCTCGCACATATTCGAAATTGCGCGCTCGCAGGAATTCGGCACGGACAACACCGACCAGGCCCACCCAGGAGAACAGAAGCAGGATGCCGAGAAGGATGAAGAAGCCGGGCGGCAGAACCGAAGCGATGATCAGCAGGATGTAGAGCACCGGCATCGAGGACCATATCTCGATGAAGCGCTGCAGGAGAAGGTCGGTCCAGCCGCCGAAATAACCCTGGATGGCGCCGGCGGCAACGCCGACGACCGCCGAGCAGATGGTTAGCGCCAGACCGAATAACACTGATATGCGGAAGCCATAGATCATGCGCGCCAGTACATCGCGCGCCTGATCGTCCGTGCCGAGCCAATTGAGATTGCTCAAAGTGCAATTCGGATCGGCGGCACCCTTTTCATAGCCGGAGCATCGCTGTTCCTTGCTCATCAACCAGAAAGGCGGGGTCGGGGCAGACATTCCTTTCGGAAGATTCGAATTGGCGGTCTGATAGGAATAGTGGATCGGCGGCCAGATCATCCAGCCATTGGTGTTGATCTCGTCCCTGATATCTTGTGCGCGATAATCCGTCTGCGCGAGGAAGCCGCCGAACCTTTCCTCGGGGTAGTCGATGAAGACCGGCATCAGGATCTCGCCCTTGTAGGAAACGAGAATCGGCCGGTCGTTGGCGATGAATTCTGCTCCAAGGCTGAGAACGAACAGAATCAGGAACAGCCAGAGGGACCAGTAACCGCGACTGTTCGCCTTGAAATTCTGCCAGCGGCGAACGTTGGTCGGGGAAAAGAGGCCCCGGCGCGGCGGCTTTATCGTTGTCGGGGTTGACTTGGTTGCTGCATCCATCAGACATCCCTCCGCTCGAAATCGATACGCGGGTCGATCCAGGTATAGATCAGGTCCGAAATCAGGCCGACGACAAGGCCCAGCAACGAGAAGATATAAAGCGTCGCAAAAACGATCGGATAATCGCGTTGGACGACGGAGAGGTAGCTGAGGCGGCCGAGACCATCGAGCGAGAAGATGTTCTCGATCAGCAGCGAGCCGGTGAAGAAAGCGGAGATGAAAGCGCCAGGGAAACCGGCAATGACGATGAGCATGGCATTGCGGAAGACATGGCCGTAAAGAACCCGCCGCTCGCTCAGCCCCTTGGCGCGGGCCGTGATGACATATTGCTTCTTGATCTCCTCGATGAAGGAATTCTTGGTCAACAGCGTCGTGGTGGCAAAGGCGGCGAGCGACAGCGAAATCAGCGGCAGGACAAGGTGCCATAGATAGTCGATGATCTTCTGCCACCAACTGAGATCGGAAAAATTGTCGGAGACAAGGCCGCGGAGCGGAAACCAATCGAAGAAGGAGCCGCCTGCGAAAAGCACGATCAGCATGATGCCGAAGAGGAAGCTTGGAACGGCGTAGCCGATGATGATGACACCTGATGTCCAGACATCGAAGGTCGATCCATCCTGTATCGCCTTGCGAATGCCGAGCGGGATGGAGATGGCGTAGGAAAAAATCAGGATCCAGATACCGAGCGAGATCGACACCGGCAGCTTCTGCCCGATGAGATCGATCACCGTCGTATTGCGGAAGAAGCTTTCGCCGAAATCGAAGCGGATATAGTTCCACATCATCTGGCCGAAGCGCTCGAGCGGCGGCTTGTCGAAGCCGAACTGCTTGTCGAGCTTGGCGATCAGCTCCGGATCGAGCCCCTGGGCGCCGCGATATTTCGAACTACTGTCATCGGCGGCCTGCTGGCCGAGCAGATCTGTGCCGCCCGAGAGGCGGCCGGTAGCATTGTCGGCCTGGCCGGTCAACTGCGCGATGACCTGCTCGACGGGGCCACCGGGCGCAAATTGCACGATGGTAAAGGAGATCGCCATGATGCCGATGATGGTCGGGATCATCAGCAGCAGACGTCTGAGTATATAGGCGCCCATCAGCCCGTCACTCCCTCATCGAGGAATATGCCTGCTCTCGCCTCAACCCATCTGTCGTTCAAGTCGCTTGTTCCCTTCGGCCGGATACAGCCGGCGCAGTCATTTCATGCTGAAATTGCCGAATCGGCATCGCGCATTTGGAGCCCAGCCTGTTCATCATTGCAAGAGCCGCTCACTTGCCCGCGTTCTTCGACCACCATGTCTCGGGAAAGCCCATCGAATATTCTGGAAGGTTGGCTGGATGTTCGAATTTGTCCCAATAGGCGATGTGGAAGCTGGTGGCATAGAACAGCGGAACGACATAGTGGTGGGCCAGCAGCACGCGGTCGAGCGCCTTCGCCGAGGCATCTTTCTCGGCAACGTTCTTGGCAAGGATGACCTTGGTGATCAGCGCATCAATGCCGGGATCGACGATGCCGGCATAGTTGCGGGAGCCTTGGCGGTTGGCGGAAGACGAACCCCACATGTCGATCTGTTCGTTGCCCGGATTGAGTGTCTGGGCCCAAACACTCCAGATCATGTCATAGTCGAAGCTGCGGACGCGATTGATATATTGCGATGAATCGACCGTTCTCACCCGTGCGTCGATGCCAATTTTCTTCAGGTTCTGCACATAAGGCAGCACCCACTTTTCCACGAAGGGGCTGCCGAGAAGGATCTCGATGGTAAAGGGCTGTCCGGTCTTTGCGTTGACCATCTGGTTGCCCTTGATGACATAGCCCGCATCCTTGAGAAGTGCGATCGCCTTACGAAGATTGTCGCGAGACTTCTGCGGATCGCCTCCTACAGGATTGCTGTACGGGGTCGTAAAGACCTCGGGCGGCACCTTGTCCTTGATCTCGTTCAGAATATTCAGCTCTTCCCCCTCGGGTAGGCCGGAGGACGCAAGCTTGGTGCCGAAGAAATAGCTGTCGTCGCGCCGATACACGCCATAGGCGACCGTGCGGTTGATCTCCTCGAAATCGAAGGCATAGTTGAGCGCTTCGCGTACCCGCTGGTCCTTGAACTGATCACGGCGCATGTTCGGAACCAGAGCCTGCATCACGCCCGTCGCGCGCAGCGGATTGGGCAAGTCTTCGCGCTTGATGCGGCCATCCTTGGCAGCGGGGAAATCATAGCCCGTTACCCAACGGCTGGCCATGTTGTCCTGCCAGAAATCAACGTTGCCGCCGCGAAAGCCTTCGAATTCCACATCGTCGTCGCCGTAATAGGCGTAGGAGATCACTCCGAAATTGTTCTCGCCGACGTTCACGGGCAGGTTCTTGGCCCAATAGTCGTCCCGCAACTCATAGCGGATGGTCGAGCCTGGGGCGACGGCCGCGATCTTATAGGGGCCGGAGCCCATGACCGGCTCCAGTGTCGTGCGCGAAATATCACGCGGCTTTCCGTCCGGCCCGGTGCCTTCCCACCAATGTTTCGGCACGATGGGAAGAAGCTGCCCCAGGATGAACGGCAGTTCGCGATTATTCTTCGCGTCGAATGTGAAGGTCACATCGCGGTCGCCGGTCTTTTCAGCCCGCAACACGTGCGCGTAGTAGCTCGTCATAAATGGATTGAGTTCTTTGCCCTTCTCGAAGCTGAAGATCACATCTTCGGGGGTCACCGGCGTTCCGTCGGCCCATTTCGCCTCCGCCCGCAACCGGAACGTCGCCTTCGATATGTCGTCCGGATAGGATACGCCTTCCGCCAGCAGCCCATAGGACGAGGCGACCTCGTCGTCGGCCGATTTCAGCAAGGTGTCGAACACCAGTCCTATGCCGGTGACGGGGTTGCCCTTCAATAGAAGGGGATTGAGCGTGTCGAACGTGCCGTTGCTCGAAAGCTTCAGCTCGCCGCCCTTCGGCGCGTTGGGATTGACATAGTCGAAATGCTTGAAGCCAGGTTGGTATTTCAAGTCACCGAGAATGGCCGTCCCGATCCTGAACTGCGGCTCGTCGGCGTGGGACGGCGCCGGCAGGGCCAGCAGGCACAAAAGAGAAACAACCAAGCCTGCTTTCAAACGCGACAATGCCATCAATGGTCCTCTGATGATGTGGTTGGAATCAAGCATAGGCTAAATGAGGGCGAAAAACAGGACGGAATTGCTCATCTCTTCGCGAACCGGCCGATTTCCGTTCCCTGAAATCAGGCCTTTGCCGCCGCTTCTTCGAGGCGCTTGCGCAGCATCAGGCGCAATTCGCGAACAAGGCGCCGATCTGAAGCCGCTTCCGGCTCGTTGGCGGCGACGACCGCTATGCGTAGCAGTTCGAGAACGATCGCCGACATCAAGACTACGTCGTCCGTGATCGGTGGCTCGGCCCGCCGCAGGATGGCGGAAATCAGCGCCTTCAGCTCCGCTCGCGAACGCATCTTGCGATCCTTCGGCACGTCGCGGCGGGTCGCAAGCACCGGATATTCCGGAAACTCTTTGATGAAAGCCCCGAGCCTATCGAAGATCGCCTCGCCGCTATCGGCAGCAGAACGGCCGCCGCTCTTTTCCGCGATGTCCTGAAGCACCGCTTTCAGCCGCTCAAGCCGATCGATATGCAGCGCTTCGGCGAGCAGCGGCTTGGTGGGAAAGAATTGATAGAGCGAGCCAATCGACGAGTGCGCTTCAGCGGCGATCTCCGTCATCGTCGCGGCGTCATAGCCCTTCTGAACAAAGATTTTCGCCGCCGCTTCCAAAAGAACAGCAACGCGATCACGACCGCGGCGACGCTTTGGAATACGCGTCTGCGGCTCCTCGCTTGATTTTTGCGAGGATTCTCTCATATTTGTCATTGTGAGGATACCCTCATATATTCCGGAGCCCCCTGATGCCTCTTTACGATCCCCAAACTACCGCACTCATCTCCATCGATCTGCAGGGCCTTGTTCTCAGCCGCCCGCTCGCACCCCACTCTGCGCAGCAGATCGTCGAGAACACGGCCGCCATCGCCAGGAAACTGAAAGCCGACGGCGGAACCACAGTCTTTGTGACCGTTGGATTTTCCTCAGACTATGCTGACGCTGTCAACCAGCCTGTGGACGAAAGCTTCAGCTTTCCGGAGGGAGGTTTGCCGCCAGCTGCTCTGGCAGCCCCTGCCCAAATTGCTGCGATGACGCCTGACGTCGCCATCGTAAAGCGCCAATGGAGCGCCTTTTACGGCACCGAACTCGACCTGCAATTGCGCCGCCGCGGCGTCAAAACGGTGATCCTCACGGGTGTCGCGACCAATTTCGGTGTCGAATCAACAATTCGCGATGCCTACGCAGCCAATTATGCCGTCCTCGTCGCCGAGGACGCGGTGACGACCTTTTCGCAGGAAATGCAGGATTTCGCCTGCACAAAGGTGTTGCCGCGGCTATCACGCATCCGCAAGACGGCGGAAATTCTGGCCAACTGATCATGCGCTTAGCGGTCCGGGCAGGCAAAATGCGGCGGTTCATTAGCATCAAGCGATAGAACACGGATTCACCAAAATCGCCTTTCAAGGTAGATTGGCGCGGAAATCATTTCGGCCACCGCCGACAGCCATTCAAGGAACCACATGATTCCCCTCCTGGTTCGGACCCTCAACACCCTCAGCAAATATGCCCTCGCCGCGACGATCGGCGCGGGTCTCGTCAGTAGCGAGGGAGCGGCACAGCAAGTGACCCCGACGCCAGGCAGCGCCAAAGCAATTTTCGGGGCTGTGACACTGCCCACCCAGGGACCGCCGCTATCGATCGGCTTCTACGCCAAGGGCTGCCTTTCCGGGGCCGTGGCGCTGCCGGCCGATGGACCGACCTGGCAGGCAATGCGCCTGTCGCGCAACCGCCGGTGGGGACGGCCGGAGATGATCGCGCTCATCGAACGCCTGTCGCGCGACGCCGCCAAATATGACGGCTGGCCGGGTCTTCTGGTGGGCGACATCTCACAGCCGCGCGGCGGGCCGATGTTCAACGGCCATGCCTCGCATCAGATCGGTCTCGACGCGGATGTCTGGCTGACGCCGATGCCGGCGCGGACGCTGACCACGGCCGAGCGCGAAAGCCTGCCTTTCACCACCATGCTCGAAAAGAACAAGTTCCTGACGGTCGACGACAAGGTTTGGACCACATCGCGCGCCCGCCTCCTTATGCGCGCCGCCAGCTATCCCGAAGTCGAACGCATTTTCGTCAATCCGGCAATCAAGAAGAAAATGTGCGAGACTTGGACTGGCGACCGCGCCAATCTCGGCAAGCTTCGCCCGGAATACGGCCATGACTCACATTTCCATATCCGCCTCCGTTGCCCCACCGGTTCCGCCGGCTGCAAGCCACAGCCACCTGTTGCCGCCGGCGATGGCTGCGACAAGCCGCTCGCCTGGTGGTTTACGCCCGAGCCGTGGGCCAAGCCGAAGCCCGGTGCAAAGCCACCGGCAAAGCCGCGCGAGGTCATGGTTTCCGATCTGCCGAAGGCCTGCCAGACGGTGCTCGACGCATCTCCCGTCGCCTCGGCCGCTGTGGCTACCTTCGGCGCCAAGGCCGCTGCGGGGCCGGCCGCTACCAGCGCAATACCGGTTTCCAGCGCCGGAACAGGCAGCACACCGCCCGACAGCATCCCGCAGCAGTAATGGCGGCAGGGCCGTTGCAACCGGCTTGACCCGTCTTTCAAAGGGGTGATTCTTGGTATAGAAGGCGGATAAATCGATTATAGGTCTATTGCGTTAAAAGTCTGGGGCGGAGTGGGAGTTCATGGCCGGCGGCAAATGCATCGCGCTGATCGCGCATGATCAGAAGAAGGATGCAATGGCGGAATTTGCGCGCCGCAATCAGGATTCGCTCGCGGATTCGCATATCGTTGCCACCGGCACCACCGGCGGTCGCGTCCTCGATGTTTGCCCCGGCCTCAAAGTCACCCGCATGAAAAGCGGTCCGCTCGGTGGCGATCAGCAGATCGGCGCCATGATCGCGACCGGCGAGATCGATATGCTCGTCTTCTTCATCGACCCGCTCACCCCGATGCCACACGATGTCGACGTCAAGGCATTGACGCGGCTGGCCGTTCTCTATGACATTCCAATGGCTCTCAACGAAGCCACCGCAAAACGCCTGATCAAAACACTGAACCATTAATCCGCCTTACGGCGGCTGACCACGGACCTCGCCATGCCCAAGCTCAATCACAGCGAAGCCCCTATGCCCTTTCCTATCCTGATCGGCGATATCGGGGGAACCAACGCGCGCTTTTCCATCCTCGTCGATGCCTATGCAGAGCCAAAGTATTTCCCGAATGTGCAAACCGCCGATTTCGAGACGATCGACGAGGCGATTCAACAGGGCGTCCTCGACAAGACCTCAATAAAGCCGCGTTCGGCGATCCTTGCCATGGCCGGGCCGGTTCGGGGCGATGAAATTCCGCTGACCAATTGCGACTGGGTGATCCGCCCGAACACCATGATCGCCAATCTCGGCCTCGAGGACGTGCTCATCATCAATGATTTCGAAGCCCAGGCGTTGGCGATCGCTGGCGTGTCCGAGGAGCATCGTGCGACCGTCGGCGAAACATCGGAAGACATGATCGCCTCTCGCGCGGTACTCGGGCCGGGCACCGGCCTCGGCGTCGCCGGCCTCATCCATGCCCAGCATACCTGGATCCCCGTGCCGGGCGAGGGCGGACATATCGATCTCGGACCGCGCAGCCCGCGTGATTTTCAGATCTGGCCGCACCTGGAGCCCATCGAGGGCCGGATCTCCGCCGAGCAGATCCTTTGCGGCCGTGGACTGCAGAACCTCTATCACGCGATCTGCAAGACCGACGGCATAGAACCTATGCTCGCCCAACCCGCCGATATCACGACCCATGCGCTCGCCGGCACCAACGCTCAGGCCGAAGAGACCGTGACACTGTTCGTCACCTATCTTGGTCGCGTCGCCGGCGACATTGCCTTGATCTTCATGGCGCGCGGCGGCGTCTATCTTTCCGGCGGCATCTCGCAGAAGATCCTGCCGGCGCTGCACAAGCCGGAATTCCGCGCCGCTTTCGAAGACAAGGCGCCGCATAGCGCGCTGTTGAAATCGATCCCGACGCATGTGGTTACCCATCCGCTCGCCGCACTAGCAGGCCTCTCCGCCTATGCCCGCATGCCGGCCAATTTCGGCCTGGCGACCGAGGGCCGCCGCTGGCGGCGTTGATCCAGAGTACAGCACCACATCGCTACACACGGCGATGGGTTTCGATTCAGGCTTCCTGAACGACGAGCATGCGCCGCTGCTGGCGTACCGCAAGGGCTACGTCGATTGGCACGGTGCCGAATGGCGCCAGCCGGCGGACCCTGCCCGATGGATCGAATATTCGGTGGTCTGGTTCTCGCAGCAGGTAACGCATGTGCTCGGTATGGACCGAGCTGCACGACTACGCGGTTAAGTTTCGGTACGGCAATGCCGACTTCTCGGGCGCCCCCGGAAAGAACAATGGGCTCGACCACGTCTGGATCGGCTCTTCACTGAAGATTTCCCCACTCGAACAGACCGCCTTTCTCGGAAAGCTCGTCTTTCGACAACTGCCGGTGAGCCCACAGGCTTTCGACGTGACAAAGCGGATCATCGAAGTTGCACCGCTGAGCAACGGCTGGGACATTCACGGCAAGACTGGTTCGGCGCGTCCCGGGGGAGCCGCCGATAAAGCCTATCCTTACGGACGGTTCGTCGGATGGGCGGAGAAGGGCGATCGCCGGCTTGTATTCGCGCGGCTCACCCAGGACGAAAAGAAGGAGCCGCAGACACCCGGAGTACGAGCACGTGACGCCTTTTTGAAGGAGCAGCCTTCCCTTATAATGCAGGTGGCTCCTTGACCTGCCTCTTAACCAGAGCGGCAAGCCATAACTAGCCAAAGCCGTCCTAACTCTTTATAGACCCGCGGTAACAGTGCCATATACGGCCGCTTGGTTTGAGACAGGAAGCCGATTTTTGAAGTCGCCCGACACCAAAAACATTAGCGTCGACAGCGAAGCCATTACCGGCATGCTAAAGCGCATCATTGCCGAGAACGGCCGCGATCACATTCGTGGCTATGCTACCGCGATCACCTGTCTGATCGTTGTAGCACTGTCGACGGCCTATATCGGCTATATCGTCAAATCGGTTATCGACAGCGCCTTTATCGCGCGCAACATCGTGGACGCCTGGCGAATTTGCTTCAGCATTTTCATCGTTTTTGTCTTGCGCGGTTTTGCGGGATATTTCCAATCGGTCATCCTGTCCAAGATCGGCAACAATATCATCGCCCGCTATCAGCGTCGCCTCTACTCACATCTGATGACCCTGTCGATTGGCTTCTTCAGCGAAGCCCGTTCCGCGCAGCTTGCGGCCCGGATCAGCCAGAACGTTTCGGGCATTCGTGACGTCATGAATCTTACGATCACGTCGACGGCGCGAGACTTACTGACCTTCGTGTCGCTGCTTTGCGTCATGGTCTTCCAGGATCCGGTGCTCAGTATCGCGTTTATTGTCGTCGCACCGCCGCTCTTCCTGACGCTACGCTATATTTCCAAGCGCCTGCGCGCTGCCACGCGCGATGCGATCGTCCTGAATAGCCATGTCCTGGGTGCGATGCAGGAAACCATACAGGGCATTTCCATCGTCAAGGCGTTCACGATGGAAGAGGAGCTGGAGAACAAGATCAGCAAGCTGATCAACGCAGCCGAGCACCGGCAGAACCGCATCGCACGGCTATCGGAACGCAACGGGCCGCTCATCGAGACCGTCGCCGGATTTGCGATCGCCAGCCTCTTTGCCTATGCCGCCTATCGGTCAATTTATGACAATGTCTCGCCGGGTGTGTTTTTTTCCTTCGCCACCTCGCTGCTACTCGCCTACGATCCGGCTCGCCGCCTCGCCAAGCTGCAGGTGCAGCTAGAACGTGCCGTAGTCAATGCACGCATGATCTATGAACTGCTCGATTTGGAACCACGCCAGCGCGACCTACCGGATGCGAAGCCGCTCGCCATCACCGAGGCCCGCATCGAGTTTCGCGACGTTGACTTCGCCTATGGCGACGAGACTGTTCTATGCGGCGTGAGTTTCATCGCCGAGGGCGGCGAGACGACGGCATTGGTCGGCCCTTCCGGTGCCGGCAAGTCCACCGTCATCAATCTTATTCCACGCTTCTACGATCCCAAGGCCGGCAGCATTTTCATCGACGGGCAGGACATCGCCCATGTCACGAAGCAGTCGCTGCGCGAACAGCTCGCCTATGTCTCGCAGCAGCCCTACCTCTTCGAAGGTACGATCCGCGACAATATTCGTTACGGCCGCCCAGAAGCGACGAATGCCGAAGTGGAGGAAGCAGCCCGCCTCGCCTACGCCCACGATTTCATCCTGGCGCAGCCCCAGGGTTACGACACGCCGGTCGGAGAAAACGGCGTGACCCTTTCCGGCGGCCAGCGCCAGCGCCTGTCGATCGCCCGTGCGTTGGTGCGCAATGCGCCGATTCTGCTTTTGGACGAAGCGACATCGGCGCTCGATACCGAATCGGAAGCAGCCGTGCAGAAGGCGTTGGACGAAGCTATGAGCGGCCGCACCGTCGTCGTTATCGCCCATCGCCTGTCGACGGTGGTACGGGCGGAAAAGATCATTGTGATGCAGTACGGGCGTATCGTCGAAGAGGGCAACCACGAGACGCTTGCGACGGCCGACAATGGCCTTTACGCTCGCCTCAACAACCTCCAGCGGCCGGCCGTTTCCAGCAATTCCCGCAAATAAGACGATTGAGAAGACATGAGTGATGACGCGATGAAGCTGGTGGTGGTTGGCGCGGCGGGCCGTATGGGCCAGGCCCTGATCCGCCTTATCCACACCACCGAGAGTGCCACGCTGCACGCCGCCATCGCACGTCCCGGTTCTGCCTTCATCGGCAAGGACGCGGGCGAGATTGCCGGGTTGGGCCTGATCGGCGTTCCGGTCACCGACGATCCGCTTTCAGCCTTCCTGCATGCCGAAGGCGTGATCGACTTCACCACACCGGCAACCAGTGTCGCCTTCGCGGGCCTCGCCGCGCAGGCGCGCATCGTCCACATCATCGGTACGACCGGCTGTTTGGCGGCAGACGAAACCAAGTTCAAGGCAGCCTCGCGCCACGCCCGCATTGTCAAATCGGGCAATATGGGCCTCGGCATCAACCTCTTGAGCGTCCTTGTCGAGCAGGCGGCCCGAGCGCTTTCGCCGGCCGATTGGGACATCGAAGTCCTGGAGATGCACCATAAGCACAAGGTCGACGCGCCCTCGGGAACGGCGCTTCTGCTCGGCCAGGCAGCGGCAAAGGGGCGCGGCATCGATCTCGGCGAAAATTCTGTGCGCGCGCGCGACGGCCAAACCGGTCCTCGCCCCACCGGTACGATCGGCTTTGCGACCCTGCGCGGCGGCGGCGTGATCGGCGACCATTCGGTCATCTTTGCCGGCGAAAGCGAGCGTCTGACGCTCTCTCACAGCGCCGGCGATCGTTCGCTATTTGCCCGCGGGGCGCTTCAGGCCGCCCTTTGGGCGCGCGACAAGAATCCCGGCCTTTATTCCATGCTCGACGTTCTCGGGCTTTCCACACGTTGATCCCATCCTATCAAGGAGGAATATTTTATGAGCGGTACTCTCGTCCTCGTTCGCCATGGGCAGAGCGACTGGAATTTGAAGAATCTCTTTACCGGCTGGAAGGACCCCGACCTGACCGAGCTCGGCATCGAAGAAGCCAAGACCGGCGGCAAGGCACTTGCCGAGTACGGCATCAAGTTCGACATCGCCTTTACCTCCGTACTGGTCCGGGCCCAGCATACGCTTGACATCATCCTCGACAGCGTCGGCCAGACCGGCCTGAAGACCATCAAGGATCAGGCGCTGAATGAGCGCGACTACGGCGATCTTTCGGGCCTGAACAAGGATGACGCCCGCGCCAAATGGGGTGAGGAACAGGTGCATATATGGCGCCGCTCCTACGACGTTCCGCCGCCCGGCGGCGAAAGCCTGCGCGACACCGGCGCCCGCGTATGGCCTTATTACCTGACAGAAATCCTGCCCCGCGTTCTTGCTGGTCAGAAAGTGCTGGTCGCCGCCCACGGCAACTCGCTACGCTCGCTGGTCATGGTCCTCGACCGCCTCAGCAAGGAACAGATCCTCGCGCTCAACCTCGCAACCGGCGTGCCGATGGTCTACAAGCTCAACGCCGACTCCACCGTCGCCTCCAAGGAAGTGCTCGGCGACATGTCGAACGCGCACTGAGCGCCGATAATTTGCGAAATGCCCCTCACCCTAGCCCTCTCCCCGTAAACGGGGCGAGGGGACGATTTCTTCTGCGGCGAGCTCTCGCTCCTTCGAAACCTCAATTCTCGATGGTAAAGCGCACCCTGTCGGCAGCGAAGCGTGAAATTGAATATTGCACCGGAACATTGTCGAGATCCGAATTGAGCGCCCGTGTGACGAGCACGATGGCGCCCGGGGATAGTTGCAGGTCAGCCAGATCGCCTTCGTCGGCATGCGTCGCGGTGATCTCTGTGGTGACGCGCACATAATCCGGCACGCCAAGCTCTCGAAATGCCTTGGTGATCGATCCGGTCGTCCTATAAACCTCGGCAATAGCGCCGAAGCGATCCGCCGGGAACCAGCTTGTCGCACGCGACACCGGACGATGATCCGCCTGACCGATCGTTTCCAGACGCACAAGCCGCGTGCCGTTCTTGATATTGAGCTGTCGAGCCAATTCCGTGCTCGCTGCCTCCTCTGTAGCGGCAAGTAGGACACTGCGTGTCTCGCGCACCTGATCGCCAATGCCCTGCGAAAATCGCGTCCGCTTCGAAATCGGGAAACTCAGGCGCTCCTTGCGCTCGATCAACGTTCCACGCCCCTGCACGGCCCTGACGATCCCTTCCTGCGCCAGTGCCGCAAGCGCGCTTCGGATCGTGTGCCTGTTGACCCCAAACTGTAGTGCCAGCACCGTTTCCGGCGGCACCATGCCCGTGTCGTCGAAATCGCCATGATTGATCGACGTGCGAATCCGGTCGGCGATCTGCCGCCAGAGCGCCACGCCCGTCTGTCTTTGTACCTTCTGTCCCGCCATATTATCCGCTTGCTGTGTCACACGCTTGTCATGTCCTACCAATAAAGATAAAACTACCTTGTATGGTTGTCTATATCAATAGACATTTTGAGGATAACGCGATGAATTCAGCACAGAGGCAAGAGGCGGAGGCGCAGGAGCGCCGCGAACGCAAGCGCGCCACCGATCTTTTGGCCCGGGCCGAACGCGACGAGCTCGATGCGGCCTGGGAAGCACTGCTCAACAAGCCGACGGTTCAGCCAGTACGCGGGCCGGAAACCGGGCTCGTCATGGTGCGCGGGCGCATCGGCGGCGGCGGTTCGCCCTTCAACCTCGGGGAGGTTACGGTGACGCGTGCCACCGTCAAGCTTGCCTCAGGCGCGGTCGGCCATGCGCATGCACTCGGCACTGACCGCGAAAAGGTGCGGCTTGCGGCGATCTTCGATGCACTTTGGCATCAGCCTGCCACCAAGGAATACGTCGAGAAGACGATCCTGCTGCCGGTCACCGATCGAATTGCCGAATACGACCGCAAACGAGCTGAGGAAACGGCCGCCACCCGCGTCGATTTCTTCACCATGGTCCGCGGAGAAGATTAATGAGCCTTTCCAACACCCCCACGATACCCGGCGATGATACGCTGACCGGCGGTTTTGCCGATCCGGTATTCGGCGCGCAAAGCGTCTTCAAGATGATGATGGACGCGATGGCGCGGCCCGGAATCATCCAGACGGTCATTTTGGACATCGCCCCGCCCGGCCCGCTCGACATCGCCGCGGGCGCGATCGGCCTCACTCTTTGCGATCATGATACGCCAGTCTGGCTGTCGGCCGGTCTCGCCAAGTCGCCCATGCCGGAATGGCTGAGCTTTCAGACCGGTGCAGCGGTGACCTCGGAAAGGATCGAAGCGCGCTTCGCCTTCATCGAAGCCGGCGTGGCGCTCTCTTCGCTCAACCAGTTCGCCGTCGGCACGCAGGAATATCCCGATCGCTCGACGACATTGGTATTGGAAATCGCGGCCCTCGAGGGCGGCAAGGAATTGGCGCTCTCCGGCCCCGGCATTGCCGATATCCGCATGATCGCTCCGATCGGCCTGCCGGATACATTCTTGCGCATCTGGAACGACAACCGTGCGCTTTTCCCGCGCGGTGTCGATCTCGTTCTGACGGCGGGACGGCAATTCCTTTGCCTGCCGCGTACCACCAAGATCATCGCGACGGAGATGTAACGCATGTATGTTGCCGTTAAAGGCGGCGAAGCCGCCATCGCCAATGCCCACCGGCTGCTCGCCGATCGTCGCCGCGGCGATCGTTCGCTGCCGGCACTCGGCATCGACCAGATCGTCGCGCAGCTGGCGCTCGCCGTCGACCGCGTGATGGCCGAGGCCTCACTTTATGACCGTACGCTGGCCGCGCTTGCCGTTCGCCAGGCGCGCGGCGACATGATCGAAGCGATTTTCCTGCTGCGCGCCTATCGCACGACGCTGCCGCGCTTCGGCTATTCCCGGCCGCTGGACACGTCGGCGATGAAAATCGAACGCCGCATCTCCGCTACCTACAAGGACCTCCCGGGCGGCCAGCTTCTCGGCCCCACGTTCGACTATACCCACCGTCTGCTCGATCCGGACCTGCTCACCGATACGCCGGTGGACGAGCCGATGCAGCGGCCGGCGGAAGAAGGCCGCGTGATGCGGGTCTCCGAAATTTTGGGCCAGGAAGGGCTAATCGAAGGCGACGGCGAGATGCCGATCGACCACGAGACCGGCGACCTGACGCGCGAGCCGATGGAATTCCCGATGACCCGCGATCTGCGCCTGCAGGCGCTGGCTCGCGGCGACGAAGGCTTCCTGTTGGCGCTCGGCTATTCGACCCAGCGTGGCTATGGTCGCACCCACCCCTTCACCGGCGAGATCCGCATTGGTGAAGTGGAGGTCGAACTCGACGTGCCCGAACTCGGCTTTGCCGTCTCGCTCGGCTCGATCCAGGTCACCGAATGTCAGATGGTAAACCAATTCAAAGGCTCGGCCAAGGCGCCGCCGCAGTTTACCCGCGGTTACGGCCTCGTGTTCGGCCAGAGCGAACGCAAGGCTATGGCGATGTCGCTGGTCGATCGGGCGCTCCGCGCCGACGAACTCGGCGAGGATATCGTCGCGCCCGCCCAAGACGAGGAATTCGTCATCTCCCACTCCGACAATGTCCAAGCGACCGGCTTCGTCGAACATCTGAAGCTGCCGCACTATGTCGACTTCCAGGCCGAACTCGACCTGGTGCGCCGCATGCGGCGCGACTTCGAGGCCGCCCGCGATGGCGGCAAGGATCCCATGACGGAGGCAGCCGAATGACCGAACTCGCCACCTACAATTTCGCCTATCTCGACGAACAGACCAAGCGCATGATCCGCCGCGCCATCCTGAAGGCGATCGCCATTCCCGGCTATCAGGTACCCTTCGCCTCGCGCGAAATGCCGATGCCCTACGGCTGGGGCACCGGCGGCGTGCAGCTGACGGCAGCGATCATCGGACCCTACGATGTCCTGAAGGTTATCGATCAGGGGGCCGACGACACGACCAACGCCGTGTCTATACGCGCGTTCTTCCAGAAAGTGGCTAACGTCGCAGTCACCACCCGAACTGACGAAGCCACCATCATCCAGACGCGCCACCGCATCCCGGAAGCCAAGCTCGGCCCCAACCAGGTACTGGTCTACCAGGTGCCGATCCCGGAACCCCTGCGCTTCCTGGAGCCGCGCGAGACCGAGACCCGGAAGATGCATGCGCTCGAGGAATACGGTCTCATGCATGTGAAGCTTTACGAGGATATCGCCCGCAACGGCCGCATCGCCACCACCTACGCGTATCCGGTCAAGGTCTCCGGCCGCTACGTGATGGACCCGTCGCCGACGCCGAAATTCGACAATCCGAAAATGCACATGTCGGATGCGCTGCAGCTTTTCGGCGCCGGCCGCGAGAAGCGTATTTATGCCGTGCCGCCTTACACCGAGGTCGTCAGCCTCGATTTCGAGGATCATCCCTTCGAAGTGCAGCGCTTCGACAAGCCCTGCGCGCTTTGCGGTGCCGAGCAGGTCTATCTGGACGAAGTGATCCTCGATGATAAGGGTGGCCGGATGTTTGTCTGCTCCGACACCGATTTCTGCGAGGACCGTCGCGCCCATGGCCATATGGGTACAATGTTGGCACCCAACAAGGAGGCCGCCGAATGAGTGCCACGCCACTCCTCAAGGTCAAGGATATCTCGAAATTCTACGGCAGCCGCATCGGATGCCGAAACGTGTCCTTCGACCTTTGGCCCGGTGAAGTGCTGGCGATCGTCGGCGAATCCGGTTCAGGCAAGACGACGCTGCTCAACTGCATCTCGACCCGGCTGCTGCCGACCACCGGCAGCGTCGAATATCATATGCGCGACGAGACCTATCGCGAGCTCTTCCGCATGAACGAGGCCGAGCGCCGCTTCCTGATGCGCACCGACTGGGGCTTCGTCCATCAGAACCCGGCCGACGGCCTGCGCATGACGGTCTCGGCCGGCGCCAATGTCGGCGAGCGGCTGATGGCGATCGGCAACCGGCACTACGGCAATATCCGCGCCACGGCGGTAGACTGGCTGGAACGCGTCGAAATCGACGCCGACCGCATCGACGATCAGCCGCGCGCCTTCTCCGGCGGCATGCGCCAGCGCCTGCAGATCGCCCGCAATCTGGTGACCGGCCCGCGCCTAGTATTCATGGATGAGCCAACCGGCGGCCTCGACGTTTCCGTTCAGGCCCGCCTGCTCGATCTCGTGCGCGGCCTCGTCAACGATCTCGGCCTGTCGGCGATCATCGTCACGCACGACCTCGCCGTCGCCCGCCTGCTGTCACACCGCATGATGGTGATGAAGGACGGCGTGGTGATCGAACACGGTCTCACGGACCGCGTGCTCGACGATCCACGCGAGCCCTATACGCAACTGCTCGTCTCCTCGATCCTGCAGGTTTAAGGCCATGGCAACTCCCCTCGTCGTTTCCGAAGTCTTCAAAAGCTTCACCATGCACCTGCGCGACGGCATCCGCCTGCCGGTCGTCGCCGATGTCTCCTTCTCCGTTGCCTCGGGCGAATGCGTCGTACTCGGCGGCCCTTCGGGCATCGGCAAGAGCTCGCTCCTGAAGATGATCTACGGCAATTATGCCGTAGACAGCGGCCAGATCCTCGTGGTGCACAAGGACAGGATCGTCGATCTCGCCGCCGCCGATCCGCGCACCGTGCTGGAAGTTCGCCGCTATACAATGGGTTATGTCAGCCAGTTCCTGCGAACCGTGCCGCGCGTTGCGGCCATCGATGTCGTTGCCGAACCGCTGTTGGCGCGCGGCGAAAGTGCCGATAGCGCCCGAGAAAAGGCGGCCAGCTTGCTGACGCAACTCAACCTGCCGGAAGAGCTCTGGCAATTGCCGCCCGCCACTTTCTCCGGCGGTGAGCAGCAGCGCGTCAACATCGCCCGCGGCTTCATAACCGATCACGCCATTCTGCTGCTCGACGAGCCGACCGCCTCTCTCGACGCCAAGAACCGCGCCGTCGTGGTCGACATGATCGAACGCAAGAAAAAGGCGGGCGTCGCGCTGCTCGGCATCTTCCATGACGAGGAAGTACGCGAGGCTGTCGGCAGCCGCATTCTCGATGTCTCGCAATTCTCACCCAGAAAGTCAGCCGCATGAACCGCCAATTGGGCGAAACGCCCTTCATCAGCCCGACCGCCACCGTCAAGAACTCGACGCTCGGCCGCTATACCGAAGTCGCTGACCGCTGCCGCATCGATGAAACCGAGATCGGCGACTATTCCTATATCATGCAGGACGGCGCCGCCTGGTGCACGACGATCGGCAAGTTCGTCAACATTGCCGCGGCGGTGCGGATTAACGCCACAAATCATCCGACCTGGCGGGCGACGCTGCATCACTTCACCTATCGCGCAGCGGACTATTGGCCGGATGCCGATATGGAGAAGGATTTCTTCACCTGGCGGCGCGACCACCGCGTGACCATCGGCAACGATGTCTGGATCGGCCACGGCGCCACCATCCTTCCAGGCGTCATCGTTGGCAACGGCGCAGTCATCGGAGCCGGCGCGGTCGTCTCCAAGGACGTCGCCCCCTATACGATCGTCGGCGGCGTGCCGGCCAAGCTCATCCGCCAGCGCTTCACCGAATCAGTCGGCGCGCGCATGGACAAGCTTGCCTGGTGGAATTGGGATCATGCCACGCTGCGTACTGCACTTGACGACTTCCGCGCCCTTTCCGCGGAGGATTTCTTGGTCCGCTACGGCGCGTGACGCCTCCGCGCAACAGGCGCAATCATCGCTCAAATCTGCCTCGAAGCCCGAAAATCCTTCGCGATTTTCGGGCTTCTTCGTTGCCGTTGCGAAAGGCCCAAATGACGGTGGATTGTAACAGCAGTTACATAAATCTGACATCGGAGCTTCATGAACCGGGGCTAATGCGTTGCCTATGCTCAGCGCATGACCGCCTCGAAGGCCTCTTCGAAGCGAAGGATCATGCGCCTGTCCAGATGGTCCCGCGGCGCCGATCTCAATGTTTGCAGTGGAACCAGCCAGCCGTGAAAGGGAAGACCTCATGTTCGAGCTGAAGAATGTCTCGCGCCGATTCGGAAACAAGCTCGCCGTCGATTCCGTGACGCTGGACATTCCACAAGGACAGATGGTCGGCGTCATCGGCCGTTCGGGCGCCGGCAAATCCACGCTACTGCGAATGATCAACCGGCTCGCTGATCCGAGCTCCGGCTCGATCCACTTTGCCGGCACCGAAGTTTCCAAATTGCGCGGCCGGGCATTGCGTAGCTGGCAGCGCGATTGCGCCATGATCTTTCAGCAGTTCAACCTGGTTCCTCGCCTCGACGTGCTCACCAACGTCATGCTCGGCCGCTTGAATCAGCGCTCCACCATGCTGAGCCTGCTTGCCATTTTCAGCCGCGAAGAGCGCATCGAAGCCATCGCAGCGCTTGAACGCCTCGGCATCGAGCAGACCGCCTTGCAGATGGCCGGCACGCTATCGGGGGGCCAGCAGCAGCGCGTTGCCATCGCCCGCGCCCTTATGCAGCAGCCGAAAATGATGCTCGCCGATGAGCCGATCGCCTCGCTCGATCCGTTGAACGCGAAGATCGTCATGGATGCGCTTCGCGACATCAACGAGCGCGAGGGCATCACCGTCATCACCAACCTGCACACACTCGATACGGCGCGCAACTATTGCGAACGCATCGTCGGTATGGCGGCCGGCCGCGTTGTCTTCGACGGCAAGCCCGCGGAGCTGACGGCCGAGGCCGTCAAGGAAATCTACGGCACCGACAAGGACGGTGCCGGCATCGACGAGACGATGACGTCGACCGCTATCAATCTTTCCGATCCGTCCGCGCAAGGCGCGGCAAGCCCATCTGCCGGCCCGCAACCGCTGGCACTGGCCGGTCTCTGAGGGAGCCGGCCGCGATCGAAGGCCCGCGTTAAGGGCGTATTTCTTTTAGACCGAAGACATCCGGGGACACCGGCTAATCAGGAGACGAACCCATGTTGAAGAAGACCCTTCTCGCAGCCGCAGCGCTTCTCGCGCTCGCTGGTGGCGCTGCCGCTCAGGACATCAAAGAATTCCGCGTTGGTATTCTCGGTGGCGAAAACGAAGCTGACCGCCTGCGCAACTATGCTTGCCTCGCCGACCACCTGAAGGAAGCCTTCGGTTTCGAAAAGGTTTCGCTTTTCCCGGCTGCCGACTATGACGGCGTTATCCAGGGCCTGCTCGGCGGCACGCTCGACTTCGCCGAACTCGGCGCTTCCGGTTACGCCGGCACCGTCATCAAGGACCCGAAGGCCGTTACCCCGATCCTGACCACACAGCAGACGGATGGCTCAACCGGCTACTACTCGATCGGTCTTGCTCTGAAGTCCTCCGGCATCAAGACGATCAACGACGCCAAGGGCAAGAAGCTCGGCTACGCCGATCCGGACTCCACGTCTGGCTACCTCGTTCCGCTGACGCAGATCCCGAAGACCACCGGCATGCCGAACGACAAGTTCTTCGCTTCGACCCAGTTCAACGGCGGTCACGAGAACAACCTGCTCGCCGCCTATGACGGCAAGGTCGACGTTGCTGTTGACGACTCTTCGGGCCTCGGCGATTTCAAGGACGGCTTCACCTCCGGTACCTTCCGCAAGGAAGTCGACAAGGGCGCCGTTGACCCGAACAAGCTCGTCGAAGTCTGGCGCTCGCCGCTGATCCCGAACGGCCCGCTCGTCGTTCGCAACGCGCTCGGCACCGAATGGCAGGCCAAGCTGACCGACTTCTTCCTGAAGCTCCCGACCACCGACGCCAAGTGCTTCTCGGCAATCGAAGGCGGCGACTTCAAGGGCTACGTCAAGGTTTCCCCGGATTTCTACAACGCCATTATCGACGTTCGTAGGGCTGCCATCGGCGGCTGATGCCTATCCAGACAGAAGGGGCGGCCGGCGCCGGCCGCCCCTTTTCCTATCACAAGGACAGGACTTTCATGACGATTGCCGATACTCAGCCACAGATGCAAAGCGCGCCCCAGAGCGCCAAGGATATCGGCGACGCATGGAGCAGGATGGTGGCCCGCCGCCGTCTCTACACCGTCATCGGCCTAGCGATACTGATCTTCGCCTTCGTGAGCTCCGTACGTTTTGCCGACCAAAGTAATGCCGGTCATTTCTTCGACCGTCTGCCGCATCTTTTCGATTTCCTGAGCTGGCTCATACCCAAGGATTGGGCCGACGTCTATCGCGCGCTATTCGACCTGCCGAGCCCCAACGGCGCAGGCGGCGTCGGTGGTGAGGAATTCAACTTTCCGAACGGCCGCGTCTATGTCTGGGGCGATTTCTACATCCCCGAATATTTCGAGCTGATGCTCATAACGATCAATGTGGCGCTGGTCTCCACCTTCATCGGTTTCGTCTTCGCACTGCCCCTCAGCTTCTTTGCCGCACGGAACATGTCGCCGTCGCACCCGCTGCGCCTTGTGACGAAACGCTTCATGGAACTGCTGCGCGCCTTCCCCGAGATCGTCATCGCCGGCCTGTTTTCGGCGATCCTGTCGATCGGCCCGATCGCTGCCATCATCGCCGTCGGCCTGCACACGATCGGCGCGCTCGGCAAGCTCTTCTATGAGGTGGTCGAGAATATCGACATGAAGCCCGACGAAGGCATGAAGGCAGTCGGCGCAAGCTGGACAGAGCGCGTTCGCTTCGCTGCCCTGCCGCAAGTGCTGCCGAACTTCATGTCCTATACGCTGCTGCGCTTGGAAATCAATGTCCGCGCCTCGACCATAATCGGCGCCGTCGGCGGCGGCGGTATCGGCGAAGAACTGAAGCTCTCGATCTCGCGCGGCTTTGGCGCCAAGACAGTAGCCCTCGTGCTGCTGCTCTTCGTGACGGTCATCGCCGTCGACCAATTTTCCGCATGGCTCCGTCGCCGCCTCGTCGGCGAACATGCCTTCCTTCTGCAACATTGAGGTGGGCCATGTCCGTCATCGACGCAAGCCGCATGCAAGAAATCGAAGCACGCTACCCGGAAATCTTGCACCGATCGTTCCACCAGCGTTTCGGCGCGTTGCTGATCTTCATCGGCGTGATCCTCTACGGTATCTACGCCGTCTGGTTCTTCGACCTGCCGAGGGTCATCGCGGAAGCCCATTGGGAGCGCGTGGGCATCTATTTGAGCGAATGGATCAGCTACGACGTGCAGCCGGAATTCCGCATTTCCGCTGACAAGATCAGCGTCAAATATCCCCGTTATTCGCCGCTTGGCGACGATCCGCATCCGGATTGGGTCACCAACAATCCTGACGGCAGCCTGACGGTCTCCGTCAGCAGCACCAGCCGCACGGTGACGATTACGAAGACGCAGGCGATCCTGACGGCACATGGCGTCACCGTTCCGATCGATATCACGGGCGATTCGCCGAAGGTTCTCGGCTCAGAGCCGGTACCGTCCTGGGTTACCGTCTATGACGACAACATCCTCGCCAATATGGGCTTTGCCGGCGACGTCAGCATTTCCACGGACCGCGTGAAGATCCGCAAGCGCTTCCTCGGCTGGGCCAACTTCATCTTCGATACGCAATCGCCCTTCTTCGACAAACCGGCGAGCGAAGTCATCGGCCTGATCGTTGCAGGCCCGCGGCTGAAGGCGAATGAATCCAACCTGTCGCTCGCTTTCGACAATTTCTGGAACAACACCGCCTGGCAGCACGGCGATGTCATCACGAAGCTGTTCCAGACCATCGTCATGGCCTTCCTCGGTACGCTGCTAGGTTCGCTTGCAGCCTTTCCGTTGGCCTTCATGGCGGCGCGCAACATTACGCCGAACCGGGTGCTCAACCAGATATTGAAGCGCTTCTTCGACTTCCTGCGTTCGGTCGACATGCTGATCTGGGCGCTGTTCCTGACCCGCGCCTTCGGCCCCGGCCCGCTCGCCGGCAGCGGCGCGATCTTCCTGACGGAGACCGGCACGCTCGGCAAACTCTACTCCGAAGGGCTGGAGAATATCGACAACAAGCCGCGCGAAGGCGTCAAGTCCACCGGCTCCTCGACGGTCCTCGTTCATCGCTATGGCATCATGCCGCAGATCGTTCCCGTCATCGTCAGCCAGACGCTCTACCAATGGGAATCGAATGTACGCGGCGCCACAATTATCGGCGCGGTCGGTGCCGGCGGCATCGGCCTGAAGCTCTGGGAAGCCATGCGTACCAACGCCAATTGGGAAAACGTCGCCTATATGGTGCTGCTGATCTTGATCGTCGTCTTCCTGTTCGACATGGCGTCCAATGCACTGCGCAGGCGCTTGATGGGGACGCACACCGGGTGAAAAAAGGCTACTGAAAGCCGCGTTCTATCATCATTTTGTCACGGGAATCCGTTAGCGCAGGCGCGGGCACGACAGGATCGGTCGCGCCGGCCTTAGCCGGATTCGATTCGCCCCCGTCTGGCTTCACTTGCGGTTTGCCGCCAAATCACCGAACAATGTTTCGCGCAGCCGATTTTTCCAAGGAATATAGCCTTGCGCTACGCTCTCTATTTTACTCCGCCGAAAGCCGATCCTTTGACGGCGCTTGCCGCCCGCTGGCTTGGCCGTGACGCTTTTTCAGGCGAGATTTTTTCCGATAAGGCCATCGGCTTCGTGCCGGAGGACCACGCCGAGATCATTGCCGAGCCGAGCCGCTACGGATTTCACGCCACGCTGAAGGCGCCCTTCGAGCTAGCAACGTCGGTCACCGAGCGCGATCTTGTGGACGTGGCCACCGATTTTGCCGTGCGCACGCCGGCCTTTGCCATTCCTGAGCTCGTGCTCGGCCAGCTCGGTCACTTTTTCGCGCTCGTTCCGGCGATGGTCTATCAGCCGCTGCAGGACTTCGCCGCGCAGGTGGTCAAGACCTTCGAGCCATTTCGCGCCGCCCTTTCCGATCATGATATTGCACGGCGCAAGCCGGAAGGGTTGACCGAACCGCAACGTGCCAATCTGTTGCGCTGGGGCTATCCTTATGTGCTGGACGAATTCCGCTTCCATATGACATTGACAGGCAGGGTCACGTCAGAGCGACAAGCCGGCATCCATGACCTGCTGCGCGACCGCTTCTCCGACCATATCGGCAAACCGCTCACCATTTCGGGCCTTGCCGTTTTCGTCGAAGAAGAGCGTGGTGCGCCCTTTACCGTCCGTTCCTGGCTGCCGCTTGCCGGCGCCCAAAGCTGAAAGACATGACATGACCAAAGAAACCGTCCTCTCCAACGCCCGCATCGTCCTCGAAGACAAGGTTCTTCAGGGGTCGGTACTGATCCGCGACGGGCGGATTGCCGAATTTTCCGAGGGCAAATCCGATATCGGCGAGGATTTCGAAGGCGACTATCTGATTCCCGGCCTTGTCGAGCTGCATACGGACCATCTGGAGGCGCACTATTCGCCACGTCCTGGCGTACGCTGGAACAAGACGGCGGCTATCCAAGCGCATGACGCCCAGATCGTCACTTCGGGTATCACCACCGTGTTCGACTGCCTGCGCATGGGTTCGGATGAAGACGGCGGCTTCGAAAAAGGCGAAATGCGCGACATGGCCGACGCCATCCAGGCAGCACAACGCGAGGACCGTCTGCGCGCCGATCACCTGATCCACCTGCGCTGCGAAGTGTCCTCCGACAACGTGCTCGATCATTTCCAGGACTTCGAGAAAGATCCTTACGTCCGCCTGGTTTCGCTGATGGACCATGCGCCGGGCCAGCGCCAGTTCCAGACCATGGATCAGTACATCTTCTACTATCAGAAGAAGCGCGGCCTGAGCGACGAGGCCTTCGCCCGTTTCGTAGCTAAGCGCCAGGAAGAATCGGCCAAATACGCGACGCCGCACCGCGACGCGATTTCGAAGGTCTGCACTGAACGTGGCATCACCATCGCCAGCCATGACGACGCCACGCTCGCCCATGTCGACGAGGCTGTTGCCTACGGCGTCCGGCTGGCGGAATTCCCGACTAGCATCGACGCCGCTAAAGCTTCGCATGGCGCCGGCATGAGCGTGCTGATGGGCGCGCCGAACATCGTACGCGGCAAGTCACATTCCGGCAATATCGCTGCCCGCGATCTCGCCGACCTCGGCGTGCTCGACGTGCTGTCTTCGGACTATGTACCGCTCAGCCTGCTGCATGCCCCCTTCATCCTTGCCGACGAGGTCGAGGGCATTTCGCTGCCGCGGGCCATCGCCATGGTGACGGCCACGCCTGCGAGGACCGTCAGCCTGAACGACCGCGGCCGCATTGCCGAAGGTCTGCGCGCGGATCTCGTGCGCGTCCGTCGCGATCAGGGCGTGCCGGTGACGCGCTCAGTCTGGCGGGAAGGGCGGCGAGTGGCATGACACTCGACACCAAAATCGAGCCGGCTAAGAATCTGGCAGCCGACACGGCCGGCACCCTGGCCGTCGTGGTAGGCCCCAGCGGTGCCGGCAAGGATACGCTGATGAATCTCGCAGCCCGGCATTTCGCAGGCCGGGCCGATGTTCATTTCGTCCGCCGCATCATCACCCGTGAGGGCGATGCCGGCAACGAAGATCACATGAGCGTTTCGGACGCCGATTTCGACGCCATGCAGCACGCCGATGCCTTTGCGGTCTCCTGGGAGGCACATGGGCTGAAATACGGCATTCCGGCTGACGTCGCCGGTGAGCTTAAGCGTGGCACTCTGGTCATTGCCAATGGCTCCCGCTCGGCGTTGCATCACTTCCAGACCGCATTTCCGCGGCTGAAGGTCATCAACATCACGGCGCGGCGCGAGGTATTGGCAGAACGGCTGATGGCCCGCGGTCGCGAAAGCCGCGAAGATGTGCTGAAGCGGCTGGAACGCAGCTCACTTTCCGTCAACGGCAGTTACGACGTCGCCAATATCGACAATAGCGGCACACTTGAAGACGCCGAGCGGGCGATTATTTCCGTGCTGGAAGCGCTGATCCGGAGGTAAGCGTCCGGTGTTCCACCCGGAACATCCTGACCGCACCTAACTATGCATGGCAATCCGCTCTGTCGCCGCCTCATGCCCAGGTGCCTTGGCGGACAAACGTCAATGCCTCGATGCACGAGGTGGTCGGTTACCGCCACCCGAGGTTCGAGGCTCCGGCCTTTCAGGCCTCCGCACCTCACCATAGGACTGGTCTCTCTGCGGCGCCCTATACTGTTTCAGTGCGCCTCGTCCCAATTGTTGGCGGCGCGAGCGTCCACCTTCAGCGGCACGGACATATTGACCGCCGGCATGGCGGCATTTTCCATTACCGAGACGATGATCGGCGTAGAGCGCTCAACATCGGCGTCTTCGACTTCGAAGATCAATTCGTCGTGCACCTGCAAGAGCATGCGCACGCGATCGGCGAGGCCAGCCGCTACAAGCGCCGGCTCCATCTTGATCATGGCGCGGCGGATGACGTCGGCCGCCGAACCCTGGATCGGAGCATTGATCGAGGCGCGTTCATTAAAGGCGCGCACGGACGGATTGGAGGAGCGGATTTCCGGAAAATGGACGCGGCGGCCGAAGATGGTCTCGACATAACCCTTATCGCGCGCTGCCGCCTTGGTGCTTTCCATATAGTCGCGAATGCCGGGGAAGCGCTCGAAATACCGCTTGATATAGTCACCCGCCTCCGAGCGCTCAATCGAAAGCTGGTTGGCAAGACCAAAGGCCGAAATGCCGTAGATAATGCCGAAATTGATCGCCTTGGCGCGACGGCGAACTTCACTCGGCATGCCTTCGATCGGCACGCTGAACATTTCCGAGGCCGTCATGGCGTGAATGTCGACGCCGTCGGCGAAGGCCTGCTCAAGCTGCGGAATGTTGGCGACATGCGCCAGCACGCGTAGTTCGATCTGGCTATAGTCGGCCGAGATCAGCTTGTGGCCCGGCGTCGAGATGAAAGCCGTGCGGATCTTGCGGCCTTCGGCCGTGCGAACCGGAATGTTTTGCAGGTTCGGCTCGGAGGAGGATAGGCGTCCGGTCGTGGTCGAAGCCAGCGAATAGGAGGTGTGGACGCGCTTGGTTTCGGGGTGGACGTAGCCCGGCAAGGCGTCGGTATAAGTGGATTTCAGCTTGGTTAGCTGGCGCCAATCGACGATCTTGCGCGGCAGCTCGAGGCCGGCGGCGGCCAGATCTTCCAGCACTTGCGCGGAAGTCGACCATTGCCCAGTCTTGGTTTTATTGCCGCCGGCAAGGCCCATCTTTCCGAAGAGAATATCGCCGAGTTGTTTCGGCGAGCCGATGTTGAAGCGTTCGCCGGCCAGCCTGTAAATCTCGTCCTCCAGGGCAGCGGCACCCTGCGCCAGCTCGCCGGAGAGGCGCGACAGGATCTGCCGGTCGATCGTGATGCCGCGTTCTTCCATGTGAGCGAGAACCGGCACCAGCGGCCGTTCCAGGCGCTCATAAACGCTGGTGAGCTTTTCCGCTGCCAGCCGCGGCTTCAGCACCAGCCAGAGCCGCAGCGTCACATCCGCATCTTCAGCGGCATAGGCCGTGGCCCGGTCGATATCGACGAGATCGAAAGTGACGTTCGATTTGCCGCTGCCGGCGACATCCTTGTAAGCGATGGGCTTATGGCCGAGCCAGCGCTCCGACAGGCTGTCCATGCCGTGCGTGCCGTTGGCGCCGCCATCCAGCACGTAGGAAAGCAGCATGGTATCGTCGAAGGCTTTTAGCTCGATGCCATAGCGCTTCATCAGCAGATAGTCGTATTTCAGGTTCTGCGCGATCTTGAGGATGGAAATGTCTTCCAGCAGATCCTTCAGCCGCGGCAAGGCATCGCGCAGCGGTATCTGATTATCCGCCAGCCCGCCGCCGAGCAGATCGCCGACGCCGTTTTTGTGACCGAGTGGCACATAGGCGGCTCGAATGACCGCACCCGAAGGATCTTTTCGATTATCGGCGATGGCGAACGAAAAGCCGACGATTTCTGCCTGCATCGCGTCGAGCGACGTCGTCTCCGTATCGAAGGCGACGATGCCGGTCTCGCGCGCGTCAGCAATCCACTGGTCAAGGACGGCCAGATCACGAATAGTTACATAGGTCGAGTGATCGATGGGTGCGGTGGCGAAGCTTGCCGCCCGTTCCTTGGCAAGTTCGGCCGGCTCCGCGGCACTTTCAGACGCCATGCGCGACTTGACCACGGGTGCGGGCACGGAGGCGCCCTCGGCCACGACCCGGCCGCCTGCAACGAGATCGACATTTTCAGCGACATCGAGATCGGGACCATGGGCGGTATCGCCCCACTCGACCTTGACCTCGGATGCTTCGATCGCCGCCGCGTCACAATTGCAGGCATCGGCGACACGGCGCGTCAGCGAGGTGAATTCCATCGCCTTCAGGAAGCCGATCAGTTTCGGGCCATTCTGCGGTTCGAGCACTAGGGCGTCGAGCGACAGCTCCAACGGCACATCGGTCCTCAGCGTCACCAACTGCCTGGAAATTCGGGCCAGCTCGGCATTGGCGACGATATTTTCGCGGCGCTTCTGCTGCTTGATTTCGCCGGCACGGGCAAGCAGCGTGTCAAGATCGCCAAACTCTTCCAACAACTGCGCCGCCGTCTTCGGGCCGATGCCGGGAATGCCGGGCACGTTGTCAATCGAATCGCCGGTCATGGCCTGCAGATCGATCATCTTTTCCGGTGGCACGCCCCATTTCTCGATGACATCGGGTATACCGATCTGCTTGTCCTTCATGCTGTCATACATGTGGACCATGGGGGTGACGAGCTGCATCAGATCCTTGTCGGAGGAGATGATGGTGACATCGGCGCCGTTTGCCTCCGCCTGACGAGCATAGGTGGCGATGATGTCGTCTGCCTCAAAGCCGTCCGTCTCGATGCAAGGCAGGTTGAAGGCGCGCGTCGCCTCGCGGATGAGCCCGAATTGCGGGATCAGCTCTTCCGGCGGTGCGCTCCGGTTGGCCTTGTAGGCGTTGTAGATGTCCTTGCGGAAAGTCTTCGAGGAATAGTCAAAGATGACGGCGAAATGCGTCGGCGTGTCGCCGACCGAAGTATCGCGCGCCGAAGTCAGCAACTTCCACAGCATGTTGCAGAAACCGGAGACGGCGCCGACGGGCAATCCATCGGATTTGCGCGTCAGCGGCGGCAGGGCATGGAAGGCCCGGAAAATGAAACCGGAGCCGTCGACGAGGAAGAGATGATCACCATTTTTCATGGCAACATGGATAGCGTGGTGCATCTCCAACGTCCATATAAAGTTCCACTAGGCGATGTGCGAAAACGGCCAAAATCTCTCACCGAAACGTTACTATTTTTTAATCAATCTAATCTGCCGATTCCCTTGAAAAACCATATTCGGAGTATCATGTTTTAGTCACCGGCGATTGATTACGCCGAGGGTCTGGCAACCGGCCTGTCCCCCGCCATGTCAGACTTGGACAAAGGCCTATCCCCCTCTCCGGGCCTTTGTCCCCCCTTCAAAGCCGTCATGGTCCCCCCTCCAGGCCATGGCGGCTTTTCTATTAGAATTCATTCACATAGCTAGCAAAACAACGCACCGAATACCACCAGAATTTAGCCGTCCTCGGACGGGTCCACCCAAGATTTGCTGATTGTCTTACTCCAAAATACGGGCATACTTACAATCATGGGATTTAACCGGATGGACTCTGCGGCTTACCTTGCCAATCAAATGGCGAAGGGGTTTGCCCGCTCGTTGCAACAACGGGCGGCGGGGCTTGGTTTTTCGCCCGGCCAGTTCCCGATATTGCTCGAATTGTGGTCCGAAGATGGGCTGACGCAGAAGCAATTGCTGGAGCGCGTTGACATCGAACAGGCGACGATGGCCAATACCTTGTCGCGCATGGAGCGCGATGGGCTGGTGGAACGCCGTCCGCATCCATCCGACAAACGCGCGCAACTGATCTTCCTGACCGGCAGGGCCTCCGCCATGCAGACTGAAGCCGTCGAAGCGGCGATGGCGGCAGACCGGGAGCTGTTCAGAGGCTTCCGCACCTTCGAGCGCGAGTTGCTGCTTGAATATGTCCGGCGCATCCTGGAAAATGCCAAGCATCTCTAGCGTACCGTGTCTTGTCTGATTGGTCCGCATCCGGAAATTTTCAATTTTCCTGCCTCGAAACCGGATCTGCTTTGGTCTATCGTCCGGCCAATTTCTATGTAAGGAGTCGGATATGACCGATGTATCGCCCGTTCTCGACCGCGCCGATCAGAACCTTCCATCCAGCCTCGATAACCTTTTCGAACTGCTGCGCATCAAATCCATATCGACCGATCCAGCCTTCAAGGCGGAGTGCCGTAGGGCGGCGGAATGGCTGGTCGCCTATCTGAGCTCGCTCGACTTCAAGGCCTCGGTGCGCGACACGCCCGGCCATCCGATGGTCGTAGCCCATCACGACGCGGCAAGCGCCGATGCGCCGCATGTTCTTTTCTATGGCCACTACGACGTGCAGCCGGTCGATCCGCTCGAGCTTTGGGAGAGCGATCCTTTCGCGCCTGCCATCAAGGACATGGGCAACGGCCGCAAGATCCTGACCGGCCGCGGTACCTCCGACGACAAAGGCCAGTTGATGACCTTCGTCGAAGCCGTTCGCGCCTATAAGGAAATCAAGGGTGCGCTTCCGGTCCGCATCACCATCCTGTTCGAAGGCGAAGAGGAATCCGGCTCACCGTCGCTGAAGCCTTTCCTCGAAGCCAATGCCGCCGAGCTAAAGGCGGACTTTGCATTGGTCTGCGACACCGGCATGTGGGACGGCGATACGCCGGCGATTTCGGCCGGCTTGCGCGGCCTCGTTGGTGAAGAAGTCACGATCGATGCCGCCGACCGCGACCTGCATTCCGGCATGTTCGGCGGCGCCGCCGCCAACCCGATCCATATCCTCACCGACATTCTCGCCGGCCTGCATGACGAGACCGGCCGCATTACGCTCGACGGCTTCTATGATGGCGTCGAGGAAACGCCAAGCAACATCAAGGCCTCATGGGAATCGCTCGGCATGACGACGGAGAAATTCCTCGGCGAAGTGGGCCTCTCCATTCCGTCGGGCGAAAAGGGCCGTTCGGTCATGGAGCTCATCTGGGCGCGGCCGACGGCCGAGGTCAACGGCATCACTGGCGGCTATACGGGCGCCGGCTTCAAGACCGTGATCGCTGCCAAGGCGTCGGCGAAGGTATCGTTCCGCCTCGTCGGGCAGCAGAACCCGACTGCAATCCGCGAGAGCTTCCGCGCTTATGTCCGCTCGAAGGTTCCCGCCGACTGCTCAGTAGAATTCCATGCGCATGGCGCCTCGCCCGCGATCCAGTTGTCCTACGACTCGCCGGTGCTGACCAAGGCGAAGAATGCCCTTTCCAACGAGTGGCAGAAGCCGGCTATCGTTATCGGCATGGGCGGATCGATCCCGATCGTCGGCGACTTCCAAAAGATGCTCGGCATGGAATCCCTGCTCGTCGGCTTTGGCCTCGCTGATGACCGTATCCATTCGCCGAACGAGAAATACGAGCTGAGATCCTATCACAAGGGCATCCGCTCCTGGATCCGCATCCTCGACGCGCTCGTTGCTTAAGCTGTCGAACGGGGACGCGTGACTGAGATTGCGGGTCCTCCCCTTGTTTTCCTCTTCGCTGCAGTTTGCTACCATTCGCTGTGGCCAGCAATGATTGCACCTATATCAATTTCGATTCGACAAACACCGACAATTCTTGTAGGCCTTGATTAAACGATTAATCAGTTTTTTATCAATTGGTGCAACGACCAGATGGCATCCACGCGCACCGGACCCAATCTCAGCAGGATTGCAGCCTCGCTCGGCGTCTCCGTCGCCACGGTGTCCAATGCCCTTTCCGGCAAGGGACGTGTTTCGGCAGAGCTGGTGGAACGAATCCGCGCCACAGCTGCCGCGCTCGGCTATGTGCCGAGCCAGGCGGGCCGCGCGTTAAGGACCGGGCGGAGCGGCGTACTCGGCCTGGTTCTGCCCGATATTTCCAATCCGCTCTTTCCGCAGATCGCTCAAGCGGTCGAATATTCCGCCTCCGTCGCCGGCTACGGCATACTGATCGCCGATTCCCGCGGTGATGTCGGCATGCAGACCGAAGCGATAAACCGGCTGGTGGAGCGTGGTGTCGACGGCATCGTGATCGTGCCGCGACGCGGCACGCGCATCGCCGACGCCGGCTGCCCGGTGGCTGTCATCGATACGCCCTCAACGCCGGGCAATACAGTCTCCGCCGACCACTGGCAGGGTGGCCGCGAGATCGGCAGACATCTCCGCGATCTCGGACATCGCAAGATCCTGCTGATCGGCGCAAGCAGCACCTCGAATGTGCAGAACGATCGCATTGGTGGGTTCAAATCCGCCCTCGACGCGACCATAAAAACCGAAGTTCTCTGGATAGAAAAACTGGAAGAGCAGAACGGCCCGGGCTGCCTGTTGGGACTGGCGGATAAGGCGCAGCGAGGATTTACCGCCTTTGCCGCGCTCTCCGACCTGCATGCATTGCGCGCACTCACCGAATTGCAGCGGGCCGGCATTGCCGTGCCGGACATTGCCACAGTCACCGGTTTCGACGATCTCATCTGGTCGGCGGTCGTCACTCCCGCGCTCACCACAATGCGCATGGACATGGAGACGATCGCCGAGATCGCCGTCACGGCGCTGGTCAATGCCATCGAGAATGGCGGGCCGACCGAAAAAGGGGAGCTGGATGAAGCGGCTGCGGACGAGCCGCTGCCCGGCGGCCGGCTCGTCAGCGCAGAGAAATCGCGGGTACCGATGCGGCTTGTCATCCGTCAATCCTCCGGCCCACCCGGGCCGGCAAGAACGAACCTCTTAGCGGAGAACTCCTGACATGAAACGACTGCTTCTGGCTTCGGCCACCTTGCTTGCTCTCTCGTCGCTTGGCGCGCAAGCAGAGGAACGGACTCTCACTATCTCCGTCTATGCCTTCGCCCAAGACGATTACAAAAAGCTCGTCTACGATCCCTTCGAAGCCAAGTGCGGCTGCAAGCTGGTGGTCGAAACCGGCAATAGTGTCGAGCGTTTGGCGAAGATGCAGGAAAACAAGGCCAATCCGGTCATCGATATGGCCGTCATTTCCATGGCGGACGCCCTGCAGGCCTCTCGCGCCGGCCTGATCGACAAGATCGACACCTCGAAGCTCAGCAACTTCAACAAGCTCTACAACGTCGCCAAGGACCCGAATGGCGACGGCACGAGTGTCGGCTACACCTTCTATGCCACTTCGATCGCCTATCGTCCGGACAAGATGAAGATCGATTCCTGGACCGATCTCCTGAAGCCGGAATACGTCGGCCACATCGCTTGGCCGAATGTCACCACCAATCAAGGCCCGCCAGCGCTCTACATGCTGGGCCTCGCTCTCGGAAAGAATACACCCGACCTCGCCGCCCCAATCGGTGCTATCGGCGAACACAAGGGCGATATCGTTACCTTCTATGAGAAATCCTCGCAGCTCGTGCAACTGATGCAGCAGGAAGAAATTTGGGCCGCCCCGATCGGCCGCTTCTCCTGGGCCGGCTTCACCAAGCTCGATGTGCCCGTCGCCTGGGCGACACCGAAGGAAGGCCAGACGGGCGGCATGAACGTCATGGTCGTCACCAAGGGCTCGAAGAACCAGGATCTCGCCATGCAGTTCATGGACTTCTGGCTCTCGACCGAGGTCCAGACGTCGCTCGCCATGAAGCTTGTCGACAGCCCCGCGAACAAGGAAGTGAAGCTGCCCGAGAATGTCGCCAACAACCTGACTTACGGCGAAGACATAGCAAAAAGCCTGAAGCTCATTCCATCCGCCATCGCCCTCGACCAGCGAGATGGCTGGGTCAAGGAATGGAATGACAAGGTCGGCCAGTAAGGCGTCGGGATATCGCCCCCGCCGCTTTTATCCACTTCCTTTTCGTGAAGGTTAGCCTCGATGTTCCAGAATAGGGCCGAAGCTCTAGCGCTTGCCCTGCCCGCAGCGGTGTTCGTCGCGGTGGTCTTTCTTGCGCCGGTGCTGTTCCTGCTGTCGGAGGGCTTTCATATCGCCCCCGGCGGTTGGACGCTTTCGGCCTATACCGCCTTCTTCTCGGAGGCGCTGAACCAGACGGTTTTCCTGCGTACGCTGAGACTCGGCGTCGAAGTCACCGCCGTTTCGGCAGTCATCGGCTACGCGGCCGCTTTCAGCATCGTCAACCTGCCGCCGAAGGGAAAGGGCCGCATGGTCGGCCTGGTGATATTGCCGCTCATGATTTCGCCGGTGGCGCGCACCTATGCCTGGATCGTCATCCTCGGCCGCACCGGCATCGTCAATAAGGTGGTTCACGGCCTTGGTTTGAGCAGCGAGCCGCTGCGCATGCTGTTCAGTGAAACTGCCGTCTTCATCGGGCTCCTTCAGCTCTTCCTGCCGTTGATGATCCTGTCGCTAATCAGCGCGCTCGAGAACATGCCGAGGGACGCCATTCCTGCGGCACGAGTCCTCGGCGCCAACTGGTTCCAGGTATTCTGGAAAGTGGTGCTGCCGCTGACACGGGAAGGCTTGGTGATCGGTGGGACGCTGGTCTTCACCGGCTCGCTGACGGCCTATATCACGCCGGCCATTCTCGGCGGCTCAAAGGTGCTGATGCTTGAAACGCTGCTCTATCAGCGAATCTCGGTCTCCAACGACTATGTTTCTGCAAGTGTCATCGCCTTCATCCTCATCGTCATGAGTTTCGGCGCCAATCTGCTGCTGAAACGTCTTGCCACGGCGAGGAACCGGACATGATGCGCCGCCTATTTTCTCCGCTCGTCCTTTTCCTGCTGCTGGTCTTCCTGATCGGCCCGTTTATCATCATCGTCGCAGCCTCCTTGTCCGGCGGAGAGACGCTGGCCTTTCCGCCGGAGGGCCTTTCGCTGCGCTGGGTGGTGAAAGTCTTCACCGTCGACAGCTTTCGCGCCAGCTTCGCCATGTCGATGTTTCTGGCGATCGGCGGCACATTGCTTGCGCTGATCCTCGGCGTTCCGGCGGCCTACGCGCTGTCGCGCTACAAGCTGCCGGGCGGCGAAACGATCCGCACGATGGTCTCCATACCGATCATCGTGCCAGGCATCATCGTCGGCTTGGCGATCCTGCGCTACCTCGTCGTGCCCTTCTCCTTCGACATAACGCTGGCGCTGTTCTTTGCGCATACGGCGCTGGTGCTGCCCTATGCCGTGCGTGTTGTCTCGGCCAGCCTCAACAACCTGCGCTCCGATATGGAAGAGGCGGCAGTGCTCCTCGGTTCGTCGCGGCCCGGCGCCTTTTTCTGCGTGGTGCTGCCGAATATTCGCAGCGGCGTGCTCGCCGCCTTCATCCTCGGCTTCGTCACCAGTTTCAATCAGGTGCCGGTGTCGCTTTTTCTGGCCAAGCCCGGCGTGCAGACGCTGCCGATCGACATGCTCGGCTATATGGAAACAACTTACGATCCTTCCGTCGCCGCTCTTTCGGCGCTGCTCGCCTTCCTCTCTATCGGCATCGTCTTTCTTGCCGAGCGCTTCCTAGGATTTTCCCGCTATGTCTGACCCCTCCTACCTCAAGCTGGACAGGCTGACGCTCGCCTATGGCGACACGGTCGCGGTCAAGGACCTCAACCTGTCGATCGGCAAAGGCGAACTTGTGGCCCTGCTCGGCCCCTCCGGCTGCGGCAAGACGACGACGATGCGGGCGATTGCTGGGCTGCTCACGCCAGCCTCCGGCAATATCAACCTCGACGGCGCCGACATCACCCGCGTCTCGGCCAACAGGCGCGCGGTCGGCCTCGTCTTCCAATCCTACGCGCTGTTTCCACATCTGACCGTCTATGAAAACGTCGCCTTCGGCCTGCGCCTCAAGGGCATACGCGGCAATGAGCTGGACGCCCGCGTCGGTGCCGGCTTGAAATCGGTGGGGCTCGCCAGCTTCTCCGGCCGCAAACCCGCCGAATTGTCCGGTGGCCAGCAGCAGCGCGTGGCGCTGGCGCGATCCATGGTAATGGAGCCGAAGGTATTGTTGCTCGATGAGCCGCTATCCAATCTGGACGCCCGTCTGCGCCTGGAAATGCGCACCGAATTGCAGCGAGTCCAGAAGGAAACCGGCGTGACGATGATCTTCGTCACCCATGACCAGGTTGAAGCTCTGGCCCTCGCCGACCGTATCATCGTCATGCTCAACGGCGGCATCGAACAGATCGGCACGCCGGAGGATATCTACAACCGACCAATTTCGGCCTTCGTTGCCGATTTCGTCGGCTTCGAAAATGTCTTCGCTCTGGAGAACGGCAAGCTGAAGACGGCGAGCGGCGCCGTCACCCCTTCCGCTCCGGCGCCATCGTCTGCGGCGGGCCTGGCCTGGCGGCCACACACAGTGACCCTGGGTTCTGGTCCTTTCCAGGGCACCGTGCGCGGCACGTCTTTTGCGGGCAACAGCCGCGAATACCTGCTGGACACGCCGCTTGGGCCAATCAAGGCCGAAGTGGACGCGGCTGTGGCAGTGCACGCCATGGGCAGCCAGCTTGCCTTCGACCTGCCAGTCGCAGCCGCGGCATCGCTCGCGAAATACAGGTAAAGCCATGGGGATCTGGATCGATACCGATATGGGCTTTGACGATATCGCCGCCATTCTGGTGGTGGCGCATTCGAGCCTCTTGATCGACGGCGTTTCGCTGGTGAGCGGCAATGCCCCGCTTACTCAGGTGCGCGCCAATGCAGCCAGTGCCGCTGCCGCTTTCGACTGGGAATTTCCCATCCATACCGGTCGCGAATTGCCGGTGCTTTGCAAGCTGGAAACGGCGCAGCACATTCTTGGACAAAGCGGCATATCGACCACGGGCAAGAGCCTGCCGCCCGTGGGTGAACTGCCGGCAAGCGACGCCTTCACCGCCCTTTGTGATTGGCTGGAGGACGGCACGGAGCGGAAGCGCATCCTGGCGCTCGGGCCGCTTACCAATATCGCCGCGCTGGCGCTGGCCCGGCCCGACCTCACCACGCGCATTGACGAACTGACTTGGATGGGCGGCGGCGTGACCTCAGGCAATCATACCGCGTCGGCCGAATTCAACGCCTTTGCCGATCCGGAAGCACTTGCGATCGTGCTGGCCCACGGCCTACCGCTGCGGATGGTCGATCTCGATATCTGCCGAAAGGTGCTGGCGCGGCCTGACGATGTCGACCGCGTGCGCCAGGTTGGTGGCAAAAACGCTGAACTGCTCGGCGATCTCCTCGGCGGCTACGTCAACATCGCCACCAGCCGCGGCCGTCTCGCCATGGCAATCTACGATCCGACCGCCGCCGCCATCTTCATCGCGCCTGAAATAGCGCGAATCCAGCACGCTCGAATCGATGTCGAGCTGCAGGGGCAGCACACCCGCGGGCGCACCGTCGTCGAGACACGCGCCTCCCATGTCGAATTCAACGCCCATTTTGCCGCCGAGATTGACGCCGAAAAAGCGCGCGCCATTGTTTTCGAGGCAATGATCAACGAGGCACGCCGATGACCCAACATTCCCTAAGCGAGCCCGCCGATCTCAATTTGCCCGAATTGCGCGCCCATGCGGTCGCCGCTGCCCGCGGCGACGCGCCTTTCGACCTGCTGATTGTGGGCGGTCGTCTGGTCGACATGGTGACCGGCAAGATCCGCGCAGCTGATATCGGCATCGTCGGTGCGCTGATTGCGAGTGTCCATGCGCCGGGCAGTCGCGCGGATGCGGCTCAGACGATCGACGCCGGAGGCGCCTTTGTCTCCCCTGGCCTCATCGATACACATATGCACATCGAAAGCTCGATGGTGACGCCGGCGGCCTATACCGAAGCCGTGTTGCCGCACGGCGTCACGACCGTCGCCTGGGATCCGCATGAATTCGGCAATGTGCATGGTCTGGACGGCATACGCTGGGCGATCGAGGCGACGCGAGCGCTGCCGCTTCGTGTCATCCCGCTCGCGCCTTCCTGCGTGCCCTCGGCGCCCGGCCTAGAGTTGCCGGGCGCCGATTTCGATGCTTCCGCGATGGCCGACATGCTGGCTTGGCCCGAAATCGGCGGCGTCGCCGAGGTCATGACGATGCGCGGCGTCATCGACGGCGATCCGCGGGCGAGCGCGATCGTCAATGCCGGGCTGCAATCTGGCAAGCTACTATGCGGCCATGCCCGCGGGCTGGAAGGCGCCGATCTCAACGCGTTCATGGCGGCCGGCGTCTCGTCCGACCACGAACTCACCTCCGGCGCCGATCTTCTCTCCAAACTATCGGCAGGCATGACGATCGAGCTGCGCGGTTCGCACGATCATCTGCTCAAGCAATTCGTCGAGGTCATCAACAATCTCGGCTTCATGCCGCAGACGGTAACGCTCTGCACAGATGACGTCTTTCCCGACGAACTGCATTTCGACGGCGGCCTAGACGACGTTGTCCGCCGCCTGGTGCGCGACGGGCTGAAGGCCGAATGGGCGTTAAGGGCAGCGACGTTGAATGCCGCGACGCGGCTCGGTCGCCGCGATCTCGGCCTTATCGCCGCCGGCCGCCGCGCCGACATCGTGCTTTTTGAGGATCTCCACACTTTCAAAGGCATTCAGGTGATTGCCAGCGGCAAGATCGTTGCCGAGGCCGGCAAGGTCATCGGCGCGGTCGGCCAACTCGATACCACGCCGTTGCGGAATTCGGTCAAGCTTGCGCCTCTCAGCGAAGACGATTTCCGCGTGCCGGCTATCGGCAATCGCGTGCGCCTCGCAACGATCGACAAGCCACGCTTCACGCAATGGGGCGAGGTTGAAGCTGATGTGATGAACGGATTTGTGGTGCCGCCGGACGGGACCACCTTGATCGCCGTCGCGCATCGCCACGGCAAGGCAGATGGTCGACCGCGTGTCGGGTTTCTAACCGGCTGGGGCGAATGGCGCGGCGCCTTCTGCACGACGGTCTCCCATGACAGCCACAATCTCACGGTATTTGGCGGCAACATCAGGGACATGACGGTTGCGGCCAATGCCGTCATCGCCGCCGGCGGCGGCATGGCCGTTGCTTCGAACGGCCAAGTCGACATGCTGTTGCCCCTGCCCGTCTCCGGGCTGGTTGCGACAACGCCACTCGAAGAAACCGCCCAAGCCTTCCGCTCCATCCGCAAGGCGATGGAAAAAATTGTCGACTGGCGACCACCTTACCTCGTTTTCAAGGCCTGCTTCGGCGCCACGCTCGCTTGCAATATCGGGCCGCATCAGACGGATCGCGGCATTGGCGATGTCGTGACCGGCGAGGTGCTCGAAACGCCAGTCATAGCTGCGGCTTAGCCGAAGGCGGAGATCATCGAGGACTGTCTTGTCACACGCCTCGGCGCAGATGCTGTCTGACGAAACGCGTGACTTCCTCGCTCAACTCGCGATCCTCGGGCGCTCCCATAAAACCGCCATGCGGCATGGCTTCGAAGACATGGAGTTCGGCATGAATTTCTGCGCGGCGTAAGAAACGATGCATGCGTACGGCGTTGGACAGGAAAGTCTCGCGTCCCACTTTGCAGAAAAGTCGGCGGGAAGCCCTTCGAAAAGTCGCCGAAGAGCGGTGACAGATAGGGATGGGCGAGATCCGCTCCCTGCGCATAGAGCAGGTTGTTCGGCATCAGCGACCCCGGTAGCACGACATCCACCAGTCGATTGACGTGAAAGCTATCCCCCGACTCCGTCAGATCCAGTTCCGGCGAGAGAAGAACCAGCGCGGCTGGCAGCGACAAGCCTTCATCACGGGCTCGCAATGTCATCGCAGCTGCAAGATTGCCACCGACCGAAAGTCCTCCGATGACGATATTCTCCGGCCTATATTGGCTCAGCACATCGCAATAGACCATCATGCAATCGTCGAGCGCCGCCGGATAGGGATGCTCCGGCGGCAAGTTTGTCGGTGAATGGATACTAACGTCTTGATTGTTATCAAGGCGCCGCAATCGGCCAGGTTCGCAGCGCCGCATCTAGCGCATCGAGGCTTCGCGACCATGAGGCTCCGGGATCCGGAGCGCTGTGCGAGAAGCCGCCCGCCAGCTCCAGCGTCACGAACGCCATGAAGAATCCGCCCAACAGCCGGACGGCGTGAACCTGCTCGACATCCGGAAATAGCTGCGCAGGACGGCCCGCCTCATCTGCGAGATCATCGGGCCTGCGCTTCCGCTCGCCTCATCCGAAGGCAGAGGGTGTCTCGCGGCAGCGAAACGACCGGGATGCTCACGTGCATAGTCGCGATATAAGCGCAGCCAGCGCCGCCTTGCCCGTTCGGCCGGCTAGCGCTTCGGCCGAACGGGCAATTTCACTCAGCGCCAGCCGCGCGATCCTGCTTTTCAAGTCGTCGAAGCTCTCTATGTGCGAATAGAGGCTCGCCTGCTTGACGTTGAAGTGCTTTGCCAGCGCCGCTCCGGTGATGTGCGCGAACCCGATCTCGTCAGCCATCTCGGCCCCGGCCTGAACAAGCCGTTCCGCAGTCAGTCCAGCACGCGCCAATTCTTTTTCCTAATGGGCGGTAGCCTCGAGTGGACTGAGCGAACGCAAAGAGCAATCCTGATGGCGCAGGGCCCTCTCAACCTGAGCTCCGCTCGGCCTACTCCCCTGCGGAGGGAGAAGGTGTTTCACTCCACTTCCAATTCCTGCTCCACCAGCGTCGTCCAGAATGCCACGCCGGATGCGATGGTGTCGTCGTTGAAGTCATAGCCCGTGTTGTGATGCAACGCACCGTTGACGGCCGGGCCGTTGCCCAGCCAGACGTAGCAGCCGGGGGCCCTCTGGCCGAAGAAGGCGAAATCGTCGCCGGCGGTGGAGGGCGGAAAACGGGTGATAACTTTGTCGCCGAAAGCGCTCGCGGCCGCTTTCAGCGCCCGCGCGGTTGCGCCCGCATCGTTGACCACGGGCGGGATGCGGCGCTCGAACTGGTAGTCGACCGCGATGCCGTACATGGCCGCCGTACCCTGAGCCAGGCGGCCGATTTCCTGTTCGAGCTGATCACGGACTTCGGGCGTATAGGCGCGTGCTGTGCCGCCGATGTCGACCGTATCAGGAATGACGTTCAGGGCCTTGGGGTCGCCGGCCTGCAGCGAACAGGCGCTGACGACGGCAGGCTGCAGCGGATCGACAACGCGGCCGACGACGGTCTGCAGCGAGGCGAGGAACGTCGCCGCCGCTGTGATCGGATCCTTGCCAAGATGTGGCTTGGCGCCATGCGTGCCGGTGCCACGAAAGGTGATGCGCCAGCTGTCCGAAGACGCAAGCTGCGGACCTTCGACAACGGCCATCTCGTCGACGGCAAGACCGGGCATATTGTGCAGGCCGTAAACGGCGTCGCAGGGGAAGAGATCGAAGAGCCCGTCCTCTACCATGCGCCGCGCTCCGCCACGGCCTTCCTCGGCCGGCTGAAAAATGAAATGTACTGTGCCGGAAAAGCCGCGGGTGGCGGCCAGATACCGGGCGGCACCAAGAAGCATCGTGGTGTGGCCGTCATGGCCACAGGCATGCATCTTGCCGGGAATGGTGGATTTATGGGGCCGGTTGCCCTTCTCCGGCATGGCGAGGGCATCCATGTCGGCGCGAAGGCCGATACGGCGGGTGCCGTTGCCGACCTGCAAAGTACCGACGACGCCGGTCTTGCCGAGGCCGCGATGGACCGTGATGCCCGCTTCCGCGAGCAATGTCGCAACGATACCGCTGGTGCGCTCCTCCTCGAACCCAAGTTCGGGGTGAGCGTGCAGGTTATGGCGGAGGGATGTCAGGAACGGCAGGTCCTGGGCAAACTGCTCGGGGAGAGACATGGGGATTCCTTCGGCATCGGAGACGATCGCCAGGCGGCGATCATTCCTTTCTTTCCGAAAGGAACGACGGTTTCAACTGGAAAGAGGTTATCTGCCCGTCGCATCGAAGACATGCGCCTTGCCGAGCACACTGACATGAACGGTGCTGCCGATCTCCGGCAGGCCGACGCTGGAACTTTTGATAGAGAGCGGTGCCGCGCCTGCGGCTTTGGCAAGGGTAAGCGTCACCGTGCAGACCGCGCCGCCGAATTCGACGTCGATGACGTTGGCGGCGCATATGGCGTCAGAAGCTGTACCATTCGTCATGCTGAACCGCAGTTGCTCGGGGCGCAGCATGATTTCCGCTCGTCCCCGACGGCCGTTTGCGTCGGTCGGGATGCGGCCCAGCACACTATCGGCGAAACCGTCCCCAAGCTCGGCCGGCAGCAGGATGGCGTCACCCAGGAAGGTCGCCGTCTCCCGGTCGATAGGATTGAGATAGAGCGTCTGCGGCGTTCCGGCCTGCACCAATTTACCGCCCCGCAACACCGCCACTTGATCGGCAAAGGAGAGCGCTTCAGCCTGGTCGTGCGTCACCAGGATCGTGGTGATGCCGGCATTGCGCAACACGCGAGCGACGGCTTTGCGCATGTTTTCGCGCAGGCCCGTATCAAGCGCGGAAAAGGGCTCGTCGAGCAGCATCAGTCCGGGCTTGCGGCCGAGCGCGCGGGCAAGCGCCACGCGCTGCTGCTGGCCGCCCGAGAGCTGGTGCGGACGGCGGTCGAGCATGCCGCGGTCGAGCTCCACCATATCGATGAGCGCGTTGATCTCTTTGGCGCGATCTGCCTGCCCGCGCTCCATGCCGAAGCCGATATTGTCCGCCACGCTCAAATGCGGAAACAACGCGCCGTCCTGAGAAACGATGCCAATGCCGCGACGGTGGGCGGGCACTGCGGCCGGACCGTCGGCTAGCGTTTCGCCTTCCAGCATCACCTGACCGACATCCGGCATCTCGAAGCCGGCAATAATGCGCAGCAATGTCGTCTTGCCGGAGCCGGAGGGGCCGACAACGGCGGTACGGCTTCCGGCCGCGACCGTAAGGTCGATATTATCGAGCGCGTGCACCGGGCCATAGCGCTTGCTGATGTTCTTGATCGCCAGAAAAGTCATTGTCCGGCCGTCCGCTTGGATTGCACGTAGAGGAGAAGGGTGAGCGGCAGTGACAGCACCACCATCATGAAGGCATAGGGTGCGGCGGAGACATAATCGATCTCGCCGGTCAGCGACCAGAACTTTGTCGCCAGCGTCACCGTGCCATTCGGCGACAACATCAGCGTCGCCGTCAGTTCATTGGTGATGCCGAGCGCGGCAAGAGCGACGCTCGCCGCAAAACCGGGAGCGGCAAGGCGCATGGTGATCTGCCGAACCGCCTGGCCCGGCGTGCGGCCGAGCGCCATGGCGGCGCGCTCGAGCTCGACGGGGGCCTGGGCGATGCTGGAGCGCAAGCCCACCATGGCGCGCGGCAGGAACAGCAGGACATAGGCGAGAAGCAGTGTCGCAAAAGTTTGATAGAGTGGCAGGATTAGCCGCACGGTGATCGAAACCAGCGCCAGTGCGACCACGGCACCCGGCAACGATCCGACATAATAATGGCAAGCTTCCAGGATTCGCTGCAGCCGGCCTGGCGCGCGCACCGAGAGCCATGCCATCGGGGCGGCGGCTACGGTGGTCAGTAGGCCGCCCACAACAGCTAGGCCAAGGGTCTGCAGCAAAGCGGAACCGACGGCATCCATCCGCCAAATGCCGATGCCACCGAGATAAAGCCAGCGCGCCAGCGTCACGAACGGCACGCCGAGCGTAAGCGCCGCCGTTGCCAGCGGAAGCGCAATGGCCGGGACGACGAACCAGCCGAGAAGTCTCCTGTCTGCAGGGCGGGCTGCACCGGAGCCGACGCGGGCGTAACGCTCGTTGCCGCGCACCAGCACCTCGATACCGAGCAGCAAAAGACAGCAGAAAACCAGAACACCGCCGAGCATGTTGGCGGCCGGGCTGTTATAGGCGGATTGGAATTGATCCACGATCGCGGTCGAGAACGTGTCGAAGCGGATCATCACGTAGAGACCGTATTCCGCCAACAGATGCAGGCCGATCAGCAGCGAGCCGCCGCAGATGGCGAGGCGAAGTTGCGGCAGGATCGCCCGGAAGAAGACACGCCAGGGACCGAGGCCGAGCGAGGCGGCGGCATCCTCGATCGCCGGGTCGAGGCGGCGCAACGCTGCGGCCACCGGCAGATAGAGAAAAGGATAGTAGGCAAGAACGGAAACAAGCACGCCGCTCCAGAGTCCGCGCATCCCAGGCGCCAGGCTGACCCAGGCATAGCTGTGCACGAAAGCAGGCACGGCAAGCGGCGCGACCGCCAGCCAGGACCACAGGCGAGCGCCGGGGATATTCGTGCGCTCGGTCAGCCAGGCGAGCGTGACTGCAAGCAGGATGCAGAGCGGGATGGTGCAGACTTCAAGCAGGACGGTATTGGTCAGCAATTCGCCGACACGACTGCGAAAGACGAGCGCGACGACGTCGTGCCAGCCGGTCTCGACGGTGACCCAGACAATGAAGCCGAGCGGCACTAGGCTCAGAAGAGCGACGGCGGATGCGAGGGCGACGACAGAAGCATGCGGAACACGGCCGCGAGGCCCAGCCGTCCATCGCGTAGCAGCGGCCTGACCGGCCGGCGCGGCATATGTGTTCTTCTGCAGCAAAATCTCAGCTGCCTTTCACGCCCTGAATTAGGAGGGCAATCGCCACTGGAGGGCGGTTGCCTGGTTCGAAATAGCCAAATGACTATCCGCATGCCCCCCTAGCAGGGCATGCGCACCGGTTGCAAGGACTTAGATCAAACCCGCTTCCGTCATCAGATCGCTGACTTTCTTGCTGTTCAGCTTGGAAGGCTCGACCTTCGGTGCCTGCAGGTCGGCGAGCGGCACCAGCTTCGGGTTCGACTGAGCGCCGTTGCCCACCGCATATTCATAGGAATCGCCGTCGCGCAGAACGGCCTGGCCGCCCTTGCTGGTGATCCACTTTAAGAAGGCCTGGGCTTCCTTCTGATGCTGGCTGGAAGCGAGAACGCCGCCACCGGAAATGCTGACGAAAGCGCCCGGATCCTGGTTCTTGAAGTAGTGCAGCGCAACGTTCTTGCTGTTTTCAGCCGTCTTCGCCTGATCGCCGAACCAATAGTAGTGATAGATAACCGCGCCTTCGATTTCGCCCGCGTTGACAGCCTTCATGGCGACGCTGTTGCCCTTGTAGGGCGTGGCGTTTTCCTTCAGTGCTTTCAGCCAGGACTTGGTGACGTCCTCGCCCTTCAACTCGAGAAGCGCGCTGACGATTGCCTGGAAGTCGGCGCCGGCCGGCGATGCACCCCAACGGCCCTTCCACTTGGGATCGGCGAGGTCGAGCAATGACTTCGGCAAGTCGCTCTCCTTCAGCTTCGTCTTGTCATAGGCGAAAACCGTGGAGCGGGCGGCAACCCCGACCCAATTGCCATCGGCCGCCTTGAAGGTTTCCGGCACCTGCGCCAGCGTATCGGCGTTCACGGGTGCGAAAAGCTTGTTGGTGTCGACCAGCGCCATGCCCGGAGAATTTTCGGTCAGGAATACGTCGGCGGGGGATGCAGCGCCTTCTTCGACGATCTGATTGGCAAATTGCATATCGCTGCCGTTGCGGATCGTCACCTTAATGCCGGTTTCCTTTGTGAAGCCATCAGCCCAGGCCTGTGTTAGGGCCTCGTGCTGCGCATTGTAGACGACGATACTTTCGGAACCGGCGGCATTGGCTGCAAACGGAGCAGCGGCGAGGCCTGCGGCAAGCGCCAGGGCGCTGGTGAGATGGGTAAAGGATAAAGTCATAGGCGTCCTCTCGCTTGATAACCCCGTCTTTGACGGCAATGCGATAGCCTATATTTTTCTTGACTATAATTTTCAAGTTTCAGCGTGCATCTTTTTATCACAAAAGTTTGAAAAGAGAGTCAAGATTTAGAGGAAGGCTCACCACCAGCCAGATCCAGCCAGGCGCGGACGGCGTGCGAGAGATAGCCGCCGCGCCGCCAGATCCAGGCCATGTGCCACTCCATCGAAGGATCGACGACCAAGGCATGGCTGACGCCGGCGCGGCTGCGCTGTTCTGCGATCATTCGCGGCAGGAAGCCCACGCCGAGGCCGGCGGCGACCAGTTCGATAATGAAATTGATCTGACTCGAGCGCGCAACGATTTCCGGCTCGAAACCGGCGGCGCGGCATGCATCCTGGATGACGCTGTTCAACGCAAAGCCGCTTTCGAACAGGATGAAGGGATTGTCCTTGAGCCCGGCGAGCTGCGCCGTCTTGCGACCTTCGAGCGGGTGCCCTGCGGGCAGGAGCACATGTATCGGCTCCCGGCGTACGCTCTGCCATTCGAAAACCTCCGGCGCGGGCAGCAGCGAAACCCCGAGATCCACCTCTCCCGACAGCACCACCTCCTCCAGCCGCTTTGCCCCCTGCTCCACCAGCTTGATCTCGATACCGGGATAGCGGCTGCGAAAGGCGGCAAAGAGCGGGGCAAACAGCACATCGTTGCCGATTGGCGGCAGGCCGAGCCTGAGCGTGCCGCGCGAAAGCCCCCGCAACTCAGCGAGTTCAGCGACGAGATCGTCGCGACCGGCCAGAACCGCGAGAGCACGGCGATAGACCACTTCGCCGGCATCGGTCAGCGTCGTGCGATGGCCGATACGGTTGAGCAAAGGCAGGCCAAGCTCGTCCTCCAACTGACGGACGGCCTTGCTGACGGCGGATTGGGTCGTAAACACCACCTTGGCCGCTTCCGAAAAGCCGCCCTGACGCACAACTTCGACAAAAGCACGCAGTGTCCGAAGCTCCATACCTATTCCATATCAGACTGGACTTCATGAAAACAATTCATTTTTCTCATAAGTCGCAAGGATCTATATCTGCGTCATCAATCTCCCCAGGTGTTCATCGATGCGCATCGACCTGCAAAACCGCCCCGGACTGAGCCGTCTTGCCCAGATCATGCTGTTGGTCGCATTCTGGCAAGCCGGTGAGGAGATCGCGCGCGTCACTCACGCGTCTGTCCCAGGCCCGATCGTTGGCATGCTGCTGGTGCTCTGCCTCCTTGCCACCGGCAAGGTCGGTATCAGCAGCTTGCGGCGCGGTGCGGAATGGTTTCTGGCCGAAATGCTGCTGTTCTTTGTTCCGGCGGTCCTTGCGGTCCTCGATCATCGCGAGTTCATCGGCCTCATCGGATTGAAGATCATCGCCGTGATCCTGCTTGGCACGATCATCGTCATGAGTGTCACGGCGCTGGCGATCGATATTGGGTATCGGCTGATGATGCGCCGGGAAGGCCCTCGCCATGTTCTCCGCTGAAGCCGCCGCTCAGACCCTTTTCTGGCCGGTTGCGACGATCGTCCTCTATTACCTCTCGAAAGCGCTCTATCGCCGCTGGCCGGTGGTTTGGCTGTCGCCACTGTTTGCCGCGCCGGCCATCCTGGTCACGATCGCCATCGTCCTGCATGCGAGCTATCAGGACTATATGCGCGACACACGTTGGCTATTGGCACTGCTCGGCCCGGCAACCGTTGCCTTTGCCGTGCCCATCTACGAGCAGCGCGCGCTCATCAAGCGCTATTGGCCAATCCTGCTTGCCGGCGTCACCGTCGGCAGTACGACGGCAATGGTATCGGCCTGGGGGCTCGCCAGCCTCTTCGGCCTGGATGAAAGCCTGCGCCTTAGCCTGATGCCACGTTCGATCAGCACGCCTTTCGCCATGGTCGTCTCCGGCGACATCGGCGGCGTGCCCAACCTGACGGCAGTGTTCGTGGTCATCACCGGTCTTTTCGGCGCCGTCGCCGGGCAGATGTTGTTGCGCCTACTGCCGCTGCAATCCAGCATGGCGCGCGGTGCGTTGTTCGGCATGGGCGCGCACGGTGTCGGCGTCGCTAAGGCGCACGAGATCGGCCGTGAGGAGGGATCGATTGCCGGGCTGGTCATGGTGTTGGTCGGCCTGACCAATGTGCTTGCCGCACCTCTGATTGCATGGGCGATGCACGCCGCCTGACCCCAGGGAAAAAGCCGCGGCGCTGTCGCGCCGCCGCTCTTCTTGATGCTCCAAGAGTTCGATCAGTTGTCGCGGGTCTCGAGCGTCTTGCTGAAGAAGATCGCAACGAGCGTGCAGACGACGCCGGAAAGCAGGTAGAGGCTGGTATAGACCAGGCCGAACTGGCTGGAGAGGGCTAGCGCGACGAAGGGCGCAAAGCCGGCGCCGATCAGCCAGGAGAGGTCCGAGGTCAATGCCGAGCCGCTGTAACGATAGTTCCGGCTGAAGCGCGAGGCGCTGGCGCCAGCAGCCTGGCCGAAGGAGAGGCCAAGCAGCGTGAAGCCGAGAACCACGTAGATATGACGGCCGGTAACACCGCCGTCGAGCAGCCAGGGCGCGACGAAAGCGAAGATCGCGATCAATACGGCGCCGACGGCAAGCTGGTTGCGGCGGCCGATACGGTCCGCGAGCAGCCCGGAACAGACGATCGCGACGATACCACAGATCGCGCCGAGGAACTCCACCAACAGGAACGAACCTGGGGTCTGCGCGCTGTAAAGCGTTACCCAGCCAAGCGGGAAGACCGTGACCAGATGGAAGGTCGCGAAGCTTGCGAGCGGCACGAAAGCGCCAATCAGCACATCGCGGCCATGCACGCGCAGCAGCTCGGACATTCTGACCGGCTCCAGCTCATGGCGCTCCAGCAGCGCGCCGAATTCCGGCGTGGCGACCAGACGAAGCCGGGCGAAGAGGGCCACGACATTGACCATGAAGGCGCAGAAGAACGGGTAGCGCCAACCAAACTCCAGGAAATCGACCGTCGAGAGGTTTGCAACGAAATATGCGAAAAGAGCACTCGCCAGCATGAAGCCGATCGGCGCGCCGAGCTGCGGGATCATCGCATACCAACCGCGACGATTGGTCGGCGCGTTCAGCGCCAGCAGAGAGGCAAGACCGTCCCAGGCGCCGCCGAGCGCAAGGCCCTGACAGATGCGCAGGATCGAAAGCAGGATGATTGCATAGACGCCGACGTCGTTGAATCCAGGCAGGAAGCTCATTGCCGCCGTGGACCCACCGAGTAGAACCATTGCGATCGTCAGCTTGACACCGCGGCCATAGTTGCGGTCGATCGCCATGAAGATGAACGAGCCGACGGGACGGGCGATGAAGGCAAGCGAAAAAACCAAAAAAGAAAGCAGCGTTCCGGGCAGCGGATCGACGAAGGGGAAAATCAACTTCGGGAAAACCAAGACCGATGCGATGGCGTAGACGAAGAAATCGAAAAACTCGGACGTGCGACCGATGATCACGCCGATGGCAATACTGCCTGGGTCGACAGCGGCGCGAGCATGCATTTCGCGGGCGTCGCGTTCTAAACCTGCAGATGTTGGGTTTAATGATTCATGCGAGACGCTGACCATATGCGGGAGCCTCCTTCTCCGGACGCAAACTCCTCCACGAATTCGCGTACAGATAAGATGTTTATCAAACTTGCGGACTTATCAAGTCTCGCGCGTGGATTAATTCGCAAATTGGCGGTCTGGCGGGGTCAAATTCGGCCTTTGTAACGACGATGCGGGGTTGACGTGCTGCCGACGGTAGCCATATCCACCGATCTCGGTATATTAGCCACAACAAAAGCAACCGGCCGTTGGAAAAACCTACTGGATTTCTCAGGATTTTCCCGATAGGCGAAGTTGCGCGCGATACCGCATTGCACCCAAGCTTGCTGCGGTGCGACGAAACACCTCATACCGTTCACGACCGCCGTCCTTTAGTCGCGGTATGGTCAATAACAAAAAGAGCTTTGAGACGTGCTAAGACTATCGAAGATTTTCAGCCGCTTATCTGTCCTCCCGCTGATGTTGTCGCTCGCAGGCTGCAACATGGTGGTGATGGCTCCCTCCGGCGATGTCGCCGTGCAGCAGCGCGACCTTATCGTCGTCTCAACGGTTCTGATGCTGATCATCATCATACCCGTGATCTTCCTCACGCTGTTCTTCGCGTGGAAATATCGCCAATCGAACAACGCTGCACCCTATGATCCCGAATGGCATCATTCCACGCGTCTGGAACTGGTGATCTGGTCGGCGCCGCTGGCGATCATTATCGCGCTCGGCGCGGTGACCTGGATCAGCACCCACAAGTTGGACCCGTTTCGGCCCCTCGATCGCCTTCGCGAAGGCAAGCCGGTAACCACCACCACGAGGGCGCTCAATGTCGAAGTCGTGGCGCTCGATTGGAAATGGCTATTCTTCTATCCCGATCTTGGCATCGCCACGGTCAACGAACTTGCCGCGCCCGTGGATGCGCCCATCAACTTTAGGATCACGGCCTCTTCGGTGATGAACTCCTTCTTCGTCCCGGCCCTTGCGGGCCAGATTTACGCCATGCCCGGCATGGAGACGAAACTGCACGCAGTCATCAACAAGCCCGGCGAATATCAGGGCCTATCGGCCAACTACAGCGGCGCAGGCTTCTCCCATATGCGCTTCAAGTTTCATGGCCTGGGCCAAGCCGATTTCGACCAATGGGTTCAGCAGGTGAAGTCGACGGGCGGACCGCTTGGCCGTCAGGAATATCTGGCGCTTGCCAAACCAAGCCAACAGGAGCCCGTGCGCCACTTCAATGCGGTCGATAGCGGCCTCTTCGAGGCCATTCTCAATATGTGCGCCGATCCAAGCAAGATGTGCATCAGCCAAATGATGGATATCGACGCCAAGGGTGGTGCTGGCAAGGATAGCCAGGAAAATCGCAAACGCTTGGTCTATGACAACCGCAACGCCGAAGCCGGCGACGTCACGCCGGCGCCGCACGACATGCAGTCCATGCCCGGCATGGACATGGGCCATGGCTCAGGCGGTTCAGCCGCCCCGGCTCCCCAGCCGAGCAACTGAACCCCGCGCACTGCTGCGCCGCGTGTCCTTGGGGGCGCGCGAAGGTCGCAGCAGAAGTTTGAAATGGCGCATGTGCCTTTCCTTAAATCCCTGCCGATTTAAGGGGCTATGCGCGGCAACAAGACATTATAAGGACAGAGGCAATCCATGTTTTCCAACCCGGACCTCTATAAATTCATCTTCGGTCGGCTGACGCTCGACCAGATTCCCTATCACGAGCCTATCCTTGTCGTGACCTTCATCGGCGTTGCCGTCGGCGGTATCGCCGTTCTCGGCCTGCTGACCTATTTCCGCCTCTGGGGCTTTCTCTGGAAGGAATGGTTCACCAGCATCGATCACAAGAAGATCGGCATCATGTATATCGTGCTGGCGCTGATCATGCTGCTTCGCGGCTTCTCCGACGCGCTGCTGATGCGTATGCAGCAGGCGATCGCCTTCAACGGCTCGGATGGCTACTTGCCGCCGCATCACTACGACCAGATCTTCACCGCCCACGGCGTCATCATGATCTTCTTCGTGGCGATGCCGTTCGTTACGGGTCTGATGAACCTTGTCGTGCCGCTGCAGATCGGTGCACGCGACGTCTCCTTCCCCTTCCTCAACAACTTCTCGTTCTGGATGACGACGGCCGGCGCCATCGTCATCATGATCTCGCTCTTCATCGGCGAGTTCGCGAAGACCGGCTGGCTGGCTTATCCGCCGCTTTCCGGCATCGCCTACAGTCCCGATGTCGGCGTTGATTACTACATCTGGGGCCTGCAGGTCGCGGGTATCGGCACGACGCTTTCGGGCATCAATCTGATCGCCACCATCGTCAAGATGCGCGCGCCGGGCATGACCTTCATGAAGATGCCGGTCTTCACCTGGACGTCGCTCTGCACCAACATCCTGATCGTCGCGAGCTTCCCAATCCTGACCGCCACGCTCGCGCTGCTCACCCTCGATCGCTACGTCGGCACGAATTTCTTCACGAACGACCTCGGCGGCAATCCGATGATGTATGTCAACCTCATCTGGATCTGGGGTCACCCGGAGGTCTACATTTTGGTGCTGCCGGCTTTCGGCGTGTTCTCGGAAGTCGTCGCCACCTTCTGCGGCAAGCGCCTCTTCGGCTACGCCTCCATGGTCTACGCCACCTGCGTGATCATGATCCTCTCCTACCTCGTCTGGCTCCACCACTTCTTCACGATGGGCTCCGGCGCCAGCGTCAACTCCTTCTTCGGCATCACCACGATGATCATCTCGATCCCGACGGGCGCGAAGATGTTCAACTGGCTCTTCACCATGTATCGCGGCCGCATCCGCTACGAGGTACCGATGCTTTGGACGGTGGGCTTCATGGTGACCTTCGTCATCGGCGGCATGACCGGCGTCATGCTCGCGGTTCCGCCGGCCGACTTCGTGCTGCACAATTCGCTGTTCCTGATTGCCCACTTCCATAACGTGATCATCGGCGGCGTGCTGTTCGGCATGTTCGCGGGCGTCAATTACTGGTTCCCGAAAGCATTCGGCTTCAAGCTGGATCCCTTCTGGGGCAAGATGAGCTTCTGGTTCTGGCAGATCGGTTTCTGGTTTGCCTTCATGCCACTCTATATCCTCGGTCTGATGGGCGTCACCCGCCGCGTGAGCCAGTTCGACGATCCGTCGCTGCAGATCTACTTCGTGATCGCAGCCTTCGGCGCCGTCCTGATTGCTATCGGCATCGCCAGCTTCCTCATCCAGCTCGCCGTCAGCTTCATGAAGCGTGAAGAGCTTCGCGACCACACCGGCGACCCATGGAACGGCCGTACGCTGGAATGGTCCACCTCGTCGCCGCCGCCTGCCTACAACTTCGCCTTCACGCCGATCGTCTACGATCACGACGCCTGGTGGGACATGAAGAACCGCGGCTACAAACGCCCGACCGAGGGCTTCATCCCGATCCACATGCCGAAGAATACCGGCACGGGCATCATCCTCGGCATTCTCTCCATCGGCTTCGCATTCGGCATGATCTGGTACATGTGGTGGCTCGCCGCCATTACCTTCGTCGCAATGATCGCCATTACGATCGGCCATACCTTCAACTATAAGCGCGACTTCTATATCCCCGCCGATGAGGTCGTGAAGACCGAAGGCGAGCGTACGAAGCTGCTCGCAGGACAGGTATAAGACCCATGACGACCCACACCGTACCTCCCAAGCATGGTGAACCCTCCGCCTTCTATCTGACGGAGGAGCATCATCCCGAAGGCAGCACGATGCTTGGCTTCTGGATCTATATCATGAGCGACTGCCTGATCTTCGCAGTCCTCTTTGCTACCTATGCCGTGCTCGGCCGCAACTATGCGGCCGGTCCGTCGCCAGCCGACCTGTTCGAGCTGCCGGTCGTCGCGCTCAACACGACGATGCTGCTGCTTTCCTCCATCACCTATGGCTTCGCCATGCTGACGATGGATAAGAACAACAAGTCGGCGACGATGTTGTGGCTGGCGATCACCGGCCTTTTCGGCGCCGCCTTCATCTATTTCGAGCTCAACGAGTTCTACCACCTGATCCTGGAAGGCGCCGGCCCGCAGCGCAGCGCCTTCCTGTCGGCCTTCTTCACGCTAGTCGGCACGCACGGCCTGCACGTCACCACCGGCATCGTCTGGCTGATCACGCTGATGGTGCAGACTAGCCGGTACGGGCTGATCGCCGAAAACAAGCGCCGTCTGATGTGCCTGTCGATGTTCTGGCACTTCCTCGACGTTGTTTGGATCGGCGTATTTTCCTTTGTCTACCTCATGGGAGTTCTCGGATGAGCTCGAACGCCAATCCTTCGCATCATTCCGCCGGCGCCCACGGTCACGACCATGGCGGCCACGAGGCCGGCCACGGCACGTTCCAGAGCTACATGACGGGGTTCGTCCTGTCCGTCATCCTGACTGCGATTCCCTTCTGGCTGGTCATGGGCAAGGTCTTCTCCGATCCGGGCGTCACCGCGGCGATCGTCATGATCCTCGGCGCGATCCAGATCATCGTGCATATGATCTACTTCCTCCACATGAACACCCGCTCGGAAGGCGGCTGGAACATGATGGCGCTGATCTTCACCATCGTGATCGTCATCATCGCCCTTTCCGGTTCGCTCTGGGTCATGCATCACCTGAATTCAAACATGATGCCCATGTCGCCCGAGGTGATGCGCAACATGCCGTAACGACGTAGCGGCGGGTATCCCGATGGATGCCCGCCGCTCTTGCCGGCGTGAGATTTTCGCCGGGTACTGTGCAGCGCGTCCGATTGGATACACAAAGTCGCAGCAGCATTTTCTAGCTGCCATGATCTGTCCGAAAACCGCTTGGCATTTTTCGGGATCATTCGACAGCGCCTGCGATGGAGCTTTGCGCCTTGACCGATACCGATAGCGATATTCCTTCCGAAAAATCTCGCTCCATGCTCGCGCTTACCGTCTGGGTAATCCTGCTTCTGCTTTTGACCGCGGCGCTTGTCGCGCTCGGCACCTGGCAGGTGAAGCGGCTGTCCTGGAAGCTGGATCTGATCGCCCGCATCGATGCCCGTATCCACGCACCTTCCTCGCCCGCGCCCGGACCGGCCGAATGGCCTTCGATCGATGCCGCCGGCTACGAGTACAAGCATGTGCGAGCGACCGGCAGCTTCCTGAACGACAAGGAAACGCAGGTCTACGCGTCGACCGAACTCGGCCCCGGTTATTGGGTGCTGACACCGATGAGGGAGGCTGAGGGGACAATTGTCATCATCAACCGTGGTTTCGTGCCGACCGACAAGCGCAATCCGAATACCCGCCCCGCCGGTCAATTGGCCACGGAAACCACGGTCACCGGACTGCTGCGAATCAACGAACCGAAGGGCACGCTGCTGCGCTCCAACGTACCCGCGCAGGAGCGCTGGTATACCCGCGACGTTGCGGCGATTGCCGAGGCGCGCGGTCTCCAAAACGCAGCGCCCTATTTCATCGATGCGGACGATACGAAAAATCCGGGCGATCTGCCCGTCGGTGGACTGACTCAGATCGTCTTTCCGAATAATCATCTCGTCTATGCCATCACGTGGTATGGGCTCGCCGTGATGACGTTCGGCCTCGCCGCTTACCTCGTCTATTTCGAACGGCGGCGGGCGAAGGCGAGCCGCTAGAGTGCTATCTCGCAGCATTCGGAAAACGAAGCTGCCAGCGGCGGCCATCGCTGGTCATCTCCACGACGCCGAGCGGCTCGATGTCGATCGTCCAGAAAGCGGAGGGCGGCGCTTGCAGCACGTGGAGAATGGCGGCGCGAATGACGGTCGCATGCGTCACGGCGACGGTATGGCCGCCATCGCCGATGTGGCTCGTCATCCAATCGCCGACACGCGCAAACACGGCGCATAAGGGTTCGCCACCGTGCGGCGCCGCCTCCAAATCCAGCATCCAGAGCGATAGCGCCTCGGGATCGGTCTCATGGAGCTCGGTGATCGACCTGCCTTGCCAGCGCCCATAGTCGCATTCCCCCAAAGACGTCTCAGTCGTGGCGTCGAGCCCCATAGCCGCGACCGTCTGGCGGGCACGCAGAGCCGGGCTCGTCCACGCCCGGTCGACCGTTCGGATCTGTGCGGCAAGCGTGCCGGCTTGTTGCCCCCCCCTTGCCTCCAGCGGCTCGTCGGCCGGAAAGCGGCTCGTCCGATTGGCTTCGGTCGCCCCATGGCAAATCCAGCTCAAACGCGCTTTCATGACGCTCCATATCCGCAGGCCCTAAGGCACCGCCACTGCCTTCGATCACAGCAACGCGTTGATTGACAATCGTCTTTGCAGCCAGCTATAAGCTTAATCTTGCGGGTGTGGAAGCCGGTGAAATCCCGGCGCGGTCGCGCCACTGTAATCGAAGGGTGGATACCGCCCCTAGAGAGCCAGACCCTTCCCGTAAAAACCCTTCCGTAAATGGAACGCGCTCTTCTTAAGGGAAATAAAATGTCTGATACCACTTTTGTACCCACCACCACGACGCCGATCCCGCTTGGCGAAATCCTGCCTTGGGCAATCTTCGCCGGCCTCCTGATGATGCTGGCGATCTATTTCATTGGCGCCGAAGAAGGTGCGACAGCGTTGTTTTCCGGCTCCTATGTGCACGAATTCGTGCATGACGGGCGCCATCTGCTCGGATTCCCCTGCCACTAAGGGGTTAAGCCCATGGTTGGACGTCTTTTGCTCCGCGGCATGCTGGTCGGAGCCGCGGCTGGTATTCTCATTTTTGCCTTCGCCCATACGTTCGGCGAGCCGCTCGTCGATCGGGCGATCGCGTTTGAAGAGCAGGCGGCGCAGGCGGCAGGCGAAACGCCCGAACCGGAAATCGTCAGCCGCGCCACGCAGGCGGGCCTCGGCCTCTTCACCGGCATCATGATCTACGCAACAGCTGTCGGTGGGCTCTTTGCTCTGGTCTTCGCCTATGTCTACGGCCGGGTCAGCCCCTTTGGCGCGCGCGGGACAGCCTTGCTGCTCGCTATCGCCGCTTTCATCGCCATCTCCTTGGTTCCAGACATCAAATATCCGGCCAATCCGCCGGCAGTCGGCAATCCAGATACGATCGGCGCCAGAACCGAACTGTTCTTCGTGATGATCGTGGCCTCCATCGTCGCCATGGTTGCCGCAGTATCCCTCGCCCGTCAGTTGGCGACGCGCTATGGATCTTGGAACGGGGCGATATTTTCCGGCATCGCCTACATCCTGTTCATCGGCCTCGTTCAATACCTGCTGCCGGCGATCAACGAAGTGCCGGAGCAGTTTTCCGCCGTCGTGCTGTGGAGGTTCCGGATCACCTCACTCGGGATGCATGCGATTTTGTGGACGACGCTCGGCCTCGCCTTCGGCGCATGGGCCGAACGCGACCTGCCGCGGGTTCGCCTTGGCCGTACGGCCATACGCCGAGCCTGAAATGGCACGCCTGACACATCCCCCGCATGTCTTCGTGCGAGGGATAGCGTTGCCGAGGCCTGCCATTCTGCTTTCGGTCTTTTGTCTCATTTGCGCACTGGGCTTGCCTGCCAAGGCAGAGGCGCATAGTGGCAGTTTGTCCGGAAGTCATACGGGCATTCCGATACCAAGCTTGAGCCATGGCGAAATGGCCGTGATCGTCCCTTATTACGGGCGCATCATCGCGCTTGCCTCGTCGGCATCTGACACCGACGAGTCCTTCCGCCGCGTGCTGAATTTTGCCCAGATTCAGCGGGCCTATTGTCTTTGGGGCATTATGCCGGGAAGCGTTGGCGATGAGGACAGCCCCTTTAACGAATGTTCGCATGCCTACCTCGCCGCGGCCAAGATGGCGCTGCTGCAGATGCGGACGATGAAGAACGAAATGGTGCCCGCCGGCGACCTCGTCTCCGAGATCGACGGCGCGCTGGTGCGCAACAATCTATCGCTCATTCTCTGCCGCTTCAGCGAGGAAGGCTTCAACACGGCCGACCTGATCCGGCCACGGCTCACCGGCATCTTTCTGCATGTCAAAAGCCTCGCCGCGACGTTGCTGGCACTGATGACGGCAGGAGCTGCGCTGTGGTGGACTGCACGGCTGCTGCGGACGAAACCCGATACCGTCAATTAGATGACACCCGCCGTCACCGGACGGCGGTATGTCTGGTGTTACCAGTCCCGCCGCCGGCCGTGCCAACCGCCGTCCCAGTCGTCACGATAGTGGCGCCGATGGCCATACCAGCCCCAAGCGGGCGGCGGTGCTCTATAATATCCCCAGCCATAACCGCGCGGCGGGCCCCAGCGGTTCGGCCGGCACGCACCCCGAGGCGTCAAATGCCAGCCGCGACCGCAGGCATAATCGACATTGACGACCGGCGATTTGGCCACGGTGCCAACCGCGGCGATGGGCATTGCTTCTGCCGAAGATACGACCAAGCTGCCGAGCACGGCAGCAATGGCAATCACGGACAATCTCATGGTGATGGTGTCCTTTATCCATGTCCCTACAAGAAGATTTAAACTCCGGCCGGCTGAACGCCAGGTGAACCGAAAAAGGCGATTTCGCGGCAAAATCAAGATATTGAACGCAGAGTCGCAGTGACCGTTCCGTGTGTTACCCTTTGGCGGGAGACCTTTTCTTCGATGCGTTGAGCGTCAATGCAACCAGAGACCGCATTAGCGTCTCTTTATGCGTCATGAGGCCTTCATCAAGCGCGCTTAAATGGGAAATATTATTCGCTATAGGAGAGTTTGAGATGGTTGACGTCGTTTCAAGCAATGCGGAAGGCGGCAACGCCAATCATCCTATTCATGACGCAACCGGTTCCACCAAATGGTTCCTGCCGATTTTCGGCATCGTCGTAATTGGCGGCCTTGTCTATGTCGGTTATGCCCTCAACAACGATCTTGCCAACGCCGCCGCGGTTCCGTGGATCCTGCTCGGACTGGCGCTGTTGATCGCGCTCGGTTTCGAATTCGTCAACGGCTTTCACGATACTGCCAATGCGGTCGCTACCGTTATCTACACCCGCTCGCTGCCGGCTGAATTTGCCGTCATGTGGTCCGGCTGTTTCAATTTCCTCGGCGTGCTGACCTCCTCTGGCGCTGTCGCTTTCGGCATTCTGGCGCTGTTGCCCGTGGAGCTGATCCTGCAGGTCGGCTCCGGCTCCGGCCTCGCCATGGTTTTTGCCCTGTTGACCGCCGCCATCGTGTGGAACCTCGGCACCTGGTATCTCGGCCTGCCGGCGTCTAGTTCGCATACGCTCGTCGGGTCCATAATCGGCGTCGGCCTTGCCAATCAGTTTCTCGCGCCCGCCGGTTCCGCAACGAGCGGTGTCGACTGGTCGCAGGCAACCAGCGTCGGCATGTCGCTGCTGCTGTCACCAATCATCGGTTTCGCCTTGTCAGCCTTGCTGCTGCTGGTCTCCAAAGTTCTGATCCGCAACAAGGAGCTTTATGAAGCACCAAAGGGCAATGCGCCGCCGCCGCTGTGGATCCGCGCTCTACTGATCTTCACCTGCACCGGCGTCAGCTTTGCCCACGGTTCGAACGACGGCCAGAAGGGCATGGGTCTGATCATGCTCATTCTCATCGGCCTCGTACCGACCGCCTTTGCGCTGAACCGCACGCCGGACGTCAACTATCTCGAGGCCTACAAGACGGCTTCGGTGCAGGTCGAGATGGTGCTCGGCAAGTATGTAAAGCCCGGCGTTGCCGCACCGGCCGATCCGAAGACCGTCGTCGGCAATGCCGTGAAGAGCAAAACCTGGACGGACGCGACGACGCCGGCACTGCAGGCCTATATCCACTCCACCAGTGCTGAAATCGCCGCCTATCCGAGCGTCGAAAAGCTGCCGAGCGACCTGGTCGGCAACGTCCGCAACGACATCTATCTGATCGGTGAATCGCTGAAGCTGATCGACAAGCAGAAGCTCCTGCCGATGAACGGCGACGACCTGAAAGCCGTGACAAACTATCATGGGGCTGTGGATCACGCGACCAAGTTCATCCCGCTATGGGTGAAGGTTGCCGTGGCGCTGGCACTCGGACTGGGCACCATGGTCGGCTGGAAGCGCATCGTGGTCACCGTCGGTGAAAAGATCGGCAAGACGCACCTCACCTATGGCCAGGGCGCCGCTGCGGAAGTCGTTGCCATGCTGACGATCGGTGCGGCCGACAATCTCGGCTTGCCGGTTTCCACGACGCACGTCCTGTCCTCCGGTGTCGCCGGGACCATGGCCGCCAACGGCTCGGGACTGCAATGGTCGACTGTTCGCAACATGCTGATGGCCTGGGTTTTGACGCTACCGGCCTCGATCGTGCTTGCCTTCGTGCTGTTCATCTTCCTCCGTCAGGTCTTCTGATCGTTTTTGCACGTCGTGACGGCAAAATAACGCACAATGGACAGCGGCACCCTCGAGGCGCCGCTGTGCTGTCCTTGCAGCTTTCCACTGACACGTGATTGCGCTCGAAAGCGCGATGCTCTAGCGAAGGCCTTCCTTCTTATTGCCGTTGGCGCCGAGCCCTGAGAGCTTGGCAAGTTCCGAACGGCGGTTCGCATAATTCTGCGCAACCATCGGATAATTGGGAGCAAGCCCCCATTTCTCGCGATATTCTTCGGGCGTCATCCCGTAGTGAACGCGCAGATGACGCTTAAGCGTCTTGAAGCGTTTGCCGTCCTCAAGACAAATGATGTAGTCGTTCGTCACCGATTTTTTCTGATCTACGGCCGGAACCGGCTTGGCTCGCTCCACCGAAAACGCGGAGGCATCCAAAGCCTGCAACGCCTCGTGCACATCCGAGATCAGCTTCGGAAGGCTACCAATAAGAATGGGGTTGTGGCTGACATAAGCTGAAACAATCCTCACACAGCCATCGAACAGAATATGCGCTTGGGGCGTAGATTGGTCTCTTCTCTTGCTGAAAGCGTCCATGATCGTTTCCCGAATCTCATTTGGGTCGGCATGTGCCGCCTCACTTGATTGCGGCATGTGCAAACCCATTCGTGAATCTTGCATTGGTTCCAACTCCACAGGTTTTGAGTGCGGCTTTCTCGGCATCCTTGGATCAAGACGCCGGCTCATTGTCGGTGTTCCTTCATAGGCTCGACGCGATCAGTCGCATCCGCAAAGTCCTTTGCGGACCTTGCAAAATAAGTGGCCAGTTTGGTGCATAGGGTGATGAGGGGAATGCCGAGCATGAAGGCGGCATAGGTTGGATTGCCGTCGCACTGCCGGAGCGTCTGAAGGATGAGCTTGCGCTCGACATCCTCCATGGTCTGGCCGACGAGAATGCCAACCGCTGTGTCCACCGTGTGCGGGGTAAGCTCGTCATCGCCCGCGGAGACGTGCGCGACAATTTCATCGATCAGCCGCTCTTCGCTCGCCGTCGCCAACACGATGCCGTCGGCACGGTCGAGCTCAGAAAAGACATAGAGGCCGTTTTCGGCATCGAACGTCACCCGTGCGGAGATATTTCCTGACATGTTGTAAATGACGATACGCGGCTCGTCTGCTTTCATGAGAGCGATCGGCAATCCCTTGGCGACGCCCGCGGCGCCGGAGAATAGGGCCTGCAACTCCTCGAACAGCATTCTGAGCCGTGCCTGCGCCTGCGCGTCCGGCGTGTTCGAAACGGCGGAGAAATGATAATCCCGAGAGAACGAGGGGTGTTTGATCATGCCGCCACCTCCGCGATCGAGACCGGAACAAGAGCAGGCGAGCCGCGCGCCGCGCCGATCAATTTCAAGCCGCAAGTTCGTTTTGCCAAGCAACGTCGCTGGACAGGAAGCCGAATACTCATCCAACCTCCTGCAGACCGAATTTGCCCTTCTGCGGAACCTTCTGAAGCACCATCGGCTTGGACAGCAGGAAGCCCTGCCCATGCGTCGCGCCGCTCGAACGAGCCGCCTCCAGTTGTGTCTCGGTCTCGATCCCCTCGACGACAACCAGGGGCGCGATGCAGGATGCAAAACCGACCATGTGAAACAGGCTGTCGCGGCCATCGCGGCCCGGCCTAATATCGCGGACGAAAGACGCATCAATCTTGACGATGTCGGCTGACACCTGCAGCAACTGCGCGGGTGTCGCAAAGTCCGTGCCGAAATCATCGATCGCGACGCGGCAACCGAGTCCGCGAATCATTTTCAACCGATCGACCGCAGAGCCGATAAGCGGATAGCTCTCGGTAACTTCGACAATGAGCCGCGAGGCAAGCGCGGGCTGGCGGGTGAGACGACCAAAAATATTGGTGAATCGACCCGACGCGGATAAATTCGCGACGGAGAGATTGCAGCCAAGTATAAGTGTCGCATCCGCTGCCAAAGCAGACAGAACCATGTCCAAGATGCGATAATCGAGATCGAACCGGCCGTTCAGTCGCCCCAACCGCGGCACGAAACTACCCGCAGCGTGAACGACACCCTCGGCATCCGTGAGACGTGCCAGACCCTCGGCATAGAGAACTTCTTCGGTGTTTTCGACATTGTGGATCCCTTGCGCGACAAAGCTGAGGCCGCCTTTGGCAATTGCCTTTGACATCAGAGCGTTATGCCCTCTTCCAGTTCGATTTGCTCTATCGGCCATCAAGCCTCCATCGGCAGCGAACAGGAAAGCCTAAAGTAGATCCGACGTCTGAAAATGACGCAAGCAGGCTGGGAATGTGGCTTCTGGTGCCCAAAACCTGCCTTTTCCATCTCCCGGCCCCTAACTCAAAGTAACTAGAGTTTCCCTTCACGAAGCAGAATATGTCGCCTTAAAGCGACAAATCACCCAGAATCAATATATTCCTAATATGTAAACTAGTATCTCTTAACATTCAATTGAAGCGCGTTTTTCCAGTTACTAATTCAATTAGCGGCGAAGCGGGTCCGACGATCTACCTTCGCAAACCGCATGGTCGCTATATTGAGGATGGCGCAGGCGTGCAGGTTCTTCCGAAACAATGACGGCCTCGTCATTCGGCATAAGCTTTCGCACCGGACAGCGGCAACCAGCCCGTCTGCCTTGCCTCTCGCAGCGCAAGATCGAGCGGCGGCAGCTCCGCATGCCACAGTCGCTCCCATTCGAGACTCATGACGCCGGCAAAGCAATCGGCAGCCAATGCAGCGATCAGCGCCGGCATCGGAAATTCGCCAGCGGCGGGGAGAGTGTAGGTGTATGGCAGTTTTCCGCTCGGCTTTGAGACACTATCCTTCACATGAAGATGCCGCGTGTTGCGGCGCAGATGCTTCCAGATCTCTAGCGGATCCTGCCCGCCTTTCCGCCATGTATGATGGGTGTCCCAGAGGAGCGCGCAGTCCGGCGCCGCTTCCAGGAAGCGGGCGAGCGGGTCCGGGTGCACGAGAAAGTCGTGCGTCTCTACTATGATATCAGATAAAAAACCTTCGCGGCGAGCAGTCTCGCGCCACCACTCCAGCGTCGACAGCGCCTCGGAAAGTTCGCCGGCATCGCCTGTGCTGCCGCCATCGAAGACGCGCAGCGATTTTATCCCTGCAGCCTCAGCCCAGGGGAGATAGCGCAGAAACTCTTCTTTTGCTTGCTGCGTGGCACCGACAAGGCGCATCGACGTATTGAGTGCGCAAACGGCGACAGGAGAATGCTCAAGGGCACGAACAAGACCGGCCGGCGTGCCGAACCGTTCGGCGAAATAGGCCGGCAGATCAATCATGCCGCCGAGCGCGCGAATTTCGACGGCGTCAACACCGTGGTGCGCTGCCAGCACTAGGACCTCGTCCAGCTCCAGCTCCGCGCATCCCAATGTCGAAAATGCCAGGGTCATACGTGTGGTTTTGAGAGCACCGGCTGCCACCTTCGCTTCCTCCGCTATCTGAATATGAATAGATGGCGTTCGCCGACGCGATGCCCGTCGAAGACACAAACCAGGCGCCCATTTAGTAACTAAATGGATAATTATGAAGCTTCGGTTGAGCGTCAAGAGCTTGGCGAGCAACATTCTTTTTCGCCAGAGCGATACCGGTACCGCCGGCCGCACGCCTGGCGCGATCGAGGTCTCCATTTTGCTTGTCATGCTTCCCGCAAGGGAACTCTGCCACCTTTTCAAATGCGCGGATCGACGCCGTCTGTGATTTTATCGAGGGCTGGGAACATTCCCCGCAAATGATGGTTTTCAGACGGGGACCGAGGGCGCGAGACAAAGGCGCCGGCGTCCACCCGAGCGCTACATTCATCCAGTTAAGATTTCCGAAGCCATCCATTGATGAGAAGGAGACCATAATGCCGACCGAGCAAGGACATGAGTGGATTAAAAAACGTGCGTATTCTCTTTGGGAAGAAGCAGGCCGTCCCAACGGCCGCGACCAGGATCATTGGAATCAGGCTGTTGCCGAACGGGAAGATCTCGAGCGAACACAGGCGTCCTCGGACGGCAAGGAAATCCTGGTGAAATACAATAAAAAGGCCGGCCCCGGTAAAAAAGCCAAGGGTTAGTCGCTCTCCAAATCAAACGACACTGACTTCGTTCGGTCGATAGCTTCAACGCGACCACCCAAATACGGTGATCGTCGATCACCGGACGTTCGATCCGTCTCTCCGATCGCGACGTTGAGGAAACCTCGGAAGCCTGATCGCCTAAAGACTTGTGTTTTCTGAAGCCGCCACGCCGTGCAGCGATAATTTTCGCGCTTGCGCAGAGCAATCACGGACCGCCCACCAACCAGATCAGTCGTGAGGGATCAACTACAGGTTCAGGCAAGCCCGTTTGCGTACTCAGCGTTTTCAAGAGGATGGACTTGAGTGGCCGATGCTCCGTCAGAGCTTGGCCAGGCAAGCCATCCGCTGGCTGTTGGAACGTTGGACTTAACGTTTAGGATTTGCGGACATGACCTCGATCGTTTCTTCGCTGAACGCCAATCAGATTAGATATCTTTCGACGGCGGCGGTCGCAGCCTGGTCAACCGACGATGTGGCTTCGCTTACCACAGCTCAAATCAAAGCGCTTTCTTCAGCTCAAATCGCAGCTTTGGATACGGAAGATGTCAAAGTCCTCGACACCGGGCAGTTAAGCGCCATTTCACAAGGCGCCATAGTTGGTTTGACGCTGGATCAGTTGAGCGTTCTCGATAAGTACGCCATCGAAGGTCTGAGTTCGAGCCAGGTTTCGGCGCTCACCACCACACAGGTTCATGCGCTAACGACGGATCAGGCGGAGGCCTTGACCTCATCTCAGGTCAGCGCTCTCAAAGTGACACAACTTGCAGCCCTGACTGCCGACGACATTGCGACGTTCTCGACTGCCGATATCGCGGCGATCGCCAGCAAATCCGTCTCGGGCCTAAGCACGGCGGCGATCGCGGCGCTTTCCACCGATCAGATCGCCGCATTGACGACGGCACAGCTCAACGCTCTCAAAGCAACGCAACTCCAGGCCATGAGCACCGATCAGATCGGGACCCTGTCGACCGCTCAGATTGCTGCCCTGAGCACCGGAGCGATTGCCGGCCTGACCACCGACCTGATCGCGGCCTTGAGCCGTGATCAGGTTAGGGCCTTGTCGCCGACACAGGTGAGGTCGCTGGGTCCGACGCAGCTTGCGGCCCTGAGTGCGGAAAACATAGCGGCATTGTCGACCGCGGATATCGCGGCAATCACGAACAAAGCCGTGCCCGGCTTGAGCACGGAAATCATCGCGGGGCTCTCCACAGATCAGATCGCTGCCCTAAGCACCAGCGCGATTGCAAGCCTGACGACCGATCAGATCGCGGCCTTTAGCCCTGATCAGGTCGAAGTCCTGTCGCCAACACAGGTCAAGGTGTTGGGTTCGGCACAGCTCTCGGCGTTCAGTAAGGAGGACCTGGCGACCTTCTCGACTGCCGATATCGCCGCAATCACCAACAGAGCCATCCCAGGCTTGAACACGGATATTATCGCATCACTTTCCGCCGATCAGATCGCCGCCCTGAGCACCAGCGCGATTGTAAGCCTAACGACCGATCAGATCGCGGCCTTGAGCCCTGATCAGGTCGAAGCCCTGTCGCCAAACCAGGTCAAGGTGTTGAGTTCGGCGCAGGTCGCGGCCTTGAGTGCGGAAGACCTAGCGACATTCTCCACCGCCGATATCGCGGCAATCGCGAACAGGGCCATCCCAGGCCTGAGCACGCATGTTATCGCAGAGCTCTCCGTCGATCAGATCGCTGCATTGACAACGGTTCAGATCAGCGTTCTCAAGACGACGCAAGTCGCCGCCATGAGCGCCGGCCAGGTAGGGGCGCTGTCGCCAGCACAGGTGATGTCGCTCAGTTCGACGCAGCTCGCGGCCATGAGCCCGGAAGACATAGCGACTTTCTCCACCGCCGATATCGCGGCGATCGCGGGCAAAGCCATCCCGGGCTTGAGCGCGGACGCTATCGCAGGGCTCTCCGTCGATCAGATCGCAGCACTGACGACGATTCAGATCGTTGCGCTCAAGACGACGCAGATCGCGGCCTTGAGCACCGATCAGGTCGAAGCCCTTTCACCGGCACAGGTCATGGCACTGAACTCCGCACAACTAGCAGCCCTGAGCACGGAGGACCTGGCGACCTTCTCCGCCGCCGACATGGCGGCTATCACAGGCAAAGCTATGCCGGGCCTGAGTACGGAAATCATCGCGAGGCTCCCCCCCAATCAGATTGCGGCATTGACGACCGCCCAGCTCGCAGCGCTCAAGGCAACGCAACTCCAGGTCCTGAGCACCGATCAGATCGGGGCCCTGTCGACCGCTCAGATTGCTAGTTTGGGTACTGCCGCTATTTCAGGTCTGACGACCGATCAGATCGCCGTGTTGAGCGCCGATCAGGTCGGGGCCCTGTCGTCGGCGCAAGTAAAGTTGCTGAGTTCGACGCAACTTGCGGTGCTCACCCCGGAAGATATAGCAATGTTCTCGCCAGCGGATATCGCTGCGATCAGCAGCAAAGCCATGCCGGGCTTGAGCACTGATGCGATGGCAGCGCTTTCCAACAATCAGATTGCCGCATTGACGCCGGTTCAGATCGCTGCCCTTAAAACATCGCAACTCCAGGCCCTGAGCACCGATCAGGTCAAGGCTCTTTCGTCGGCCCAGGTGAGATCGTTGAGTTCGACGCAGCTCACCGCCCTGAGTGCGGAGGACATAGCGACCTTCTCGACTGCCGATATAGCCGCAATTACGAACAAAGCCATGCCGGGCATGGGGACGGATGCGATCGCGGGTCTGACCACGGCTCAGATCGCTGCCCTAAGCACCAGCGTGATCGCGAGCCTGACGACCAATCAGATCGCAGCCTTGAGCACCGCTCAGGTCGCGGCCCTGTCCTCGACGCAGGTGAAATCATTAAGTTCGGCGCAAGTTGCCGCCTTGAGCGCGGAGGATATAGCCACCTTTTCCATGGCCGATATCACGGCGATCACGGGCGTAGCCATGTCGGGCCTGCGCACGGACATTATCGCTGGGCTCTCCGTCGATCAGATCGCTGCACTGACGACGGCTCAGATCGCCTCGCTCAAGACGACGCAGATCGCAGCCATGAGCACCGGCCAGGTCGAAGCTCTATCCTCAGCGCAGGTGAAGTCGCTGAGTTCGGCGCAACTTGCGGCCCTGAGCCCGGAAGACATAGCGACCTTCTCCGCCGCCGATATCGCGGCGATCACCAGCAAGGCCGTGCCGGGCTTGAGCACGGACGCGATGGCGGTGCTTTCCACCAGTCAGATAGCCGCGTTGACGACGGCTCAGATCGCAGCCCTCAAAACGACGCAGCTCGCGGCCTTGAGCACGGACCAGATCGAGGTCCTGTCTCCGTCACAAGTGACGTCTCTGAGTTCGACGCAGCTTGCGGCTCTGAGCAGTGAGGACATAGCGACGTTCTCGACTGCGGATGTTGCGGCGATCGACAGTAAAGCCATGCCGGGCTTGAGCACGGACACTGTCGCAGCACTTTCCTCCGATCAGATCGCCGCGTTGACGACGGCCCAGCTCAATGCGCTTAAGGCGACGCAACTCCAGGCCTTGAACGCCGATCAGATCAAGGCCCTGCCGACCGCCCGGATTGCTGCCCTGAGCACCAGCGCGATTGCCGGCCTGACCGCCGATCAAATCGACGCCTTGAGCACCGATCAGGTCGAAGCCCTGTCCTCGACGCAGGTCAAGGTGCTGAGTTCGGCACAATTGGCGGCCCTGAGCCCTGAGGATATAGCAACGTTTTCGACCGCCGATATCGCGGCGATCACAAACGGAGCCATGCCGGGCCTGAGCGACGAAGCGATCGCTGCGTTGACCACAGCGCAGATCGCCGCCCTGAGCACCGGCGCGATTGCCGGCCTGACGGCCGATCAAATGGAAGCCTTGAGCCCTAATCAAGTCGAGGCTCTGTCGTCGTCGCAGGTTAAGGTGTTGAGCTCTGGACAACTAGCGGCCCTGAGTGGGGAGGACATAGCGACATTCTCGACCGCCGATATCGCGGCGATCACGAACAAAGCCATGCCGGGCTTGAACACGGATATCATCTCAGCTCTGGACAAAGATCAGCTCGCCGCCCTGAGCACCAGCGCCGTTGCAAGCCTGACGACCGACCAGATCGAAGCCTTAAATAGCAATCAGGTCGGCCTCCTGTCGGCCGCGCAGGTCAAGGCGTTGGGTTCGGCACAAGTCGCTGCTTTGGGCGACGATGTTGCAGCCCTGTCTACCGATCAGATTGCCTTGTTGAGCGCATCGGGGGTTACTGGCCTGACCGCCGATCAGATTGCTGACCTGAGCATGGGGCAGGTCAATGCCTTGACCACTGCCCAGATCGGCGCGCTTAGCTCGAGGCAGGTTGCGGCACTGAGCACGGGTGACGTGGCATCGCTATCTGCAGCCCAGATTGCCGCATTGAGCACCTCCGGCGTCGCCGGACTTTCGACCAGTCAGGTCGCCGCTCTGAGCACCGGCCAGATTTCGGCTTTATCCAGCAAGCAGATGGCAGCGCTGAGCTCGACGCAAGTTGCCGCAATGAGCACAGACGACATAACCGCTCTTTCAACAAACCAAATTGCCTCTTTGAGCACCTCCGGCATCGCTGGATTAAATTCCCAGCAGCTGGCGACCCTCAGCACCAGTCAAGCCGAAGCCTTGACGACTGCCCAGGTCGGCAATCTCCAATCCACGCAGATCAAGGTGCTGGGACCGGACGACATAGCAACCTTCACGACCAAGGATATTGCCGCGATCAGTTCGAGTGCGATTCCGGGATTGTCGACAGACGCCATAGCCTCGCTGACGACGGCCCAGATCGCCGCGCTGAGCACGCAAGCCATCAGCGCGCTGAGCACCTTGCAGATCGCAGCCATGAGCACCGCCCAGGTGGAGGCCTTAACGAATACCCAGGTCGGCGCGCTCAGCTCGAAACAGATTGCGGCCCTCAGCACGGCCGATATCGCAACGTTCTCGACAAAAGACATTGCCGCGATCAGTTCGAATGCCATCTCCGGCTTGTCGACAGACACGGTCGCGTCCCTGTCAGCGGCTCAGATCGCCGCGCTGAGTACGGCAGACATTAGCGCGCTGAGCACGAAGCAGATCGCAGCCCTCAGCGCCCTACAGGTCGAGGCCTTGACCAGTGCGCAGGTCGGCACTCTCAGTTCCACCCAGCTTTCAGTTCTGGAGCCGGACGATATAGCAACCTTCACGACCAAGGACATTGCTGCGATCAGCGCAAGTGCGATCCAGGGCTTGTCGACAGACACCATAGCGTCCTTGACTGCAGCTCAGATCGCAGCGCTGAGCACGGCAGGCGTCAGGGGACTGAGCACCAAACAGATCGCCGCCCTCAGCGCCGATCAGGTGGATGCCCTGACCAATGTCCAGGTCGGCGCCCTTACATCGAAACAGATCGCAGCCATGAGCACAGGCGACATCGCCTCGCTTTCGGCAAGCCAAATAGCTTCTCTGGGCACGGCCGGCATATCAGGCCTGACCACCGATCAAATTGCAGTCCTCAGTATCGATCAGGTCGAAGCGCTGACCAGCGCCCAGGTCGGCGCGCTCAGCTCGAAGCAAATTGCAGCCCTCAGTGCGCAGGATCTGGATACCTTTACCCCCGCCGAAATGGCCGCGATCAGTTCTAGCGCGGTTCAAGGCCTGTCGACGGCAACGATCAGGTCGCTGGCGCCTGCCCAGATCGCAGCCCTTGGCTCAGCGGCAATATCGAGCCTGACGACCGATCAGATCGCGGTCCTCAGCACCGACCAAGTGGATGCCCTGACTAGCGCCCAGATCGGTGCCCTCAGCTCGAAACAGATCGCAGCCATGAGCATAGGCGACATCGCCTCGCTTTCGACGGACCAGATAGCCTCTCTCGGCACCGCGGGCATATCTGGCATAACCACCGATCAGATCGCCGCCCTCAACATCGATCAGGTCGAAGCGCTGACCAGCGCTCAGGTCGGCGCCCTCAACTCGAAGCAGATTGCAGCCCTCGGCCCCGGCAATCTGGATACCTTCACCCCCGCCGAAATGGCTGCAATCAGTTCTAGCGCGGTCCAGGGCCTGTCCACGACGACAATCGGCTCGCTGACGGCGGCCCAGGTCGCAGCTCTTGGCACAGCGGCCATATCCGGGCTGACGACCGATCAGATCGCTGCGCTCAGCACCACCCAGGTGGATGCCCTGACTAGCGCCCAGGTCGGCGTGCTGAGCTCGAAACAAATTGCAGCCCTCAGCACGAACGACATTGCTTCGCTGTCGCCGGAGCAGGTAGCGGCGCTCGGCACCGCAGGCATATCCGGTCTGACCACCGATCAGATCGCCACACTTAACATCGATCAGGTCGAGGCCCTGACCAGTGCCCAGGTCGGCGCCCTCAGTTCGAAACAGATTGCGGCTTTGGGCACCGATGATTTGGATACCTTCACCCCCAGCGAGATAGCGGCGATAAGCTCGAATGCGATCCAGGGCCTGACGACGGCGACGATCGCTTCGCTGTCGGCTGCCCAGATCGCAGCCCTCGGCACAGCGGGCATATCGGGGCTTACCACCGATCAGATCGCTGCGCTCAGCACCGATCAGGTGGACGCACTGACCAATGCCCAGATCGGTGCCCTCACATCAAAACAAATTGCGGCGATGAGCACGGGCGAAATCGCCTCGCTATCGCCGGAGCAGGTAGCGTCACTCGGCACGGCGGGCATAGCGGGCCTGACCACCGATCAGATCGCGGCGCTGAGCATTGGTCAGGTCGAAGCCCTGACCAGTGCCCAGGTCGGCGCGCTCAATTCGAAACAGCTTGCGGCTCTCGGCACCGACGATCTGGATACCTTCACTCCCAGCGAGATAGCCGCGATCAGTTCCAATGCGATCCAGGGCTTGTCGACGGCGACAATCGGTTCGCTGACGGCGGCCCAGATCGCAGCACTCGGCACGGCGGCAATTTCGGGACTGACGACCGCTCAGATCGCTGCCCTCAGTGCCGATCAAGTCGATGCCCTGACCAATGCCCAGATCGGCGCTCTCACCTCGAGAGAGGTCGCGGCCCTGAGCACGGATGACATCGCCTCGCTTTCACCGGCGCAGATAGCCTCTCTGAACCCGAAGGCCATTGCAGGTCTCAGCAGTGCGCAGGCCCACGCCTTGAGCATCGAGCAGGTCGAAGCACTCTCCACCAGCCAGATAGCCTCATTGAGTTCGGATGGGCTCAAGGGCTTCACCCCGGACATGCTGGAAACGCTCTCGCCGGAAGAACTCGCCGTGCTTGGTTCAGGCGCGATAAAGGGATTGTCCACGGACTTCATCGCAGCGCTTTCGCCCGATGAGATTGCAGCCTTGGGTACGGCTGGCGTCGCCGGATTGAGCAGCGACCAAGTCAGGGTTCTTAGCCAGGAACAGATCGAAGCGCTCTCCACCAGCCAGATCGCGGCACTGAGCTCTGCCGGGCTTGCGGGGTTGACCACCGAGGATCTGGATACGTTTTCGACCGAGGAACTCGCCGCGATCAGCCCGTCCGCGATTAGGGGCCTATCCACGATTGTTGTCGCCTCCCTATCCGCCGACGACATTGCCGCTTTGTCGACAAGCCAAGTGGCTTCGCTGAGCTACGGCCAGGTGGCGGCAATGAGCGCTGCGCAAATCGGAGCGCTATCGACATCGCAGGTCGGTGCCCTAAGCGTCATGCAGGCTGCCGCGCTGAGCGCAGACGATCTTGCGGCGTTTTCCGCCGAACAGATCATCAGCCTGAATTCGAGCGCGATATCGGGTTTGAGCACCAGCGCCCTGACTGGATTGAGCGCATCCCAGGCCGAAGCCTTCACTCCCGGCCAGCTTGCCGCGATGACTTCGGCACAGGTTGACGCATTGACAAAGGCCGAGCAGGCAGGCAGCTCCGTCGCAGATAGCGCCTCCTCGAGCTCGACCAGTACGTCAAATACATCCACGCAAGGCAGTGGGACCGGATCGAGCGCTTCGGGCTCGAGTGATGTTGCTGCCGACATTTTGTCTTACCTTTCAGTCTGATTTCTTTGGCGATCAGATAGCATTCCGATAGGAGGTCTCATGGAGGCCTCCTGGTCCACGGGACCATGCCAGATGCGAAGCTTGGTCGGCACCCTCAACGCAAGTGACGTGCGGAAATCCGCTCTTAACGCATGGAAGGGTCCCGCAAAACCGATGGCCGCCTGATTAACAATCTCTTATGTTCGTATTCAAGCCCTTTGGCCATGATTTTTCCTTTTCGACTTTGACGACGAATGCACATGCTTGAAGCTATTGAACAAAGGAGGA
>NZ_JARFYN010000141.1 GCF_030272695.1 Martinezella calliandrae
CTAGTACCGTTCCGCAGAGATTATGACTCTTTGACCGGATAGGCTTTGTGGAGTTTCTCGCGGGCCTTTTCGGTTGTGAACATCCATTGGATCCTTGCCTGTTGTGCATTTCGCTGCTGCTGCCAGGCAGCCACCTCTGCGGTCATCTTGTCTTTATCGTCGATCCTGCGGTCGAGGCATTGGCTTTTCAGGACCCCGATCTCGATCTCCACCATATTCAGCCAGCTTGCGTGTTTCGGCGTGTGGTGGAATTCAAGGCGCTTTAGCACGCGGCGCGCTTCGGATGCGGGAAACGCGTCGTATAGCGCACCGGGTGAATGGGTAGAGAGATTGTCCATAACCACACGAATGATCGGGGCGTCAGGATAGTCGATATCGACCAGTTCGCGCATGCACTCGGCAAAATCCTGGTTGGTGCGTCGATCCGTAACCTTCACCCGACGCCAAGGCTGGTGAGCGTTTAGGAAAACGAAAAGATTGACGGTGCCATTGCGGCGATACTCACAGTCGTAGCGTAGTGGCTGCATCGGCTTTGCAAGAATGGGCTCGCGCACCTCGCCAATCAGTTGGACGGGGCTTTCATCAAAGCAAATCACCGGCCTTTGCGGGTCTGGCGGTTCTGCGTAGAGATCCAGGACGTCTTCCATTCGCGCAACATATTCCCCGTCGATCTTGGGAATACACCACATATCCTTCCGCCAGGGTTTGAGATGATTTTCACCAAGCCTTCGGCGCACGGTCTCGCAGGAGACGTGTTCGTGATCCGTCAGCTTGACCATCTCATCGGCCAGTAGCTCAAGCGTCCAACGTGCCCGCCCCGGCGGCGGATTGGAACAGGCCGTTGCCACCAGCAGCGCCTCCTCCTTGGCTGATAGTTTGCGAGCCACGCCGGGCCGAGGCTCCTCACTCAACGCACCTTCGAGATTGGCCTCTACCAGCCGTCGCTTGGTGCGATAGACGGTCGATCCACTGACATTCAAAGTCGTGGCGATAACCTCGTCGCTCACACCCTCATTCGCCGCCAGAAGGATCTGTGCGCGCTTGAGCCGACGGGCCGAGTGGCGGCCTCCGCTCAAAAGAGCGTTGAGTTGCTCGCGTTCAAACTGGTTGAGTTCCACATGATATCTTATATTCATCCGAGCCTCCTTGTGCGGAAACACAGGTTAAACTCAAATGAATCAAACGTTTGGCAAAGAGCCCCTTTCCGGAGCGCCACAGTTCACGCAGCTTCAGGGCCAATACCTGGCCTTCATTTATGCCTATAGCCGGATCTTCAAACGCTCTCCGGCAGAAGTTGACATGCGGCGCCACTTTCAGGTGACCGCACCGTCTGTACACCAGATGGTTCTAACGCTCGAAAAAGCCGGTCTCATTCAACGAACGCCGGGAGAAGCGCGAAGCATTCAATTACTCATAGAACCCGAGGCTCTGCCCATCTTGCGATAAGCTACCAAACCGTCAGAATCTCTGGGGAGCGGTA
>NZ_JARFYN010000142.1 GCF_030272695.1 Martinezella calliandrae
CGGTCACGAACTTCAGGTGAAAATTTGTTGGTCGTCTTGCTCATATCGGCTCCACTTTCTCACGAGTTGGAGCCTCCGGCAAACCCGGCGCGGTTCAATTACTCGAAACACCAAGGACCTCCTGAAGGAAATGCCAGACATTCGAGTGCCGTACGAAATCTGAGCGCCCTGTTCTACAGTAGGCGGATGGCACGATTGCAGGGAGCGTCGGCTCATATCCTTTCGAGAGCTTAGACTGCTGCATGCAGGGAAGGCGGTTCGAAGCTCATCAAGGCACCGTAGCACTCGAAACGCTTAGGTCGCCCAATACGGAACATACCGCGCGCGTTGCGCCTACTCTATATCGACGTCGATACAGGCAGTGTGACAACCGTGGATGTAACGATAGGGAGCCGGCCGCAAGTCAGCCGGATGGAGATTGTCGATAGCGGGCGGCGTCGCCGTTTCAGCAACGAGGCCAAACTTGCGATCGTGGCGGAGAGTTATTCCGCTCCGCGACAAGTTGCGGCAACGGCACGCAGACATGGGATTACGCGCTTTCAGTTGAATGATTGGCGTAAGGCAGCCCGGGAGGGACGGATCGGGGCGTTGGTGCATGGGTCACAACGGGAACGGCTTTCTGTCTTTGAAGCAGACGCTATACCTTTGTTGCTTGGCCGCGGACGGAATTCGGGCGGGCGCATGCCAGCATGCGATTGAGGGCGGCGCAGCCGATGGCGACCTCGGTCTGTTGCGCGCCGAATGAGCGTGCCCTTAGTCGGTGTCCGATGATTGATTTGTATCGGCCGATGGCGATCTCGACCAGCGAGCGCTTGCCATAGCCGGTCGTTGCTTGCCATTTCATCCGACCGTGCGCCTTGATCGCTTCGATGTGTCGGTCTCGCTGACTGGCGATCCCCGTTTGCGAGCCGTCGATCGCGTTTGATCGAGGTGGAATGACGACGACAGCATCGGCGCTATGCCGACCGACGGCATCATAGGTCGGTTCACCATCATAGGCGCCGTCGGCCGTGAACTGGCTAATCGGTCGATCGATCTGATTGAGCAGCGGTTCGACCTGTGAGGCGTCGCCCGCATTCTGATCGGTCATGGCCTTTTGACGCAGCTCGGCAAAGCAGGCGAACAGTCCGGCGATATCACCGCCAGCGACCGGGTGACGGGATATCTTCTGGCTTCCCGGCGAAAACGACGTCACCAGCCAGGTCGATTTACTCGGTTCCAATGAGACGAAGATTGCGCCAAGATCGACGCGGATAGCGGCGGGTGCCTCGGGTTTATCGGCTGTCGTAAACATGATTGGCCTCCAGAGAGATTTTCTAGCGAACTCACTCTGCCACGGTGCAGGCCGCTATCCACTCCTTCCCGGTAGGGACGCCCGTTGCCGAGCGCCCCCCGGACAGATCCGAGCGAGCGGGATTCCCGCACTCGGCTCCTACCTCGGGTGAGTGACGGCGAAGC
>NZ_JARFYN010000143.1 GCF_030272695.1 Martinezella calliandrae
AGACAGGGCGTTTTGACGACGGCTGGCATACTCTTATGCGCGGGTTGGGTACCGCATTTCCGTGTGTTCGTCTGGGGCTGCCTCTGTCTAGCTTCGGGCGTGGACAGTTTCCGCCACATAGATTGTACGAGGGTTCCCCACCGGAGCCCTGCCTCCATCTTTGTCCAACAGCAGATGATTCAATGCTTTCGTTAAGCGTTGTTCCTCGGGCTGACCGGAAGGATCTAGCCTTGTGCCATGGGAGTGACCTCCTGCCCGATCGCCCATAGGAACGCTGCCATTTCTCGGGCAATGGCGGTGACCGCGACGACTTTCGGCTTGCCTGCCGCCATCAGCTTGCGATACCGCGCGCAAAGCCTCACTTGACCTTTCCAGGCAATCTCTCGAACCGTCCTTGGCAATCCCTCCAGACGCCTCTGGATTGTCCGGCTCACACGTGCTGGGAAGCGATATGTCCAGGCGCCTTCGATGAGGACCCGACGCACCCTCGTGTTGCCAGCCTTGGTGATCCCACCACGCTTGACCCGTTCGCCCGTTGAGCTTTCCGATGGCACGAGACCGAGATAAGCCATCAACTGACGGGGATTATCAAAGCGCCTGACATCGCCGATTTCGACGACAAAGGTGACCGCCGTCATGAATGCAACGCCGCGCAGCGCTTGGTAGGCGGCGACAACCGGGGCCATCGACCAGGATGAAGCGGTCTCCACCACCAGCTGGGTCAACCGGTCCAGACGCACGCCGGCATCTTCGATGGCTTGGCAATATTCCGCCAACAGGATGTGGTGGGCGGGATGATCGAAGGTCTGGCGCACCAGCCATCGGACATGGGCACGCGTCCATGGTTTGCGGCCGGTATAGATCCGGCCGTGACGCAGGAGAAAAGACTGAAGTTGCTGACGCGCCTGCTTCAACGCGTCGCTGGCCGCCTCGCGAGCCCGCACCAGGTCGCGGATCGCCTCATGAGCTTCATCCGGAACCCAGACCGCGGTCAACTCGCCCGCGCGGTGCAGGCGCGCCAGGCTGACGGCATCCCGGCGGTTGGTCTTCACCCGGTCACCTGCTCGCCTGGGCACCAGCGACGGCGCCACCACCACGCAGTCATGCCCCAGTTCGACAATCTGCCGGTAAAGACCGTAACCGGTCGGACCGGCCTCATAGCAGAAGTGAAGCTTGGCGCCGCGCTTGGAAAGCTTGTTGATCATCGATGCCACAGACGTCGGCTCCGAGGAGATGTCGCCGAAAAACCGCACCTCGCCGTTGCGCTCTCCATCCGCAACCGCCACTGAAATCTTCAGCTTTGACGTATCCAAGCCGATGAAAATTACGCTATCCTCTTTCATGGTTCGCCCTCGCTTAAGCGTGGGGCTCGGCTCCGGCCTATCCAGAGCAACCCCCGAATTCAGCTTACCGCGGGGGCGGGCCACCTTCATCCCAGGAACATACGGTCTA
>NZ_JARFYN010000144.1 GCF_030272695.1 Martinezella calliandrae
CTAGTACTACAGTTGCGTTTGATATGAAATCATGATTCACTCTTGGCATTTAGCTGGAGGGAATCTCATGTCGGTCGCAAGCTGGTCTGGATCGGTACTGGCATGGCAACGCGAGCTCGATGCATTGAAGGAGCGACTGGGGCCGGTTTTTCGTCGCCGTGAATTGCGCTTATCGAGTGGTGCCTTTCTTGATGGCGTGCTGTCGGGGGTGGAGCGCAAGACCGGTTGGCTGATGGCCGAGCAGGCTGGCCTGGCGCGCCCTTATCGGATGCAATCGCTATTGGGGCGCAGCCATTGGAATGCTGACGCTTTGCGCGATGTCGTTCGGGCTTATGCGGTGGAGGCTCTGGGGGATGCGGACGGCGTTCTGGTGGTGGACGAAACTGGGTTCCTGAAGAAGGGCGAGCATTCGGTGGGGGTGGCAAGGCAATATTCCGGGACGGCCGGCCGAATTGAGAACAGTCAGGTGGGTGTCTTCCTTGCCTATGCAAGCCGCTATGGCCAAACCCTCGTCGACCGGCAGCTGTATCTACCGAAAACCTGGGTGGACGATGAGGTGCGGCGTGCTTCTGCGCAGATCCCACAAGAGCAGCATTTTGCCACTAAGCCGGAGATTGCTTGTGATCTGATCGCGGCGGCACTCGATGCCGGCGTGCCCTGTGCCTGGGTGCTGGCCGATGCACTTTATGGTTCGGATTCACGGCTACGCAGGATGCTGGAAGGTCGCGGCCAGCCTTATGTTTTGGCGGTACGCTCCAATCATTGCCTGCGCTTCGTTCGCGACCAGGGGATAGAGCAAACCGATCCCGAAACCATGGCCGATGAGTTGAAACCAGAAGCTTGGCACAGCCATGCCGCCGGCGAAGGGGCTAAAGGTTTGAGGCTCTATGACTGGGCTCGCATTCCTCTTAGCTCTCGTCCTGATCCACAATGGGAGCACTGGCTCTTGATCCGCCGCAACCGGCGCGAGCCAAATGACCGTGCCTATTATTTTGTCTTTGCACCTGCCGGGACCGAGCTTTGCGAGTTGGCAGGTGCTGCTGGGCTGCGTTGGACGATCGAGGAATGCTTCCAGCGCGCCAAGGATGATCTCGGCCTTGATCATTGCGAGGCTCGTTCCTGGCATGCCTGGCACCGTCACATGACGCTCGTCATGGCGGCTGCAGCCTTCCTCGCCAAGTTGGGTTCCGATCTGCGCCGAAGCGCCGGTGGCAAACCGAACGAAACGAGTCCAAACCAGCCAATCGCCGCCTGACCAACAAACTCGCGCTTCTACCAAGCGTCGCAGAGATCCGCTATCTGATTACACGGCTCCTACTGCGACCCCCGATCAAGACGGCCTTCGTTCTCGCATGGTCACTCTGGAGACGAAAACATCAGGCCTCCGCAATGAGCGCCCACTACAAAAATAGACATAAAACGCAACTGTAGTACTAG
>NZ_JARFYN010000145.1 GCF_030272695.1 Martinezella calliandrae
TACTACAGTTGCGTTTCGTTTGAAATCATGATTCACTTCCTGCATTTGACAGGAGGGAATTCAATGTCGGTTGCGGGTTGGTCTGGATCAGTGCTGGCGTGGCAGCACGAGCTCGATGCATTGAAGGAGCGGCTAGGCCCGGTGTTTGGTCGCCGAGAACTGCGTGCGTCGGCGAGTGCCTTTCTGGATGGTTTGTTGTCGGGAGTAGAGCGCAAGACTGGCTGGCTGATGGCTGAACAGGCGGGACTGGAGCGCCCTTATCGGATGCAATCGCTGCTGGGGCGCAGCCAGTGGGATGCCGATACGTTGCGCGATACGGTTCGCACTTATGCAATCGAGGCGCTCGGTGATGCGGACGGCGTTCTTGTGGTCGATGAGACCGGGTTCCTAAAGAAGGGAGCGCATTCGGTCGGTGTCGCGCGACAATATTCCGGCACGGCCGGCCGAATCGAGAACTGTCAGGTCGGCGTTTTCCTTGCCTATGCAAGCCGCTACGGTCAGACTTTGATCGATCGGCAGCTCTATCTGCCGAAGGAGTGGGCTGAAGACGAAGCGCGCCGTGCTTCTGCCCACATCCCGCAGAAGCAGGTCTTCGCGACCAAGCCGACCATTGCAGCCAAGCTCATTGCAGATGCTCTCGATGCAGGCACGCCCTGCGCGTGGGTATTGGCCGATGCGCTTTATGGTTCGGATTCCAAGCTGCGCCGGATGCTGGAAAGCCGCGGCCAGCCTTATGTTCTGGCGGTTCGCTCTAATCATTGCCTTCGCTTTGTTCGTGAGCAACGCTTCGAGCAAACCGATCCGGAAACGATGGCTGCGGAATTAGAGGCGGAAGCTTGGTCAAGCCATGCGGCCGGCGAAGGCGCCAAGGGCCTCCGGCTCTATGATTGGGCCCGTATTTCTCTAAGCTCTCGTCCAGATGCGCAATGGGAGCGCTGGCTTCTGATCCGGCGCAGTCGGCGCGAGCCCGATGCGCGCGCCTATTATTTTGTCTTTGCGCCTGCCGGCACCGAACTGAGCGAGCTGGCTGGCGCTGCCGGGCTGCGTTGGACAGTAGAAGAATGCTTTCAGCGTGCCAAGGACGACCTCGGCCTGGATCATTGCGAAGCGCGCTCCTGGCATGCCTGGAACCGACACATGACACTCGTCATGGCAGCCGCAGCCTTCCTCGCCAGGCTCGGCGCCGATCTACGCCGTACCGCTGCTGGCAAACCGAACGAAACGAGTCCAAACCCGCCAATCGCCGCCTGACCAATGCGCTGGCGTTCGTGCCCAGCGTCGCAGAGATCCGCTACCTGATCACACGTCTCCTACTGCCGCCGCCGATCAGAGTTCGTTTTATCTTCGCATGGTCACTCTGGCGGCGCATGCATCAAGCGTCTGCAATGATCGCTCACTATAAATCAAGAGATCAAACGCAACTGTAGTACTA
>NZ_JARFYN010000146.1 GCF_030272695.1 Martinezella calliandrae
TTTTCCTTCTCCGGGGCGATATCGGGCCGGATTCGCAGCTTTTCGGCAGTTCAGGAGCAGCAAAATGGCCAAAGAATGCGCCAGGCGTTTCAGGTTGACTGCCGCGGCCGTCAGATAGGCTTGGATCTTCATATTTGTTAGACCGCGCCGGATCGCTCTCGATAGCCCGTGCCAGGTCTTGGCTTCGCCATGGTATCCCTCTGAGCGCCAACGGTGGCGTTGGTACAAAGCTCGGTCTTCATCCGACCAGCGTTCTCGGCGGCGGCGAGCTCGGAGAAGCGCAGGATAGTCATCGCCGAGCACCACAGCTTTATTGACCCGTCCTTTCGAGAGGCAAAGTCGGGCCATATCGCAACGTCGGCAGTCGGCGGCGCGCGATGTAAAGAACCGACCGTGCTTGATGGCGCGGCCGGACTTCAGGATTTTTCCGCGCGGACACTTGAGAACGTCATGCTTGGCGTCGTAGCGAAAGCGTCGCATCGGTACCGGGCTGCGGATCGGTTCTGCCTTTGCTGGAATTACTGCCTGGATGGCGCGTTGCTCCATGCCCGCAAAGACCTTGGCATAGGCATAACCTGCATCGGCTGTGGCGGTCTTGATTGCTGCACCTGTCACGTCAGCGACTATGTCAAGCCGATCGAGTATGACCTGTCCCTCATTCACCTCGCCGGTCGTAACCTCGACGTCGAGAACTACACCGCAGCAATCGTCCACGACCGCGTGCTGCTTGTAGGCTGGTTCGAGCCGGCGATTGCGCCCGTTGGTAGCCATGGAAGCGTCAGGGTCAGTGATACAGACCTTCTTGTATTTGCCTGTTTTACGACTCTTGCGTTCTTTATCAGTGTCTTCGGTGTCTTCGTTGGCGACGGCGACAGCATCCGCATGGCGAACTGCAAGGCTTTCCCAGCTGACATCTGCACGGATGAGAGAGGCATCGACATGTACGATCTCACCTTTCGCAATCTTTGCCGCCACGCAGACTTTAACCGTTCGCTCAAAAATCTTGCGAAAGCGGTCGGCACCCCAACGCTGACGGATTCGGGTCAGCGATGAGTGGTCGGGAAGCACTTCATGCAGACCGAAGCCGACGAACCAGCGGATCGCAATATTAACCTGCGCCTCACGCATCAAGCGACGGTCGTGGACAATCCCGAGCAGGAAGCCCGCCAGCATCAACCGGACTGCTACTTCTGGGTCGATACCGGGTCGTCCGACACCGGCAGCATAGAGTTCGGAAATTTCCTGGTGCAGCCAGGAGAGATCTAAAACCGCATCCACCTTAGCCAGTATGTGATCGTCCGGAACCAACTGCCGGAGCGAGCCGCACATGTAGAGTTCGAGCTGATCGCGTTCCTTACGGCCGAGCATCGGAAGGCTCCAGAGAATCAACGATAACTCAATTGAATCAGATACATGAGA
>NZ_JARFYN010000147.1 GCF_030272695.1 Martinezella calliandrae
GTAAGCGGTTAGCCGATAGCGTCTGCGCTGAAGTTCCACGGCATGAGCTGCTCGATATCAGAGGCTGGCCAGCCATTTGCGATGCGGGTCAGTGTTTGGGATAGCCAGGCAAGCGGGTCGACGCTGTTCATTTTCGCCGTTTGCAGAAGAGTGGCGATGGTCGCCCATGTCTCTCCACCACCCTCACTACCAGCGAAGAGACTATTTTTCCTTGTAATTGTTTGGGGCCGGATCGCGCGTTCGACAATGTTGGAGTCGATTTCGACGCGGCCATCCGTCAAGAAGTGCTCCAGCGCTTTCCGGCGCGTCATGGCATAGCGGATCGCTTCAGCCGTTTTGGACTTTCCGGAGACTTTGGACAGCTCCTTTTCCCACAACTGGAAGAGATCGGCGACGATGGCAGCCGACGTCTCCTGACGGCGCGTCGCGCGGGTCTCGGCATCACTGCCGCGAATCTCGTCCTCCACCTTCCACAGTTCCGTCATGGCTGTAATCGACGCTGTCGCAGCCACATTGATGCCGCCGACATGCAGCTCATAAAACTTGCGGCGTAGATGCGCCCAGCATCCGGCCAGCTTGATCGCTTCATTGCTGCCGGACTTAGCACGCTCTTTTATCATGCTGGTGTAGGCCGAGTAGCCATCCACTTGCAGGATACCACTGAACCCGGCGAGATGACGCGCAACACATTTGCCACCTCTGCTGTCTTCGAAGCGATAGGCAACCATCGGCGGGCCAGAGCCGCCAAACGGTCGGTCATCCCGGTTATGTAGAGATCTCCATAAGCGGGATTATGTGCACCTCGTAATTATGCGCAGATTGCTGAGGCAGGAGGCTTTAACCGTCGGATTCTCGGACGACTTCCGGCTGGCGAACTGCGCATAATTTCAGAGATTCATCAGGAACTGCATGAGCTGGTCCGGCGGACGATATCGACCTTGACTGGACGTCATGGGCTGCAGTCGGTTGAGTGTGCGTTCCTTCATCGCGAGATCTGCTTGAAGGTACATATGCGTCGTCGCGGAACTCTCATGACCGAGCCACAGAGCGATGACGCTGATATCGACGCCAGATTGCAGGAGATGCATCGCTGTGGTGTGGCGGATGGTGTGAGGCGAGATCGAGCGGCTCGCGAGTTGCGGGTAACGTTCCGCCGCAGCCGATACCGCAAGTTCAAAGCGCTGGGTGACGTTTGAACGCGCCATCCGCCCTCCGCTTCGGTTCGGAAACAGGAAGTCCTCCTCGCTTGTGAAAGCCAGCCGACGTTTCCAGTTACGGATCAAGCTGACTGTCGTACGCCAAAGCGGCACGCTACGGTCTTTACGTCCCTTACCATGCAAGTGTGCAACCGCCGCGCCATCGACGATAACCTCG
>NZ_JARFYN010000148.1 GCF_030272695.1 Martinezella calliandrae
CCCGTGAAGCGGGTTGTTGATTACAACGTCAAGATACGCGTGAAGCCGGATGGGTCGGGCGTCGAGCTTGCGAACGTCAAGATGTCGATGAACCCGTTCGACGAGATTTCGGTTGAAGAAGCGCTGCGGCTGAAGGAAGCCGGCAAGGCCGAGGAAGTCGTGGTGGTGTCAATCGGCCCGGCCAAGGCGGAAGAGACGCTGCGCACCGCGCTCGCCATGGGCGCCGATCGGGCGATCCTGGTCGAGACCGACGATCAAGTCGAGCCGCTGGCCGTGGCGAAGATCCTGAAGGGTGTTGCGGATGCCGAACAGCCGGGCCTGATCATCGTCGGCAAGCAGGCAATCGACGACGATTCGAACCAGACCGGCCAGATGCTGGCCGCCCTGCTCGGCTTGGCTCAAGCCACCTTCGCCTCGAAGATCGAACTCGGTGAGAAAAGCGCGACCGTCACTCGCGAAGTCGATGGCGGCCTGCAGACGATCGAGGTCAAGCTTCCGGCCGTGGTTACCACCGACCTTCGCCTCAACGAGCCGCGTTATGCCTCGCTGCCGAACATCATGAAGGCGAAGAAGAAGCCGCTCGACAAGAAGAGCCCATCCGACTTCGGCGTTTCCACCACCCCGCGCCTGAAGGTGCTGAAGACGGAAGAGCCGTCCGGCCGCAAGGCCGGCGTCAAGGTCAAGTCGGTCGCCGAGCTGGTCGAGAAGCTGAAGACCGAAGCCGGCGTGCTGTAATCCAGTCCGAACGAGGAGTTAGACACCATGGCCATTCTTCTTCTGGCTGATCATGACAATCAAAGCCTTTCCGACCAGACCGCCAAGGCGCTGACGGCAGCAAACCAGATCGCCCAGAAAACGGGAAGCGACGTGCATGTTCTCGTCGCCGGCAAAGCCGCCAAGGCTGCTGCCGAACAAGCATCCAAGCTTGCCGGCGTCTCCAAGGTGCTGCTGGCCGAAAGCGACGAGCTTGCCAACAATCTCGCCGAGCCGCTCGCCGATCTCATCGTGTCGCTGGCGGCAAGCTATGACACCATCGTCACCGCCGCCACTTCGGTCGGCAAGAACGTCATGCCACGTGTGGCAGCGCTGCTCGATGTCGCCCAGGTCTCGGAAATCATCGAGGTCGTCTCATCCGACACCTTCAAGCGGCCGATCTATGCCGGCAATGCCATCCAGACGGTGCAGGCGACCGACGCCAAACGAGTCATCACCGTGCGCACCGCCTCCTTCGCCTCGGCAGCAGAGGGTGGTTCGGCCACCGTCGAGGCGATCCCTGCGGTCGCCAATCCCGGTCTGTCGACCTTCGTCAAGGACGCGCTATCGACCTCCGATCGTCCGGAACTGACATCTGCGAAGATCATCATCTC
>NZ_JARFYN010000149.1 GCF_030272695.1 Martinezella calliandrae
GCTCGAAAATGCCTTCGCGAACCAGCCCTTGTGCTCGGCATGCTTCTTGATCGCCTTCGGCAGGATCGTCACGCCGATAAGCGGCGTGAACACCACCGCGACAACCCAGGATACGACAAGCGATACGGCGATGACGACGAAGAGAGTGAAGGTGAACTCGCCGGCGTTGCTCTTGTTGAAGGCGACGGGGATGAAGCCGGCGATGGTCACGAGCGTGCCGGTCAGCATCGGGAAGGCCGTCGACGTGTAGACGTAGGTGGCGGCGTTCCGCAGACTGTCGCCCGCTTCCAACCGCGCGACCATCATCTCGACGGCGATCATGGCGTCGTCGACGAGAAGGCCAAGCGCGATGATCAGCGCTCCGAGAGAAATGCGCTGCAGCGAAATGCCCGCGTCGAACATGACCACGAATGTAATGGCAAGAACCAACGGGATCGCGACGGAGACGACCAGGCCTGCCCTCAACCCGAGACTGACGAAGCTGATTGCGAGCACGATAGCGACCGCCTCGAAAAGGGCCTTAGTGAAGCCGCCCACAGCTTCTTCGACGACTTTCGGCTGGTCTGATACCTTTGCGACCGAGACGCCGACGGGCAGATTCTGCGTGACCCCGGACATTGTCTTTTCCAGCGCTTCGCCAAAGTGAAGGAGGTTGCCGCCTGTCTTCATGCCGATCGCCAGTCCGATCGCCGGCTTGCCATTGAAGCGAAAGAGCGAGGTCGGCGGATCGACATAGCCGCGGGTGATGGTGGCGACGTCCGTCAGCGGAAAGAAGCGGTCATTTACCCGCAAATTGATCTTGCGCAGGGTGTCTTCGGAAATAAAACGCCCGCCGACCCGCAAAGCGATGCGTTCCGGTCCGGTCTGGACGAAGCCCGACTGGGTGACGGCATTCTGCGCCTGCAGAGTGGCAATGACATCGGCCCGATTGATGCCGAGGGAAGCGATCTTGCGGGTGGAGAATTCGAGATAGATGACCTCGTCCTGCGCGCCGATGACATCGACCTTGCCCACATCCGGGATCTTGAGAATCTGCGTTCGGGCGTTCTCGGCAAAATCGCGCAGTTCCCTGAAGCTCAACCCGTCGCCCGTGAGGGCGAAGATATTACCATAGACGTCCCCGAATCCGTCATCGAAGAAGGGACCTATCACCCCTTGCGGGAAGTCCTGCTTGATATCCGCGATCAGATTGCGCACCCGGATCCAGGTAGGCTTTACATCCCGGGCATTGGTGTCTGGGAGCAGATCCACAAACACAGTCGTCTGACCGGCGGTTGTGATGCTGCGGGTGTGTTCGAGATTGTCGAGTTCCTGCAGCTTCTTTTCGATGCGGTCGGTAACCTGCTGCGTCACCTCCTGAAGATGATCATGAAATACCAGACGAGCGAGCGGTGCTTGAGCGCCCAGTCCGAAAGGTTGAATTTATTCACGAGCGCGGCTCCTGTTCGAGTTTGACCTTCTGTCCATTGGCAAGTTCGCCCACGCCGGCGACGACGACGTCTTCCCCTTCCTGCAGCCCGGAGAGAACCTGAACGAAGCGGGCGCCGGTCACGCGTTTGTCCAGATGGATCGGAGTGAGCTTGACCGTGTTCGTTGACCGGTCCACGACCCAGACGTGGTCGGCGCCATCTTTCTCGCACACGGCCGTACTCGGGAGAGTGATCGTTCTCCTTCCCGCAACGGCCATCGGGGTAGCGTTTACTACTGCACCCAATCGGAAAACCTGGGGCGCCTCATCTATGGCAAGTTTCAGCCTGTGAGTGCGGGTAATTGGATCCGCTTGCGGCGCGATCTCGCGCACGGTACCGGCGGTCCGCGCTTTGTCGTCCAACTGGAGGGCAATATTGAACTTGTCACCCAGGCGCGTGGATCGAAATTGCGGCTCGGGAACGTCGACGACCACGTCGCGCTGTTCGGGACGCGCCACTCTGACGATCGGCTGACCCGCGGCGACCGTTTGCCCCATTTCCGCAAACGTGGCCGTGACGACACCGTCGAACTCCGCCTTCAGCTCCGCGTAATCAAGCTGCTCTTGCGCCTTGGCGAGGCTGGCCGTTGCTTTTTCGACATCGGCTTTGGCCGATTTCAGCTGTTGCACCGCAAGATCGTAATCGGCAACGCTTGCCGCACTTGTGTCGATAAGAGCTCGCTTGCGCTTTTCGTTCACGACCCCATTGTCGCGTTGTGCCTGGGCGCTGCGAACGTCGGCTTGCGCACTCCTGACCGCGAGCTGGAGACTGAGAGGATCGATCTCCGCGAGGACGTCGCCCTTGTGGACCAGATCGCCAACGTCGACCTTGCGAGACACCATTCGTCCA
>NZ_JARFYN010000150.1 GCF_030272695.1 Martinezella calliandrae
AAAGGATCATCGGCACCGAAATCGCGAAGTTGGTCAAAATGAGCGCACCGGGCCGACGCAGCGATCGTATTAACGAGCCAGTTCGCCGTTGCCGAAAGCAAGTTATCAGGGGTATTTGCGGGCAGAGTTCTGCTATTCTCAGAATCAGCCATTGATCTAAGCTCCAATCAGCTAGGTGGTGGTCAGGCTGCATGCGGCGTTCCTAGCACCGTTTGCAGCCGCATTTCTTGATTTTGATGGTCGAAGCTCGATCCTCAACTCAAGCCAGTGAAGGTTACCACATGGATTTAGAGTGATCAATTTGAAATCACATGACACAGACAAAATCAGCGGCGCTCAAATTCGCGCAGCCCGCGCTCTGCTGCGTTGGAGCGCGAAAGAACTAGCAAAGGCCGCGAAGCTAGGCGTTGCGACAGTGAGCCGTGCCGAGGTGGAGGACGATGTGCCTTCGATAACCGCGGCGAATTTGAGCGCGATCAAAATTGCATTGGAACGAGCTGGAATAGAATTCGTTGCCGAAAACGGCGGCGGCGCCGGGGTTCGTTTCCTAAAACCGAAAGCAGACGCATCGGACCAAGTCTGAATACCCTACCGCGCGCTTAGCTGGTTTCAACAGGACTAGTGAACTGCTGAACCGGCCAACGGCAAGAGCGCTGGCGCTTCATCGGTGATCTGGCGGAGGGCCTACCAATGCCAAAGGTTTTGCTCGTCTACTCGGATTGCAGACGCAGTCAGCAGCCAGCCGGTGCAGACGATATCACCCGCCGACCGATAGTCATTAAGGTGCTCAAAGCCGTCGTCCATCCGGATTTGGGAAATGAGATGGTGAGCAGCGTCATGGTAGGCCACAGCGATACGCCTTCTGTCGTGAGTGTTGTTCTCTCAGATGCAGCCGACCGTGAACATCAGCGTGTTTAACAAGTCTTCTGTTTCATCGCTCACCATGAATCGAGCGGCTTAATTTCCAGCGGCAAATCATAACCACAGAAAATCAATGATTTAGACGAAAAACGGGATCGGGTAAACTCGCGGCGGCCAACCCCGATCGCCCACCCGGCTATTGGTCGTCGTCGTACCGCGACGAGGAGGACCGTCCTTGAAGTCTGTCCAGAATTTGGTTCACCTCGTCTGCACATGCTCTCATTGGTTCGTCATCGGCACATTTGACGTCTATCTTGACGTCGCCGTTCTCGATGCGGAACCGGGCGGCCTTAGACAGCATCGGGCGATGGCTCATTGGACCCCCATGCCAACCGCCTCTCATCATTACCTCGTCATCAGCTCGGTGCTGCCCCATTGTTGATGGGTGCGGGTTTGCT
>NZ_JARFYN010000016.1 GCF_030272695.1 Martinezella calliandrae
GCTCGAAAATGCCTTCGCGAACCAGCCCTTGTGCTCGGCATGCTTCTTGATCGCCTTCGGCAGGATCGTCACGCCGATAAGCGGCGTGAACACCACCGCAACGACCCAGGATACGACAAGCGATACGGCGATGACGACGAAGAGAGTGAAGGTGAACTCGCCGGCGTTGCTCTTGTTGAAGGCGACGGGGATGAAGCCCGCCACAGTTACCAGCGTGCCGGTCAGCATCGGGAAGGCCGTCGACGTGTAGACGTAGGTGGCGGCTTTCATGAGATTGTCACCGGCTTCCAACCGCGCGACCATCATCTCGACGGCGATCATGGCGTCGTCGACGAGAAGGCCAAGCGCGATGATCAGCGCTCCGAGCGAGATGCGCTGCAGCGAAATGCCCGCGTCGAGCATGACCACGAATGTAATGGCAAGAACCAACGGGATCGCGACGGAGACGACCAGGCCTGCCCTGAGACCGAGACTGACGAAGCTGATTGCGAGCACGATGGCAACCGCCTCGAACAAAGCTTTCGTGAAGCCTCCGACGGCCTCCTCGACCACTTTCGGTTGGTCGGAGACCTTCGCGACCGAGATTCCGACCGGGAGGTTTTGAACGATCTGGCCCATCGTCTTGTTTAGGGCTTCGCCGAATGCCAACAGGTTGCCGCCTGTCTTCATGCCGATCGCGAGTCCGATCGCCGGCTTGCCATTGAAGCGAAAGAGCGAGGTCGGCGGATCGACATAGCCGCGGGTGATTGTGGCGACGTCCGTCAGCGGGAAAAAGCGGTCGTTGACCCTGAGATTGATGCCGCGCAAGGTCTCTTCGGAGATGAACCGACCTCCGACCCGCAAAGCGACGCGCTCCGGCCCGGTCTCGACGAATCCGGACTGTGTGACGGCATTTTGCGCCTGCAGCGTTGAGATGATGGCAGAACGGTCGATGCCGAGTGCTGCGATCTTGCGGGTGGAGAATTCGAGATAGATGACCTCGTCCTGCGCACCGACCACGTCGACCTTGCCGACGTCGGGGATTTTCAGGATCTGTGTTCGGGCGTTCTCGGCGAAATCGCGCAGTTCTCTTTGACTCAGTCCGCTGTCGCCTGTGAAGGCAAAGATATTGCCATAAACGTCGCCGAACTGGTCGTCGAAGAAGGGGCCAACCACCCCTTGCGGGAATTCGTGCTTGATGTCGTCGATCAGGTTGCGGACGCGCGACCAGGTAGGTTTCACGTCCCGCGCATTCGTATCGGGAAGCAGGTCGACGAAGACGATCGTCTGACCGGCGGTTGTGATGCTGCGGGTGTGTTCGAGATTGTCGAGTTCCTGCAGCTTCTTTTCGATGCGGTCGGTAACCTGCTGCGTCACCTCCTACCAGACGAGAGACCGATGCTTGAGCGCCCAGTCCGAAAGGTTGAATTTATTCACGGGCGTAGCTCCTGTCCGAGTTTCACTTTCTGTCCATCGACAAGGTCGTCGGTACCGGCGACGACGATCTCCTCCCCCGCGCGCAGCCCAGATACGACCCTGACGAAGCGGGCGCCCGATCCTTTGTCATCCAGTTTAACTGCTCTCGGAGCGACCGTGGCTGTCGATCGATCCACCACCCAAACCTGGGCGCCATCACCGTCGCTTCGGATGGCGGAGAGCGGTAAGGCGATGGCCTGCTTCTTTTCCTCGACAACCGGAGTCGCGGTCACCACGGCACCGAGGCGGAAAATGTCAGACGCCTGATCGATCGCGATCTTCAGCCGATAGGTTCGAGTGTTGGGATCGGCCTGAGGCGCGATTTCGCGAACGACGCCAACAGCTTGAATCCTGTTGTCGAGCTGGAGGGCGACATTGAAGCGGTCGTCGAGGCGAATATTGCTGAACTGCGCCTCCGGAACGTCGACAACCACGTCGCGTTGCTCGAGGCGTGCCAGTTTCAGAACCGGCTGGCCGGCCGAAACAGTCTGGCCCATTTCCGCGAACGCCGCAGTCACGACACCATCGAACTCCGCCCTCAGCTGGGCGTAATCTAACTGCTCATTCGCCTTGGCGAGGCTAGCTGTTGCTTTTGCAACATTGGCGGTCGCCGATTTGAGTTGCTGCTCGGCAAGATCATGATCCGCAATGCTTGCTGCGTTGCTTTGCATCAGCTTTCGCTTGCGAATTTCCGTCGTCGCGGCGTTCTCTAACTGAGCCTGGGCGTTGCGCAGATCGGCTTGCGCGCTCTTGACTGCGAGCTGAAGACTGAGAGGATCGATCTCGGCGAGGACATCACCCTTATGGACGAGGTCGCCAACATCGACTTTGCGAGACACCATCCGCCCAAGAACCCGGAACGCGAGATCGGTCTCGATGCGGGCTCTCACCACGCCGGGCAAGCTTGTCGCTTTGTCCCGTTCGGCCGCAGCCATGACGACTTTGACCGGACGGGGCGTCGCCTGCTCTCCTGCCTCCGACCTTTGATCGCAGCCGACAAGCAGAGAGATCGATAGAAGAAATGGAAGAGAGGTACCTATGCGCACGAGTGTCATCTCACTTGCCTTCCCAGGCGACTGCCTGGCCTTCCTTGAGAAACTTTCCGCCTTCGGTGACGACCAGGTCTTGTGGGGCGAGGCCGCTGGTGACGATGAAATCGCTCTGGCGGTATCTGCCGATCGAAATCTTCCGGAGTAAGACGGAGTGGTTTTGGGTGTTGACGAGCCAGACGGCGGGTTCGCCGTCGGCTGATGTGATCGCAGTGTAGGGCAGCACGATTCCGCCCCGCGGCGCGGCGCGCAGCTTGCCCACGACGGGCGTTCCAAGCGGCCATAGCGTGCTCTCCTGGAGCCCCACCTTGATCCGGATTGTGCCTGCTTTTGCGTCTATGACCGGCGAGACCTCGCGGATGTTGGCGTGGACGTCTCGCGTGGGGTCCGATACCGGTGCGACGACGACGTCGTTCAGCGGACGGCCATCCAGAAAGAATGCTTCAAAGACATCAAACACCGCATCTCTCGGACCGTCGTGGGCGATCGTGAAGGCCGATTGCGCCGCTGAGACGACCTGCCCGACTTCAATGCTGCGTGCCGTGATGATGCCGTCCGCGGCCGCTTTCAACTCGGTGTAGGACAGCGCGTCCTCCGCCGTCGCGAGCGCGGCCCCGGCCGTCTCGAGGGAAGCCTGCGCACTCAGAAGTTCTTTTTGAGCATCATCAAAGATCGCCCGCGGGGCCGCCTGCGACTGCAGAAGCGACGTCGCCCGGTTGAAGGCGAGCGTCTTCTGCGCAACGACCGCCTGCGCCGACTCTAGTGCCGCGCGCGCGACGGTGACGTCGGCTTGTTGTTCCGTGTCGTTGAGTCGGGCGAGGACGTCGCCGGCGTGGACATGTGATCCGACATCGACCTTTCTCTCGAGAACTCTGCCGCTGACGCGAAAGGAGAGTTCAGTCTGAACCCTTGCCTTCACCTCGCCGGTGATTTCCGCACCGGGTTGATATTGAGCCTCCGCGGCCGAGACGGCGCGAACCTGCTGCTGCGGCGGCGCAACTTCAGCTTTGTCTTCGCAGGCAGCCAGAACTGCGCATACGAGACCAATTCCCAGCAATCGAAAGGACTGCATATTTGCTCCGGTAAGGTTGCGAAGAAGAGCCGCCTGTTGAACGGTCAGCTTCGATTTGCTGCATGTAACAGGCCACCGCCCGATGTTGACAACGCCCACTTAAAGGCTAAAGTGGGCGTTGTCAACATATTGAGCTCAAAAAAGTTGACACACGCAACATCGAAGCAAGATGACCGATGCGACGAAAACTGCAAACCAGCGCCACCACCAAATATCCTGAGCAGGTCCCATTGGGTTTCCCGCTCGATATTCTCCAAGAAAACAATGGGATGCGATGAATCCAGTTGGAAAAAGAACCATCAAGGGCGGAGAGGAAGGAAAGACGCCCTCTCGAAATACTGGAGGCTGCGTTCGAGGAAACGCGGGTTGAAGACGTCGCAGCCCGCCCGGGGACAACAAAAGGAACGGTCTACCTTCCGACCAAGGACGTGCTTTTCCAGGAAATGCTTCGGCACAAGTCGATATCATCGGATCAGCTGGGACCGCCATTGACGGCCTTATTGACAGCCTTCGGGGATCCTGGGCCGACCGAATACGGGCCTTGCTGCTTCAATCTTGCGAAAAGACGGCCAACGACCCCAAGACGAGTGAACTCCTGCGCTTGTCTATCGTCGAACAGGGTGGGAAGGGCCGGATGAGTCGTACGACCGACCGGCCCTGAACCTCTTCCCGATGCTTTGCCAATTCCAGTTTCCGCCAAGCGCGTGATTGTAGTCCGAGAGTGTTTCGCGCATGGCCACGATGTTTCCCTGGATCCAACGGACGATCCGAAGACTGGCGGCTGCGGAAACTTCACGACACCTTAGAGGGGTATCATTCGTCCTCAATCGGCAGCTACTGCATGAACCAGCCGTGGCTCACGACCAGCGATTGACCTGTCACGGCATTGGAACTCGCCGCCGCGAAATAAAGAACCGCGTCAGCCACGTCATCGGTGCTCGTGAACTCACCGTCGACCGTGTCCTTGAGCATCACCGTCCTGACCACCTGGTCCTCGCTTAGACCGAGCTCCCGCGCCTGCTCGGGGATCTGTTTGTCGACGAGCGGCGTACGTACGAATCCGGGGCAGACCACGTTGGCGGTAACGTTGTGCTCGGCTCCTTCCTTTGCCAACACCTTGGCCAGCCCGATCAGACCGTGCTTCGCCGTGACATAGGGTGCTTTCAGCTTCGAGGCTTCCTTGGAGTGCACGGAGCCCATGTAGATCACCCGGCCGTAATTAGCGGCATACATGTGCTTAAGGCAGGCGCGAGTGGTCAAGAAGGCGCCGTCGAGATGAATTGAAAGCAGCTGTCTCCAGTCCGCAAAGGGAAAGTCGACCAGCGGCTTGACGATCTGGATGCCGGCGTTGCTGACGAGCACGTCGATCTTTCCGAACCTGGCCATCACCTCGCCTACAGCCTTTTCCACCTGGTCTTCGTCGGCGACGTTCATCGCGACAGCGAAAGCGTCGCCCCCCTTGTTTTTGATCTCCGCGGCCGTTGCATTCGCTGCGTCGAGATTGAGGTCGGCGATCACGGGAATGCCGCCTTCGGCTGCGAAACGAAGCGCGATTTCCTTGCCGATGCCGCTCGCGGCTCCCGTGACAATGGCCACTCTTCCATCAAATCGAGACATGGATAGTTCCTTTCAATTGCAGGAGATTAGTCGTTTTGGAGGTAGTCGAACACGACCTCGCCGAGGCCGAGCGTCAGGTCGGCGATGTAATGGCTGGCCGAGGTGACTTCACGCACGGGTAGACGCGCGACGTCGCACATGGCGTGCTCAAACAATTGCAGGGCTGCCGGCCCGGCCCATGCGCCTTTCACGGTCACATCCTCGAGATAATAGCGCACCAGTTCGCAAATGCGGGTCGAGCCGTCGACATGGGGGATGATCTTGAGCATGAAGGCGGGCTTGGCCATCGCCTTTGCCAGCGGCTCCAGGGGGAGTTCGCGATGCTTATAGCCCATCGTCGCCATCGCGCAGAGAACCGAACCGTAATGCAGCGTTCCGACCAGCGTCTCCTGCTCGTGCGAGAGCTTCGGCGTTGCCAGCTTCTTCGGAAAGCCCCAGATCTCACGCCCGCCGGCGATCGGCGAGTTGTCGTCAAGATACATGGCATGCACGTAGCTGCCTTCCTGCACCTTGCCGGACGGCGTGCGGAAACGCACCGGGATGACTTGGCCGGTCTCGGTGTAGTCCCCGAAACCCGTCGAATCCGGCATGCGGATGAATTCATAGGCGACGGTGTCGCCGATCACTTCCAAGGGCTCGGGCACGACGGCGCGCAAGGCCTCCGGATCGGTCCGGTAGTTGATGACGACGAATTCGCGGTTGTAGAACTTGTAAGGTGGCTTCGGATAGGCAGGGTTGTTGAGCGGCATCGCGAAAGCGTTTTCGCGGACGGCGGCGATCTTCATGGCGGTATCTTTTCTGTTGAAGTTTCAGTCGAAGTCGAAAATGGCGACGCCGTCGGCAGTGTCGGGTCGCTGCAGCACCTCGGGGTGGCGCAGCGTTCGAAGGGCGTCGGTGTAGCCGGAGGTCCAGTGCTCCTCCATAGTCAGGCGAGAGAACTCGTAATCCTTGGAGGTGCTTTCGTAGTTCTTCGCGCGATACACCAGCTGGGCGATGTTGTAGACCTTCTCATCGGCCTGATCGACGAGACGCTTGATCTCCGGATCGGCCCGCAGCAACGCGTCCTTGGGAACGAGTTCGACCAGATGACCGAGCGCGCGACGGAGCCGCTGCTGCGACTTGAAATTGTCGGTCGCCGCGCGCGTGCGGCTTGAGAAGCGGATATCCTTCTGCCGCAGTTCGATTCCAAGGAGGTCACGTGGGAACTCGCCCCGCGCACTCCAAAGGTCGACCTGAAAGGCCAACGTGTCCTGGCGTGGCGAGCTGTCGAGCACCCATTGCAGCGGCGTGTTCGATACGAGACCCCCGTCCCAGTAACACTCGCCGTCGATCCTGGCGGCAGGGAAGCCTGGCGGCAGGGAGCCGCTCGCCATGACGTGTTCAGGGCGGATATTGTGGCTCGTGGTGTCGAAATATTCGAAGTTGCCGGTGCGTACGTTGACAGCACCGACGCTGAAACGCATGGCTCCACTGTTGATCCGGTCGAAATCCACCAGCCGCTCCAGCGTCGCTTTGAGAGGTGCGACGTCGTAGAAGCTTTCGGCATCTTTGCTGCCGGCGGATGAGAAAAAAGGTGGCACGGGACGGGGCGTGAAGAAGCCCGCCGCGCCCTCCATAAGGGTTGCGAAGGCGTGTGTCTGATTGAGCAGGCCACGCGCGAAATCACCCTGGAGCCCCATCGCTGCATACATTGCCGAAAACAGAGTGGAAATCCCGTGAGCAGGGGCGGTTACGGTATCCCAGAAGCACCGGAGCGCCTCCACCCGTCTTTCAGGCGGATTGCCCGCAATCAGGGCACTATTGATGGCTCCAATGGAAATCCCGGCGACCCAATCCGGATGCAAACCGGCTTCGGCCAGGGCTTGATAGACGCCGGCCTGATAGGAACCCAGCGCTCCGCCACCTTGCAACAATAGTGCAATGCGCTCGAACGGGGGACGCTCCTTTATGCGGCGTGTCTTGTGTCCGAGGGAATTTGGAAGGTCCATGAAGTGTTACCTCTATTGCTGGTTCCCGCCGTCTTCGCAAGACGGAGCAGATGTTGACGCCGCCCACTTAGGGCGCAGAGTGGGCAATGTCAACATCTTCAAGGCAAAATGTTGACAAGAGCAACTTAATGCTATAAATGGATGACATGACCCAGGACATTTCCACCAAAGAACAGCGGCCCTACCACCACGGTGACCTTCACAGGGCGATTGTCGAGGCCGCGCTCGACGTGCTGAGCGAGTCTCAAAGCACGGAGTTTTCGCTTCGAGAGCTCGCCCGTCGGGCGGGCGTCAGTCACAACGCCCCGTATAAGCACTTCGCCGACAAGCGCGAACTTCTGGCAGCGGTCTCGGCGGTGGGATTCGAACTGCTGGCTAAGCGCATGGCCGAAGCGACAAAAGAACCCGACAGTCCTCGGCAGAGGCTGGCGGCCATGGCGAAGGCATACGTCTGCGGCGGCGTCAGCAATCCGGCACTCTACAGGTTGATGTTCGGGGGATACCTCACCGGTCAGGACGCAGGGCGGCCCGCGATCGAAAGAACGGCGGCCTACAACATGAAAGCGCTTATAGTTGAAGCGATTTCCGACGGCGGTTTGGGGCGTCCAATTGACGATACCGAGGCCAATACTCGCACCATCGATGGAGCGATCCTGGTTTTTTGGTCACAGATGCACGGTCTGACTTTGCTGCTGGCGGACCGCCTCGTCGGGCCTGGCGACAAGATGCAGGATCTGACCGAGAACGTCCTGTGTGGAATGCTCGACGGGTTGGTAAACAGCATCCCTGTGGTGCCGGAAGGCGTTTGGGTGGGGCCTCCGCTGGCGGGGTAGATGTGCCAATAACGAGTCCGCCGGACACGTGCTTGCTGGCGCTGGTGCGGGATCGTTGTCTTACGGTGCAGTCGCGTTCGATCCGAGAGGAGAATTCTCATGGACGCATACATCTCTGCCCTCATGGGCCTCGCCGGCGTCGCGCTCAAAGGCCTCGCCTCGTTCGCCACCGCCTAAATGACGCATCGCTCACAAGTGAGGGAAAAGCATCGCGAGATTGAGGTCGCCATCTGAAATAAGGGACCTCGCGCGTTCTGGCGCGATGGACTTTCTCCTGGATTTCGGCGAGGCTTGCCGCGTGGAACTGGCAGCGGCGCGCGCAGCCTCTTCGGCGATCGCATACTATGAACCTCGCAGACGGGCCAATGCTCAACGTCAAATCGTCAATTCGTTGACGTTTCAGTGCCGGAATCCGGAATAAGGTCGTGCTCTAAAAAGTGGTCAAGACGATCTTTCCCATGGTCGCGCCACTCTCAAGTAGCCGATGGGCGTCTTCGACCCGTTCCAGAGGAAAGGTAGCACCGACAGAGGAACGGATGCAGTTATTGGCAACGAGCGGCAGCACGTCGCATGACACCAGCTTCGCGATGCGCGCTTTCTCCGCCTTCGACAGGGGGCGCAAGGTGGAACCGACCAGGGTCAGGCGACGTCGTAGAAGCGGCTCCATATCCGCGGAGATCTTGCGGCCGCCCTGTAGCGAAATGATCGCGCAACGACCGTCCGGCGCCATTGCCTTGAGATTGCGATCAATATAGTCGCCGCCCACCATGTCCAGTACGACATCGACACCCCGCCCCCTGGTCGCCTCTTCGACGGCGTCAACGAAATCGACCTTGCGATAATTGATAGCCAGATCGGCGCCGAGCGTTTGGCAATAACCGCATTTTTCGTCTGAACCGGCGGTCACGGCCACACTCGCACCCATTGCTTTGGCGCGTTGGATCGCGTGGCTTCCGATGCCGCTTGAGCCACCATGAATGAGGACCCAGTCGTTTCGTTTCAAGGCCGCCCGTTCAACCAGATTGAATTCCACCGTCATTGCAACCTCGGGAAGCGCTGCCGCGGTGATGAAATCGATCTCGTCGGGAAGCGCGATGATCTGATCACCTTCGGCGATCGCATAGTCGGCGTAACCACCGCCGTGCACGAGCGAGCACACCCGCTGACCGGGCTTCAGCCCGACGCCGTCTCCAACCGACTCGACGGTCCCCGCGACCTCCAGGCCAAGCGTCGGGTTGGCGTCTGGCGGCACCGGGTAGGTGCCGCGTCTTTGAGAGATGTCAGGCCGGTTCACACCCGCCGCCTGAACCTTGATCAACACCTGGCCTGCCGCTGGAACAGGTAGCGGCAGACGCTCGATTACCATGGCCTCCGGGCCGCCGGGAACTGGAGAGCGGACGGCCCGCATCGTTCGAACCTCTGGAAAATGTTTCAAGTCGAGCGTCCTCACGCTTTGGCCGCGGCCATCTGGCCGTTCCTGTAGGTCATGTGCAAGCCGAGGGTGGCGACCGCGGAAAACGCCATGACGACCGCAAAGAACCGATATGCGTCGACCGGCGTCCAATAGTTGGAGAGCATATATCCCGTCAGCAGTGGAGCGACGATGGCTAGGCCGCGTCCGAAGCCGATCATGAGGCCCACACCCGTGCCGCGCAGTATCGTGGGATAGATGGGCGGGCTGATGGCGTAAAAGGCCGCGACGCCGCCGTTCGCGCAAATGCCAATCGCGAAGGCGAGGACCATGGCTGCCGATAAGACCCCGCTGAACTGGGCGTAGAGCGTGAATGCCAAGCCGCCCAGCGCCAGCAGCAGGATCGTCGCGAGCCGCCCGTTGATCCAAAGCGTCAGCAGGCCATAGAGCACAGCCCCCATGACGCCACCGAACTGGATAAGCATGGCAACGCGGACTCCTAGATACGCGTCGCCCGTCGCGTCGGAAACGATCTTTGCGGTCCATGTGTTCGCGAAATAGAAGCACGAGATAAGAAGCGCGTAACCGAACCAAAGCAAGACCGTTCGCGACAGAAGAGGCGGTTGCAACAGTTCACCAAGGCCCACCTTTGCGGGAAGGGTTTCGGAAGAGGCCCCCGCTTGCGGAAGGACATCAAGCGGCGCGTACCCCATGCGGGCGGCGATACGGTTATAGGTCTTCAAAGCATCCGCGGGCCTGCGATGAACAAGATAGTCAATCGATTCGGGAAGATAAAACAGGACGACAAGAAGCATCGCGCCTGTCAGGAGCGAGCCGAAAAAGAAGGGCGCCTGCCAGCCAAATGATTTCAGCATCGGGGCGATTGCGAAACCCGCCAGCGCCGAACCCATGGGCAAACCGGCGCCGTAAAGTCCCATGACGAGACCGCGTCGCCTGTCGGAAGAATACTCCGAAACGATGATGTTAAGACTAGAGATCATCGCGCCGATGAAAAGCCCAGCCGCGGCACGAACGGCGACGAGCTGCCACAACGAAACGCAAAGACCTGAAACTGTCATCAGCGCGGTAATGGCGACGAGGCAAAGCAACACATGTCTGCGGCGGCCGATCTTGTCTGCGAGAGGAGACACGAACACGGCTCCGAGCGCCATTCCGAAGATGCCGGCGCTCAGAAGATAGCCAACCTGCGAATTCGGGAGATTCCACACCCTGGCGATTGTCGGCATTGTAAATGGCACGGCCACTACTTCGTAGCCGTCGATCATGGCTAGCAGGACGCACATCAGGCAGATCCAGATCTGTGCTGGGCGCATCGGCCCGCTCTTGATAGATTCATTGAGTGTCATGAGCCCTAAACCTCCCTGGGCAAGTGATTACTCCAACCGCATCGGAACGCGCAGGGCCATCCGCCGCTTCTGTCGAAGGCGGCAGGTGATCCGATACTGTTTCGGCGGCTCCTCCATCACCCGGCTGCGCCCTCGCCTTTCGCGACAGCCCGCACCGCAGCGTAACTCCTCCGTCATTGTCGTGGAAATGGTGAGATTTGAAACAGACAGATTGAAACCGTCCGTCAGATGGACACATATCCATCTTCCTATGTGTCCACCTGGTGGACGACATGATCATTATCGATTGTCACGGGGCGCGGAGGCGGACTTTATATCGCGCCAAGCCAACGGTCAAAATTGGAGCTACCACATGCGCCTCGTATCTTTCGAAACCGGCGATCGCCGAACTTATGGACTGGTCCGGGAAGACCGGCTTCATGAGGCGACGCCTGCTTTTCGAGCATCCTATCCTGACTTGCGCGCGGTTCTCGCCGCTGGCAAGGCCGCCGAAATTGACGTCGAATCCAAAGGTCTCAATCTCGCGGATGTAATACTGCTGTCGCCGATACCGAATCCGGACAAGATCATCTGTGTCGGCCTGAATTATGCCAACCACATCAAGGAAACCGGCCGCGAGAAGCCGAAATATCCGTCGATCTTCACCCGCTATCCCTCGTCGGTTCTTGGAAGCGGCGTTCCGCTTCTCAAGCCTGCCTGCTCGGATGAATTCGACTATGAGGGCGAACTTGCGGTCATTATCGGAAAGGCCGGCCGCAACATTCCGGCCGCGGAAGCCAAGGACCATATTCTTGGCTACTCCTGTTTCAACGACGGCACGATCCGCGACTTCCAGCGCCACACAACCCAGTTTTGGTCCGGAAAGAGTTTCGACGACACCGGCTCCATGGGACCGTGGATCGTCACTGCCGACGCACTCCCAAACCCGGAAAACGAGCACCTGCGCACCGTTCTGAACGGCCAGGAAGTCCAAACGACGCCGATTGCCGACCTCGCCTTCTCGATCGGCGAAATCATCGAATACGTCTCGAAGGTCACGCGGCTTGTTGCCGGCGACATCATTGCCACCGGCACGCCTGGCGGCGTCGGGCGGTTTCGCTCCCCGCCGCTCTACATGTTCGAAGGCGACCGGATCGAAGTCGAAATCACCGGCATTGGCAGGCTGTCGAACCCCATCGCAAACGTGAATTGACGCTCTGCAGAGCGCGGTTGACATGCCGCGCTCTGCAGCAGGGAGGCAGACTGCGTCAGGAGGATAACGTGGCAATCAACGCACTGGGGCATATCGGCATCCGCTCGGACAAGCTTTCCGACTGGGGTGATTTCGCATCGGGGCTGCTGGGTATGCAGCGCATCGACCGCTCGTCGCGGGAACTGGCCTTCCGCATGGACGACCGGATGCAACGGCTGTTCGTTGTGAACGAACCGGGCGAAACACTCTCCAGCATGGGGTGGGAGGTCGAATTCGAAAGTGATCTCGATCTTTATGGGACGCGGCTCGAACAAGCCGGAACGCGCGTTCGATATGGAACTCGCGCCGAATGCGACCGGCGCTTCTGCGCCGCCATGATCCTGTTCGACGACCCGATGGGCAACCGGGTGGAGTTGATCTGGAAGCCGATGATCGCTTCCGACCCTTTCGTTCCGGGGCGACCGGTTTCAGGCTTCGTGACCGGCCCCGTCGGCATGGGCCACGCAGTCCTCCACGTCCGGAACATCGAGATCATGATGCCATATTATCGCGACAATCTCGATTTCCACGTCACCGACTACGGCCTAGAGCCCTACGCATTGTACTTCTTTCACGTCAACAGCCGCCACCACAGCTTCGCGATGGTCGGTTCAGGCGGACAGGGTTTCCACCATTTCATGATCGAGTTCCGGAACCTCGATGACGTTGGTCAGGGCTATGACGTCGCCACGCAACGAGAGGGTTGCGTCGCTTACACCCTCGGCCGCCACTCGAACGACTATATGACGTCGTTTTACGCGAACTCCCCTTCGGGGTTCTTCGTCGAAAACGGATGGGGTGGCAGGATCATCGATCCCACGACCTGGGAGCCGCACGAGACGGCCGACGGACCTTCCTTCTGGGGACATGAACGCCTCTACCTGACCGAAGAGGGCGGCAGAAAACGTCTGCGCGAGATGCGCATGGACGCCGCGGCCCGTGGCGTCCGGGCGCCGCCGGTCGCGGATTGTCCGTGGCTGTTCAATGAACTCGCCCGCTGCGGACGCTGATGCGTCGGCACTGATACTGGGAGGACAATACATGACAAACGAAACTACCCACTATGACGTCGTCATCGTAGGATGCGGCCCTGTCGGGGCGACACTGGCGCACATCCTTGGACGAGCCAATGTCCGCGTGCTGCTGCTCGATCGGGAGAGTGCCGCCTATCATCTTCCACGCGCCGTACATTTCGACGATGAGGTGATGCGGACGTTTCAGCAGATCGGGATCGCCAAGGAACTGGAAGCCGTGTGCCGCCTCAACGTCGGCATGCGCTTCGTCGGTCCCGACGGAACTATCCTGCTGGATTGGCCGCGTCCGGCCGAGGTGACGGCTTTGGGCTGGCATTCGAGCTATCGCGTGCACCAGCCGGACCTTGAGCGCATCCTGCGCAATCGTCTCCAATCCTATCCTGCCGTGACCCTGCAGACGCGCTGTGAAGCCTTCTTTATCGAGCAGGACGACGAAGGAGTACACCTACGCTACGAGGACATGAGCTGTGGTCGAATACGCCGCGTCCGCGCCCGCTACGTCGTTGGCTGCGACGGCGCGCGTTCGTTCGTTCGCCGTTTCATTGAAACCGGCATGGAGGATCTCGGATTTCATGAGCGCTGGCTGGTCGTGGACGTTCTGCTGAAAGGGGAGAAGCCGGGGCTTGGCGACTGGTCTCTCCAGCATTGCGATCCCGCCCGACCCTCGACTTATGTCCGTGGACCGAACAACCGGCGCCGCTGGGAATTGACCGTCCTGCCGGACGAGGACAGCACCGAGATCGCCCGCCCGGAAAACGTCTGGCCGCTTCTGTCCAAATGGGTGACTCCGGCAGAGGCGGACATCGAACGCACGGCCGTCTACTGGTTCCATTCCCTCATCGCTGACGAGTGGCAACGCGGGCGCTTGTTCATCGCAGGTGACGCGGCCCACCAGACGCCGCCCTTCATGGGGCAAGGCATGTGCGCCGGCATCCGGGACATCGCCAACCTCGGCTGGAAGCTCATCTGCTGCCTGCACGCCGGCCACGATCCCGCACTTCTAGGCACATACACCACCGAGCGTCGAGAAAACGCCAGGACGTTCATCGCGACGGCGGTCAGGCTTGGCGGCCTGATCAACACGAAGGACCCGCGCTCCGCTCTCACTGCCGCGTTCCCCAGGGCGGAAGGCGGCGCGAAAATGGTGTCCCTGTATCCGCCGATCGGTCCAGGCCTTTTGAGCCATTCCGCACCGCTTTTCGCCCAGCCGGTCATGCGGGATGGGGCGCTCGCCGACGACGTCGCCGGCTATGGGTTTTCCTTTTTGTTCGCAGATTTCTTCCTCGCCAGTCTCGAAGGGCAGCTTATCGAGCACGCCCAGCGCAAGGGAACCATCTTGCACGTTTCACAAACAAGGGATGGCGCCGTCCATCTCGCAGGCGCGGCCGCCGCGATCATTCGGCCGGACCGCTACCTTCTGGCGAAGGTGAACTCCTCGGAGGAACTGGCATCAGTGCTCAAACTGATCCCTGACGTGGTCGGCGCCGAAACGACGAGGCTGCGCAACATCGCCTGAGAGGACGCGAAAGTCCATATCTTCGATCTTGGTCTCGCCGTATGATATGGTTGCGGCGCGTTGGCACTGCGCAGGAGTGCCGCCTCCCCGTAACCGACAGCGAACCGGAGAAGATCGGAAGATGCTAAAGAGGCGTAGCAATGCGGACCAAGGCGGCGTGCGCGCCCTGGTGCGCGGGCTTGCTGTGTTGCGCGAGGTAAACCTTCTCGGAGAGGCGCGTCCGGGTGAAATCGCGACCAGGCTGGATCTCCCCCGTCCCACCGTATACCGCCTGCTCCAGACCCTCGAGGAGGAAGGATTCGTTGTGTTTTCCTCCACCAACAACCGGGTCCGTGTCACGCGCCTTGCGGCCAGCCTTGGCGATGGTTCGGCGGCGACGTCCGCCCTCTGTCAGGCAGCAGGTCCGCTCTTTTCCGAGTACTTGCCGAAAATCGTCTGGCCGCTCGACCTGAGTGTCTACGAAAGCGCGGCGATGGTGATTCAGGAAACGACTCACGGCCGAAGTCCCCTGTCTGTCGACAGGGGCATGATCGGTTACCGCATGCCTATCCTTGGGACATCGGCGGGACGGGCCTACCTCGCGTTCATATCCGATGAGGAGCGCGGGCTTATCGTCGAGCATATCCGACGACTCGCTGTGCCTGAGGATCTTTCATTTCTGGAAGCCATCGATCTGAACGATCTGCTGGCCGATATCCGGGCGAAGGGCTACGCCATCCGCGAGGCAGGCGAATTCCGACCCAGTACCTCGTCAATTGCAGTACCGGTGAAGCTGGATGGCGTTACGATAGCATGTGTCTCCATCATATGGATCCGGTCCGCTCTCTCGATCAAAGAGGCAACGACACGATATGTGAAACCGTTGATGGAGATTGCCGAAAGGCTTGCCGCAAGCCTTGGACAGTCCGTGGCTGATGACGAATCGCCCGACCTCCTCGAAACGCCGGAATCGACTGGTGCAGATCCATGAACGCTTCTTTCGGAGCAACAGCTTGACCAGCATCTTCAGCTGATGGGCCTGATAAACCCTGTCTCTCTGTCGCAATGATGGTCAATTCGGTGCTGATGGCGAAGCGTTCGAAGCCAGCAGGATCATCACGTAGCCTTCGCATGACGCAGGAATATCCTCGCGGCAAAGATGAGCAATCGAACAAGGCCCGCGCCCTGTCCGAAGCCGGCCGCAAGCGCGCGTTCGAAGAAAAGGCGTCCGGCGGGCGCTGGCACCAGCCTGAGTTACACCGCATGCTCGATCAACTGCGCGATGGCGTTCGTCGTCTGGAAGCTCGATCGCCTGTCACGTTCGCTGAAGGACGTCCTACATCTGATGGGTCAGGTTGCCAGTGCTGGCGCGGGGTTCTGGTCCCTCACCGAGGCAATCGACACGACGGCGGCGGCAGGGCGCATGATGATGATGCAGATGGTAGGATTCTTTGAGCAGCTTGAACGCGCCATGATCCGGGAGAGGACTACGACTGGCACGTGCCGAAGGACGAATTGGGGCGCCGCAAGGAGCTCGACCCGAAGAAATGCCGGGAAATCGCCGAGAGCCTCTTGTCCGGCCGCAAAAGTGGAGCAGAAATGGCGAGACTTTACGACATCAGTGAACCGACGGTTTCGCGCATCGTCACAAAACATCGCCAGAATATGGAGACCTTCCATGCCGACCAGCTATGATCTCAAAGGTCTTATGAAGTTTCTCGCCCGGGACGAATGGCCAGAATGCTTCGACGAGGTTTTCTACGACCATTTCGGACCCGTCCTGGATGGCGGTGACATGGACTTCGAGGACCTTTCGGACATCCTCGGCGAGGTCTGGGCCATGACGCTCTGGGGCTGCGCCTTCGAGGATTTCCTGACCCAGGAATTCGAGGTCGAGGGCGGCAACATCGTCGACGAATATCTCAAACGTCGCGGCTGGAAGGAAAATGCTCAGGCAAAGGCTTATATCAAAGCGCTGCGCACCTCCGTCATGAGCCTTTACGAAGTCAGTGAGATCGTGCCGGGCAAGTCGCTCATGGCGCGCGACCTCATTCGCGGTGGCGAGCCGATCGCCGTCAGCGAGGGAACGGCGACCAAGACGCTTAAGCAATGGGACCGGATTGCCGCCCGTATTGTGTCGGTGATGGGTAAAAATGTATTCGCCGGAGGCCTTTTGCCGTTTACGCCGCAGGCCACCGATGCGCTGTTCGATAGCCTACGGCAGGTGTTCGGCAAGAAGAATACGAAGAAGCTGCCGGCCATCAAGGACGAGGAGCTTCAGGCCGCGGCCTCCATGTTCACGCTGTCCTGGCTGTTCGATACACTTGAACGCGCAATGGGGCTGCCCTCGATGCAGAACGCGGATGGTGATGAACTCGTATTCCATGACGTCAGGTTTCCGTTCGCGCCCGGAGTCGCCCAGAAGGATATTGCCGCACGGGTGAGCACCATCCCCGGCCTGTCGCGGGAAAACGCAAAATTCTGGAACTGGCTTGAGGAGAAGCCAAAGCATGGCGCTCCCAAGCGCGGTGCACCGTCCTTCGACACCACGATGGACAATGGCATGCGCGTGCTGGGAAATATCGAGTTGAAGGGGAAATTCCTCCATCTGTCAACCAATTCAGGCGAACGCGCTCAAAAAGGAACGACGTTAATCAAACAGGCGCTCGGTGATCTCGTCCGTGCGCCGCTTACCGAAATCCGCACGGTCGAACAGATGATGGCTGAGCGGCCGGCTCGCGCACACGAAGATCTAGAACCGGAAATTCCGCCCGAAATCGCCGAGCAGGTCGTTCACCAGGTCATGGACCGGCAATATCGTGAAACCCTTGATCAGCCTATCGGCATGCTCGGCAACAAGACACCGCGGCAGGCGGCGAAATCTGCCACTGGCCGCGAGAAGGTCGCGGAATGGCTCAAATATCTCGAAAACCAGTCGTCCCGGCAGCCCAACCCCGCGGACCCCATGGCGACATACAGTTTCGAGTGGATGTGGCGCGAACTCGGCGTTTTCGATCTCCGCCAATAAGCTGATGAGCATTCTCCGCCCGATTGGTCAAGCCCTTGTGCGAACATCGCCGCTGGGCATTGATGTCCCGCTTCGCCGCACCATAGGATCGGAGCTTGTCGGTGATCATTACGCGTGGTGAACCACATTGTCCTATTTGAAGCTTGCGCATCAAACGCTTGGCAGCCCTGGCATTGCGGCGGCTCTGGACCAGAACGTCGCGAAGCCAATCATCGAGCCGTCGAACGCAGTGCGCCGAGCACGTTGTTTGAACGGTGCAGCTCCGCCTTCTCGAAGATAGCGGCGGACCGTATTGCGGGCGCATCCGAACTCCTTCGATAGAACGCTTGGCGCCCCAACCAAGCTCGTGCAGCTGCAACATCGCCACCACCTCCTCAGCCTGAGGCATATGCCCGTCCTGCATTGTTCGCGACAATGCAGGATGCGATAAAATCGTGCTCGTCATCCATCACTCCTCGTTTTTGAAACGAGGGGTCAGTTCTTCGCTTCGTTAGGGGGTCAGTTTTTCATTTCGCCCGACAGCTGAGGCGGTGTAACTACCTGGTCTATTCATCCGGGAGCGCGGCAGGCGACAAGACCTTCAAGATCGCCAGCGATATCGTGACAGGAAACGAATTGCAGGCGCATTTCTCCGAGGCGGCCGGTCGGCAAATACCAGATTCCCGTTTTGTACAAGAGGTACTTGCGGCCAATCTATTCCTGCAAAAACTCACAGCGCTGGTGGACGACGGTCGCCTCTCAGGAAATGCAGACCTCGATGCGCTACGTCAAATGAATCCAGAAATGCTGTCATTGAAGTCCTGGTGGAGTGGGGCACACCGCCAAACCATTCCAAACCTCTTAGAAACTTTTCTGCATCAACCATTTATCCATTCGGTTATCGCCATATCTGACAAATAATACTACATAACTCGTCAAATATGACTACATTTCGAGCGCCGTTGCCATCTGGTCATTGACGAAGGCCGGCTCGTAGTCGCGGGCCAGCGCGCCCGAGACACTCACCTGACGGAGAGCTTCTCGCCATCCATCCGAAATACGCTGCGCCATGGTGCGGATCATCTCCCGCGCCTCGGGCTCGGGAATCTCGAAAAACTCACAAGCTTCCAGCGCGAGGCTGATCGACCGATCATGGACGCCGCCCTCTAGGATCGCCGTCTCAAGATGAGGATTGCGATCCGGCGCCGGGTTGACGTCGAATACCGGCGACAGCCGCCATTGGCCAGCACCCACATAGAGGAAGCCATGGTTCTTCAGATGATCGTCCTTGTTGGACACGAGGATGGTGAAGATCAAACGCCGATAGAGTTCGCGGAAGTCGGCCATGGGGTCGGATGAATAAGACCTCATGAAATCGACGATTTCGGTATAAGAACCCAACTTTGCGCCCGTCTTGTCGAGTGCGGTGCGCGCGGAGATGTAGGGAATCCGTGTGGCCCCGCGCCGGTCGAACCGCTGGATCAGCGCAACCGGGAACGGCGTGTCCGCCAGTTCCAATCGCGTCGCAGGCGTGCGGATGCCGCAGGCCGCCGCCAGGCGAAGGGTCGCGACCTCCACGCGTTCGATCGGCTGTTGATCGTTGACCGAGGTGAACTTCGCCAACCACAGTGCATCGCCGTCCCTGACATTGGCCTTGGGGCGAGCGCCGCCGGAGCCACCCGCGCCGGCCAGCGCCTGCATCTCCTCGGGCGAGATTTCCTTGCCTTGCTCATAGGCTCGCGCGATCGCCGTGATGGTTTCGAGATCGACCAGCCGCGGAACGGCGTCCGCCGCCCTACCGCGAACAACCTTGCCGTTGTCATCCAGAAAGCGCAACGCGCCTTGCCGGCTGGCGTCGTCGGAAAGCGTGAGGTACTCATATTCGTTGAGGCCATTGCCATAGGCGCGTTCGAGGAGCCTGCGCCCCCAACTATCCGGCGCCGCATCAGCGAAGACGCCCGCCAATGCGTCGCGCATATTGCCGGGCTGGCCCGACCTATGAAAAGGGCCGGCTTCAAGTGAAAAATCTGGCTGGATTGCAAAGCTGCGAGGATTCTCGATCCAAACGGGAGCATAGGTAAAGGTCGAAAACTGCCGTGGCCCGACATGCGTGAACCGCAACTGGCCCACGAGTGTCAGGCTTTCGCCGAGTGCGACATCGGCAACAAAGTCAGCCATCAGAATGAAGCCCCGTCGGGGTCCACAACGTCCTGAAGCTCCTGCGCGCCCTCAGATTGAGGCTTTTGCTTTCGGAGCTTCGCCGCGAAAGAACGTCCCCGGCGTGGGCCATTCTCCGTCGCCAGCGCCAGTCCAAGATCATCCTTGCGGACGTCGATGAGATCGGCGAGGCGGTCCAGCAGGCCCAGGACGACCAGTACATCGGCAAGTGTCCCAATTGCGACGCCGGGATCGCCCCGTTCGAGGCGAGCAATGGAGCTTGGTGATGTTCCGGCGCGCACAGCGAGGTCGGCCACAGCGATACCTCGCCGTAATCGCGCGTTTCGGACATCTTGGCCCAGCCGCTCAAGCGCTGGCTTTGCCTTTGGCGACCCCATAACAAGCATCCATATTTGACGTATTATCCAAATTAACTAGTCATATATGACAATTTATCGATTTCGTCAAGAGAAACCGGAACGCCTCGATCAATCGATTGGAGGCCTATACCTCCCCTTCAGTCTGTTTTCGTGATTCAATCCGGCTTTCGTGATTTGCCGGGAACGGATGATGCATGGGCAGCCGGGTTTTTGGGATTTGAACGAGCGCTACGAGCGCCTGAGTGCCGTCGGCGACCCTCTGGAGAAGCTCAACAGCATCATTCCCTGGGCTGTGTTTGAGAAGCCGTTGGCGAAGGCGCTGAAGCGCTGCGGCGGATCGAAAGGTGGACGTCCGCCGTTCCCGGCGGTGCTGATATTCAAGATCTTGGTGCTGCAAGCGCTCTACAATCTCTCCGACGACCAGGCCGAGTTTGTCATCCAGGACCGGTTGTCGTTCGTGCGGTTTCTCGGGCTCGGCCTTACCGACAAGGTTCCGGATGCCAAGACGATCTGGCTGTTCCGCGAAAGCTTGGTGCGGGCCGGTGCCATCGACAGCCTATTCGCCCGTTTCGACAAATATCTCTCGCGAGCGGGCTACCTGGTCAAGGGCGGGCAAATCGTCGACGCGACGATCATCCAGGCTCCCAGACAGCATAACGAAAAAGAGGCGATCAAGGCTGGTAAGATCCCGGACGAGTGGAGGGACAAATCCGCCAAGCTTGCCCAGAAAGATCGCCATGCGCTTTGGACGCTGAAATATTCCAAGGCGAAGCAGCCAACAGAAACATCGACATTAACCGTGACCAAGCAACACGACATCGCCATTGCGATGTTCGGTTACAAAAACCATGCGGGCATCGGCCGGGTGCATGGATTCATCCGGGGGATGGACGGTGACGAGTGCGGCCGCCCATGACGGCGCTCCCGTCCTCACGCATGCCTGCGACCATCTCCGCGACTGAGTCTACCAGGATCTGGGTGAACCCTACACGAAGGCGGGCCGTAAACCCGCGCCCGATTGCACGCATGTCCTGATCAAGAGCTGATGCACCCCCGAGGAGTTCCGCGGCGCGCTCATACAATTCCCTCCCAGTATCCGTAATCGCAAGGCCCCGGCCCGCGCGCTCGAAAAGGGTGACGCCCCATTTTTCTTCCAGCTGTTTGATGGCGATACCAAGGTTGGGTTGGGCGACATTCAGCACATCGGCTGCCGCAGCCAGAGAGCGATGTTCAACGACCGCTCGGAAATAGGTGAGTTGCCTAAGATTCATCGACTGTCTGATCCGAAATCATCGACTGCTGGGGTCCGAGATCGCTCTATGCTCATTGATGTTTGCACAATAGCGATCTTGGGCTCGCGGGGCCACCGTTGATCACAACCCAAGACCTCAGCTCTCAAAGATTGCGCGGCGGAAGCGGTGCAATGCAAAGCCGAAGTAGACACTGCCGATGACGGTCATCGCTAGTATCTCCGGCCAGACAATCGAAAAATCGGCGCCGCGATAAAGCACCCCCTGGGCGAATACGACGAAATGCGGCGTCGGGCTAATGATGTTCATGAGATACTGCAAAAACTCCGGCATGCTTTCCATCGGCGTCATCGCCCCGGAGAGCAGCATCAGCACCAATATCACTGGAACCGCCAGCAGACCGAACTGGCCCATCGTGGCGGCAATGGTACCGAGAAGAATGCCGAGCGCTGCTACGGTGAACACATAAAAGCACGTCCCACCCAGAAACAGCAGGATCGATCCGGCAATTGGGACCTGCAGCCACCATTGCACCACAAGCACCAACGACAGGCCGGTGGCAATCACGATGACAGCGCCATTGGCCAGGATCTTTGAAAGCATGATCTCGGGGGGAACTACCGGCATCACAAGGAGATGCTCGACCGTTCCCTGTTCGCGCTCGCGGATCAACGCCGCGCCGGTCAGGATAATGGCCAACATGGTGATGTTATTAATGATCTGCATCACCGAGGTGAACCAGGCGGACTTCAAGTTCGGGTTGAACTTCACGCGCGTCACCGCTTTGACCGGTTCACCGCTCAATCCTTCGCGGTTCGTTACGAACTGTGTCACATAGTTAAGGATGACGTTCTGGATGTACGTCATACCATTAAAGGCCTGAGCAATTGCGGTGGCATCTATATTGATTTGAACCGAAGGCTGCCGCCCGACCAGAATGTCCTCCTGAAAGTTCGGGGGAATTTCGACGACGAAAAGGAAGCGTTGCGCATTCATCGCCGCGTCGATTTCCGTTGATTGGATCTCCACGGCGGGTTGGAACGTGGGAGGCGTGAGGCCGTCTGCAATACGCCGTGAAAGGTCGGAATGATCCTCGTCGACGATGCCAACTGAAAGGTTGGTCGCTTCGGTCGAGGCACCGGTGGCAGCGTCGACCGCAACGGTAAAGGAAAAGGCAACAAGCGCCAGGACAACCGCGTCAGCGCGTATGCTGCGCATCTCCTTTATCGTCAGCCGGTAGATGTTGGCCAAATGTACCCGCAGCTTAGCGAGCCGTCGCGTCTTCGGCTGCGTCGCCACTGATATTGCAGGCGGTGTCGCCTGTTGCCGTGAATCTGCCGTCTGGTCCGATTGCGACATCTCAGCTCTCCTGCTTCCGCAGCAATATATGGGCGGCACCGAGGTAGCTGACCCCAAAGACCGCAAGCATTAGCGCATTGAACCAGAGATCAGAATAGCCGAGACCCTTGGTGAAGGTGCCGACGCTGATCGGCTGATACCACGCCGCTGGAAACATGAGGCCAATGGCGCGTCCCGCCCCCGTAAGCGATGACACCGGGGTTAGAAGACCCGAAAAATTTACCGTGGGAATGATGGCGAGAACCGTGGTGGCAAAGACCGCCGCTACCTGAGTTCGGGTGAAGGTCGAGATGAGTTGTCCAAAACCGCAAGTCGAGAAAACATAGAGCAGAGTCCCGAGGGCTAAGGCTCCGTAAGACCCCTTGACCGGCACGTGGAAGAGGAAAATCGCCATCAGCAGCATGATAGTGAATGCCACCATCGCGATGACGACATAGGGGATCAGCTTGCCCACCAAAAATTCGAGTTTGCTGATGGGAGTGGAGCGAAAATTCGCGATCGAACCCGTTTCTTTTTCGCGCACGACAGCAATAGTCGCCATGACGGCCGGTATCAGAACCAGCACCATTACGATGGTGAGCGGAACCATTGCAAAAATGCTCTTAAACGCCTGATTATAGCGAAAGCGGTTTTCGATATTGACGCTGCCGAAATAAACGTTTGATGGCGCATTGGGGCCGAAGCGCTCAACAATAAGATCCCGCACAAAACGCTGCTCCAGGCCGGCTACGTACCCTCTCGTTGTCTCACCCCGGAATGGCATGGCGCCGTCGACCCAGAAGGCGACCTCGGGCGGACGCATGCTTACAACATCACGGCCGAAGCCCGCGGGAATTTCAATAGCGACAGCGAGATCTCCGCTCCGCATGCGCTGCTCGAGATCCGCGGTCGAGCTGATCGGAGGCCGCTCCCTGAAATAATGAGAGCCCGAGAAATTCTCCAGCAGCCTACGGCTTTCGGGCGTCCGATCCTGGTCTAAGGCTGCAAATTTCAGGTTCTCGACGTCGAATGTGATGCCATAACCGAAAGCAAGCATCAAAATGACGGGACCGATGAAAGCGAACGCCATCCTGATGGGATCGCGCAGCAGCTCCATCGTTTCGCGCCGGGCGTAGGCCCATAGCCGCCCGAGTTCAAATCGTCTGGACGAACGCGATTGGGCAGACTTGATTGCCGCGACGCCCGCAACTGCGGGGGGGTGCGCCGCTGGCCTCTTTTTATCTTTACTTTCGCCGGCTTCCTCCAGGTAGGAGATGAAGGCGTCCTCGAGAGAATCGCTGCCGCGCTCCTGCACCAGCTGCTTTGGCGCGCCGACAGCGAGCACGCGTCCGCGATGCATCAGCGAAATGCGGTCGCAGCGCTCGGCCTCGTTCATGAAATGGGTCGAGAGGAAGATGGTGACGCCATCGTTGCGGGAGAGATCGATCAGCGTGCGCCAGAAGGCGTCGCGCGCGACCGGATCGACACCCGACGTAGGCTCGTCAAGAATTAGAATCGGCGGCCGGTGGAGCACGGCCACCGCAAGCTGCAACCGCTGCTTGACGCCGAGGGGTAGGCTTTCCGGCTTCTCATCGGCCACGTTTTTCAGATCGTACCGCTCGAGCAGCTCGTTAATGCGCGTGCCGATCTCGTTCGGCGACAAATGGTAGAGCCGCGCATGCAGATCGAGGTTCTGCCAAACCGTAAGCTCGCTGTAGAGTGAAAACGCTTGCGACATGTAGCCGACGTTTTGCCGCGCTTCCATGTCGTTGGCCGCCATCGGCTTGCCAAATAGCTTGGCCGAGCCTTCGGTGACCGGCAGCAGCCCGGTCATCATTTTCATGGTGGTGGTCTTTCCGCAGCCATTTGAGCCGAGGAACCCGAAAATCTCGCCGCGTGCGATGCGAAAGCTCACATGGTCGACTGCGACGAAATCGCCGAACCGGCGCGTAAGCCCTTCGGCCTCGATTGCCGGCGTCTTGTCCTCGGATTCGACGCGCGGCCGCACGACCACCTCCTCGTGCGTGCCGCGCTTTTCAGGCGGAAGTAGCGCAATGAAGGCGTCGTCGAGATTCGTCTTTTGCGCTTTGGTGAGGATCTCCTTTGGAGCGCCATGCGCGATGACCTTGCCGTCGTCCATGGCGGCAAGCCAATCGAACCGGCTAGCCTCGTCCATGTAAGCCGTTGCGACGATTACGCTCATCTGCGGTCGACGCGCACGGATGGAATCAATGAGCTCCCAGAATTGCCGCCGCGAGAGCGGATCAACGCCTGTGGTAGGCTCGTCCAGTACGAGCACATCAGGATCGTGCATCAGAGAGCAGCAGAGGCTGGCTTTCTGCTTCATGCCGCCGGAGAGCTTGCCGCAGGGTCGATCTGCAAACGGGTCAAGCCCAGTGGCTACCAGAAGCTCGTCGATGCGTGCGCGCCGCTCGGTTGCGCCCTGGCCGAACAACCGCCCGAAAAAATCAATGTTGTCGAAAACACTGAGCGTCGGATAAAGATTGCGACCAAGCCCCTGCGGCATGTAGGCAATGCGGCCGTAGCTCGCCCGTCGATGATTCTCATCCGCCATGTTTCCGTCGAGCACGGTGACCTGGCCGGCTTGAATCTTACGTACCCCTGAGATGAGGGCGAGTAAAGTGGACTTACCGACGCCGTCGGGGCCGATCATTCCCACCATGCAATTGGCGGGAATATCGAGGGTCAGGTCGTTAAGGGCGAACGTTTTCCCATAGCGGTGAGTGACATGCTGGACACTTGCGACAATGGTCGTGCTCATTCCGGCAGCCTCACGCTCAATTCCGGAGGCCAAGGCACCTTGGGGTCGGTGCGGACAAACCCAAGCCCGCGCACCCCGGTCTTGACCTGGCGATGATACTTATCAAGCACCTGAGGATCCCCCTGGAGCTTGACCCGGAACATCAATTTCTCCCGCTCCTCGGATGTCTCGACGCTCTTGGGGGTGAACTGGGCCTCGGTCGCCACGAAATTGATCATTGAGGGAAACACGTATTGAGGAACGGGATCGAGGACTATGCGCGCCTCGTCGCCTAACGCGAGCTTGCCGGCGTCGTCTGCGGGCAAATAGATCGTCAGGTAAACATCGTTCAGGTCAAGAATAGTCAGAACGCGTTGTCCTGCGGCGACGACCTCGCCGGCGCGAGCGAGCCGGTACTGCACCCGCCCACTTCTCGGTGAGACGAGCACGAGATCCACCAGAATTGACTGGTAACGTTCGACGTCAGATTCAGCTACGTCGATTGCGAAACTGGCCTGATCACGCGCGGCATTTGCCGCAACATATTCAGCCTCCGCTGCTTCGAACCTGTTGCGACGCTGATCAAATACCTGTGCCGATAGATTCCGGTCCGCGAGTTGCTGTTTTCCGCGCTCATAGTCGGCTCTTGCGAAATCCAAATCGCTCTTACGCTGGGCTATAAGCGCGTTCGCTTCCGCCAGTGCCTGTTTGGATTTCAGGACTTGCGCTTGCGCGCCGCGCAACTGCGCCTCTGTTTCCGGCGACGATATGGTGGCGACGACCTGTCCAGCCTTGACTTCGTCCCCCTCGTCCACGGTCAAGGTGGCCAGCCGGCCGGGATATTTCGCCGCGACATCGACTTGCGTCGCTTCGATTCGACCGTTCGCCTTGACTATGCCCTCCGGCATTTCGCGGCCGCGCAGGCGCGCGATCAGGCTATCTACCGCCGACTGAGCTCTTTCGAGAGGGCTTTGGTCCGATTGCGCATTCGCTTTGGCGATTAGGGGTTCTCCCTGCAAAAGGCCGAGCGTCAACGCGACCGTCGACACAGAGAGGGACACGAGAGCGGTGCTCAGAACGCCGGTGATCAACTGCCGAAAAGTCATTCGACTCTCCTTCAAGGGTGCTTATCCCCCTGGCGAGAGCTTGAGCACCTTAATTGCCAGACTGAAAGTTTGTGCACGCTTCCACAGAAGTCGGCCAAGTGGTCCCAGCATAGCGCTAAGCGACGGCTCGCAATTGATTTAGGTCAAGAACAACGGCCAAACCGTTGCGTCGTGGTCCACTTGAGGAGATCTTGCGCGTTCTCAATGGGTTCCGAACAAGAACGGTTCCCCCAGACACACTAAGCCCGAACGGACGGTGAAACGTCATTCAGGCCAGAGGATTTTGCTGGGAAGGCGCAAAGGCCTGAAGTCTCCGGCCGGATCAGCGCTGAACCGAGGCGTTGAGCGCCCACTTACGCGATTAGGCGTCACGCCCAGGTCACGCGACAAGGTGCTAAGACCAAGACAGGGGCCGGATCATTTCAATCCTGCAAAGCCGCTATGGTGCTCCCGATCCCGTCGTTATGGTTAATCTCAAAGCGGCACGACAATCGGAGTGAGCGAGATTTCTTTGCCTTGCTCATAGGCTCGCGCGAAGCCGTGATGGTTTCAAGATCGACCAGCCGCGGAACGACGTCCGCCGCCTTACCGCGAACAACCTCGCGGTTGTCATCCAGAGGACGGCCTTGAGATGACCGACCTGGAAATGAACCACATATTCACCGATGGCAACAGTGACAATCCACATCAGGTCCGGCATTGAAAGCCGCGGGATTGGCACGGTGGCGACCGCGTGAATGCCGGCGCGGAGATATGCTCCCGGTTTCCTGAAATTCCTTTTGCCGCTGATCATCCACGCCGGCCGCAGCACATAATCAGCAGCAAAATGCTTCATCTGCAGCCAAACCAGCGTCGTGAGCAAAAGCCCATCAATCGCCATGTTGCGCGCTCCTCAGTCCGCCGGAATGGTCGGATCGATCGTATGCACGCAAACCGGTGCAGTCTTTCCCCGTATGTTTACGGCTCCCAGCAGCCTTGCATGGAGAAGGCCACGCGTTCTCCGGAACGTTTCGTCGCTCAGCACGATCTCCACGCCCTTCTCCTTGGCCACGCCGACGAGCCGGCTCGCGAGATTGACGGCATCGCCGATCGCCGTGTAGCTCAGGCGTTCGGCCGAGCCGATATTACCGACAAGCGCCACGCCGGTGTTGAGCCCTATACGCACGCGAATCATATCATGCTTGGGTGCAATAGCCGGCATGGCATGCATGGCGTCGCGGATCGCCGCTGCAGCACGGCAGGCGCGCAATGCATGATCGGGCTCGTCATGGGGCGCATTCCAGATCGCCATCACCGCATCGCCGATGAATTTGTCAACCGTACCGCCCTCGGCGTGAATGGCGGCAATCGACAAAGTCAGAAAGCGGGTCAGGCTCGGCTCGACGCCGGCGCCGAGCTCCTCCGTGAGTTCCGTGAAGCCCGGCAAATCGGCAAACAGCACCGTTATCTCTCTGAGTTCACCGCCTGGCCTCGGCTCGATGCCGCCATCAACAAGGGGGCGGACGACCTCGATCGGCATGAAGCGTGCGAAGGCGGAAAGGCCGTTGGACATCCGTTTCAACGCGAACGAGAAATCGTCAAGCTCGGTCAACAGCGCCGGCCGGTGCTGTACGGCGTCAAGTTCGAACCGCTCGATCTGGTGGAGCTGCCCGGCAAGGCGCGACAGCGGCCAAGCGAAGAGAATTCTGGCAAACAGGATCGCCGTCACCGCCGCGAGCAAGGCGATGGCGCCAATGATGAAGATCACACGCGAGGTATTGGCATCGATATCGCCGGCGAAGGTCGCCCGCGGTATGGCGGTGACCAGCCGCCAGTCCTCAAACGGCAATCTGCCTGATGACACAAAGACCGGACCAAGGGCTTTGGTTTTGATCAGTGTCCGGAAGCTGCCAACCCTGTCGCGGACCGCGGCGGAGGCGACCGCCGCGGCCAAAGCATCGGTCGAGGGGAAATCCTTGAGATGGGCGGCTGCGAAAGCATCGGATGGTTCAGATGTCGCCAGCACCACATCGTCCCGGGCAAGGACGAAGGCCTTGCTGCCTTTCGGCATCTTGAGCGCCCCAAGCGTGGCCGACAGCCGATGCAGGCTGACCGCAACCATCACCACGCCTTCGAAATGTCCGAAGACCTCGACCTTCTTGGAGACCACGATTGCCGGCTCGAAGCCATTCGGCAGGATATTGACGACACTCCAGGCCGGCTCTGCGCTAGTGCTGCCGAGCCGGTACCACGGCGAGCCTTCTGAAACGTAGACGCTTTCGGCCTTCAGGCGGTTCTCGAAGAAAATATCGCCCGGTATCGGCTTATAGAGGTCACGGCGCAAGGGGCGTGGCTTTCCCGGCGCCGCCGCGCCGATCTCCACCATTTCGATCTCGCCGTCCGGTATCGCGTGCGAGCCGAAGAAACGGCCATCCGGGAAACCGAAGCCGATCCAGGCGATGGCCGGCTGCTCGCGCAGCAGCGACAGGAACAGGAACTCGCGCTTGACCTCATCGTCCGGCCGGATCGCGCCTTGGAAGAAAACTGATCTGACGATCTCGGCACTGCTGGAAACCAGCGCCAGGTTTGACGCCAGCGCATTGCGGACGGCGGCGGTGCTTTCGGCATCGAGGCTGGCAACAACCGTTTCGACGTTCTGGGTTGCCGTGCGATACCAGACCAGGTGGACAAGCGCCGCTGTAGATAACACCGCAAGCAACAGCAGTGCGGTGACGGCGTGTCCCATTTTTACCCGTGGGAAAGTTCTAGCGCTCATGGCGATCCGTGATCAGGCGAGCGCTGCGATCATAGCGAACATAGGCCAACGCCCAATCCATGAACACCACGGCGCGATTGCGGAAACCGACGAGAAACCAGAGATGCGCGATATTCCAGACCAGCCAGGCGGCAAAACCCGACAGGCGCAGGCGCCCAAAGTCGGCAACCGCTGCCTTGCGCCCGATCGTCGCCAGATTGCCGAAGTCGCGGTAGCCGAACGGACCGATGGCTCGGCCGTCAAGACGGGCGAGAATGGCCCGTGCCGCGTGCTGACCCATCTGCTTCGCTGCTGGTGCGACGCCCGGAACCTGTCTGCCGCTTTTATCCGTGACCGCTGCAGTGTCGCCAATCACGAAGATGTCACTATAGCCTGGTGGGTTGAGGTTCCCGTCGACATGGACGCGGCCGGCGCGATCGGCAGGCACGTCCAGCCATTTCGCTGCTTTGGAAGCCATGACGCCGGCCGCCCACAGCACACAGGATGAACGGATTTCCCGGCCGCCGGCAAGCGCGACCCCCTGAGCATCACAACGCGTCACCGGCTCTTGAAGCAACACATCGACGCCAAGCATCTCCAAGTGTCGCCGGGCTTCTTCAGACAGCTCCGGCGGCATGGCTGGCAGGACGATATCGCCGGCCTCTACCAACACCACGCGCGCCGACGACGGGTCGATGCGGCGAAAGTCACGGATGATGACTTTTCTTGCCAGTTCGGCAATGGCGCCCGCCAGTTCGACGCCCGTCGGGCCGCCACCGACCACGACAAAGGTAAGAAAGCGTTTACGCTCTGCTTCCTCCTCGGCCGCTTCGGCACGCTCGAAGGCTGACAGAATACGGGAGCGGATTTCGGTCGCATCGGCAATCGTCTTCAGCCCGGGCGCGGTCTCCTCCCATTCGTCATTTCCAAAATATGCGTGCCTGGCGCCGGTGGCGACAACCAGATAGTCATAGGCGACGCGGCGGTTGGCGGTTTGGACGATCCGGCTCTCCTTGTCGATCCCCTCAACGCGCTCCATCAGAACCGTCACATTGAATTGCCGCGAGAGGATGCGGCGGATCGGCATGGCAATTTGTGCAGGAGAAAGTCCTGCTGTCGCCACCTGATAAAGCAGCGGCTGGAAGAGATGGTAGTTGCGCCGGTCGATCACCGTCACATCCGCATTCGCATGCCGGAGCCCCATGGCGGCAGCGAGGCCGCCAAATCCGGCTCCGAGGATGACGATCTGCGGACGGCGAACCGTGACCTGAGGCGCCTTGGGGCTCATCGAAATCGAACCGCCACCCGCTTCCTCAACCGTGACACGCATGACTCAGCGCTCCCTCAGAAACAGGCGGCTGGCGAGATGGTCGACCGAAAAAAGGCCGGCTCCGCGCGCAAGAATCAACAGCAATGGCGCCGTCCAGAGCAAATGGTCGGGCCAGTTCTGGGGATAGACGAGGAGCTGGATCGTCAAGATGACGCCAAGCAGCATAAGGGCGGCAAGCCGCGAAAACAGGCCGAAGACAATCAGTACCGAGCCACTCAGTTCGGCCGTTGTCGCAAGCACGGCGGCCACGCCGGGATCGATGACGGGCAGCTTGTATTCGAGCGTGAACAGCTGAACCGTCGCCGGCCAGGAGGCAAGCTTGCTCTGCGACGACTGCCAGAAGACGTGAGCGACGGACATACGGGACACGAGCTGGACAGGCGAGAGCGGTATGGTGTTCAAGCGCTCCAAAACAGAGAAATAGATACCGGCGACGCCGCCGCTATGACGTGTGGAGGCAGTGTTCATCATAGTCATGATTTTCATCCTCAATTGGTTGTGAGTTTTCTGCGGCGAATGCGTGCGACGAGGCCTTCGGCAAAGAGGGCCCCGAAGGCACTGGCGAGATCGAAATCGGGTGTGCGGGCGAGGACGCGGCCAACCGCCGCCTCCAGGCTTGAACGCTTTTTTAGTGCATGCAGGAAGGCGAAATGCCGAGCGTCAAGGCGCAGAAATCGTATGCTCTCGCTACTGCGCCACAGGGCGATCCGCTCTGGCTGGCGGCTTAACCTTGCCAGTGTTTCGGTGTTGCCGCCGGCCTGATGCGCCGACCAGATCTCCAGGGCTGGCCAGCGGCAGACGAAAAGGCGCAGTGAAGGCTGGAGGAAAAGCTCCGGAACGGCCTCGGCCTCGCCGTCGTCAAATTGATCCAAGGTGCAGCCCGGCAGCGCCGGCGCATCGAGCGCCTCGGCAATCATCCATTCCAGCCGCGCCGTTTCGGCAATGAAGGACATGGGACGGGTGTCTTCAAACCCGGCCAGAAAGTGGGCGAAATTGCTGCCATAGCGCACGAGCCGGGCTTCTTGCGGCGGATTGTTGCGGATGAAGACACTGGCGATGTAGCGAAAATAGTTTTCTCCCAACAGTTGCAGCGTCACCGGAAAGACGGCGATCAGGGTCGCTGTCAGCGAGGCAACCATATTGTTGCGGTAGATATTGAACCGACGCAGCGGGTCGAACGTGCCTTTGGCCAGCACCGGTGCAAGATCACAGCCATCGCAGTGGAGGATCGCTTGGGCGATCTTTGATTGGAGCGCAAAGTTAGAGAGCATGGCCAATCCTCCTGGTGCCAGATTGGCTGGCGAAGACCGATGGCTTGATCGTCGCCAGAGCGGCCAGCGCCGGCATTGGTCCTTTCACGCCGTCGGACTGGAATGGCAGGATCATACTGTCAAATCGGCTCGTCGGTGGCGCGGGCCTTGCCGCCAGCCTGCAATCTTCGAAGGCGATCGATTGCGCCAACATATCGGCCCACATGGCTTCGCCGAGCAGCACGTCCAAGGCGGGCACATCCGTATCCCATTCGATAAGAGTGGGACGCGCTCCGACCTTGCGGATCGCATAGGCATAGAGTGACCAGACCGCTGGCGGCACGCGGGAGCCATGGTCGTCGATCAGCACGATGTCGCCTTCGACCTCATTGATTGCGTGGCCGGCAAGGTGAATCTCGCCGATGGCATGCGCAGGAAGCTGATCGATGAAGGCCTTGGCATCGAAACCGAGATTGCGTGCAGAGACGTAAACATTATTGACATCGAGGAGCAGGCCGCAACCGGTGACACGGACGAGTTCGGCGAGGAACTGCGCCTCCGTCATCGTCGAATCCTCGAAGGCGATGTAGGCTGAGAGGTTTTCGATATAGACGCGCCGCTGGAGCGTATCCTGCAGCCGCATGACGTTGGCGGCAACGACAGCCATTGCCTGGGCGTCATAGCGCAGCGGCAGAAGGTCATTCAGATAGGCGCCATCGGCGACGCTCCAGGCGAGATGCTCAGACACCAGGCTTGGCTGGAAACGCAGACAGAGCTTGCGCATGCGCTCCAAGTGGTCGTGATCGAGACCGGAGGCGCTCCCGAGCGAAAGACCGACGCCGTGGACGGACAGTGGATAGATTTCCCGCAGCCGTTCGAGCGCGTCGACGGCCGCCGAGCCGCCCATGTAATTTTCCGCATGGACTTCGAGCCATCCCGCCGATGGGCGGCGAGACAGCATTTCGCCGATATGCTGGGAGCGAAGACCGATACCCGCGGCGTTCGGCACCGGATTGCTCGGAAATATCTTGGACATCGGTTGCTCCTTTGGACGTGGGATTGAAAGCTCGGGAAAAATCAGGCCTTGGGTTCGTTACTGCCGCCGGTAATCTTTGTGCAGGTGCCAGCCGGCACGTAAATCCAGGAATCTTTGGCGTTATCGACAGTGGATGTGCCGGCGCAGGAATGGCTGGCGGTCTGGCAGTCGTTCAGGCCGGCCTTGACGATGCCGAAGCATTTTTCGAACGAGAAATCCGGCTTGGCGGCCGGACCGGCAAAGGCGCTGGCTGCGGCCATCGAGGTGGCGGCGGCAATAGCCGAACTGATAAGAAGTCGGGTGGCATTCATGAAAAATCTCCTGGGTTTGGTGGGTCAAACCGCCATCGGCTTGACTATGCTCACCTTCCCAGAAGTCCGGCTTCATCTGAAATGCTGTCTCTGCATGATTTCGATACGCCGTCTCTATGTGTCGACGTCAGATCCTCGACGGCGAAAAAAGAAGCCCCCGTCGGCGGAGGCGGGGGCTACAGTCAGGCATTTGCGACTGGGAGGAGGCGGGATTACGCAAATGCCAGCGGATCAAAGGTAACGTTCGCGGATGTCCACCGTCGATCGCCTGCCGATCTCCTGATAATTGTCGCGCAGCCAGAGATCGGCGCATTCGCGGCCGCGATCCCTCAAGTCCACGAGCGCGCCCCAATCGGCGTTCAGCTTGCTCGACACGCTGAGATTTTTCATCGTGTCGTCGTCGGAGATGGCATGCACGAAGATGCGCTTGAGATTAGGCGGCGGCGTCCCCTCCGCATCGATGAGCTGCGTGACGAAAGCCACCGCACGCATCTCTCTGAGAAGTGACGAATTGAAACTGATCTCATTGATGCGGTTGAGGATTTCTCCTGCCGTGCGGGGCAAGTCCGCCCGCTCGATCGGATTGATGTGAACGACCAGGACATCGGGCGTATCGCAGCCATAGATCAGCGGGAAGATGGCAGGATTGCCCATATAGCCGCCGTCCCAATAAGCTTCGCCGTCGATTTCCACTGCCTGGAACAGGAAAGGCAGACAGGCAGATGCCATAACCGCATCGACGGACAGCTCGTCATTGCCGAATATCTTCACTTTGCCGGTCCGCACGTTGGTCGCACAGATACTAAGTTTGACAGGGCAGCGCGCCATGCGGATTGCCTGGAGGTCGATCGACTGTTCCAGCACCTGACGTAGGGGATTGAAGTTGAATGGGTTGAACTGGTAGGGCGACATCAGCCGGGTGATCAGGTCGAACATGATAAATGCCGGCGAGAATTCCAGAGATTTCGAACCCGTGAGGCGGTCGAGCAAGGTTGGCTGCAAAGGTCCGGATGCGGCCGCGTGGCTGACTCGGCGCCAAAAATTAGCAAGCGCGGTCTGCGCCCCGCTTCGCCCACCTTCGGCCAGGCCGTAGGCGATAACAGCGGCGTTCATCGCGCCGGCGCTGGTCGCCACAATGCCTTCGAAGGAAAGACTGGATTCGTCCAGCAGCCGATCAAGCACGCCCCAAGTGAAGGCGCCGTGCGCGCCGCCGCCCTGCAGCGCAAGATTGATCATCCGCGGCTCGCGCTTGGCAACCGAAAAATCGGGCCGCATTCTGGGCTCTATTCCTACATGTGTGTTCACAATTGCGACCCTCCTGTCTCGAATGATTGGTCAATGCGCGGTCCAGCCGCCGTCGACGGGGATCGCCGTGCCGGTAATTGATCCGGCAAGGTCGCCGCAGAGAAACACGGTGAGCGCACCCATTTCCTCGACGGCTGCAAAACGCTTTGTGGGTTGATCCTTCAGGAAGACCTCGCGGATCACGGCATCCCGCGCGATGTTATGCGACTTCGCCTGATCATCGATTTGATGCTCGACAAGCGGCGTCCATACATAGCCGGGGCAAATAGCGTTGGATGTGACGCCGAATTCCGCGCCTTCGAGCGCGATCGTCTTCGTGAAACCGACAATGCCGTGCTTGGCGGCCACATAGGCGGATTTGAACGGCGATGCGATCAATCCATGGGCCGAGGCGACATTGATGATCCGGCCATAGCCCCTGGCGCACATGCTGTCGAATGTCGCCTGAACCAGATGGAAAGCGGCGGAAAGATTAATGGCAAGAATGGCATCCCACTTTTCCCGAGGGAACGTGCCGATCGGCGAAACATGCTGGATGCCGGCATTGTTGACGACGATGTCGACCTGTCCAAACCGCGCGACCGCCCGCTCGACCATCATGCGGATGGCCTCCGGTTTTGCCATGTCGGCGGCATCATAGGCGACGTCGACGTCGTTGTCTCCGGCAATGGCGGCACGCAGCGCCTCGATCTCGGCAGGGTCGCCAAAGCCGTTCAACATGACGGCCGCACCAGCCCTCGCAAGCGCATGCGCAATGCCAAGACCGATGCCGCTGGTTGAACCGGTGACGATGGCGCTGCGCCCTTCCAAGGGCTTGCGGCCGACGAGAGTATCAATTTCAGGATCAAAGGCGTTCAACATATGTGCTCTCCACTGTGATCGGCAATGCCGTCTGGCGTCTTGCAGTCACAGTGGATGACCGGCGTTCATTTTAGAAATGCCAGTCTGGTATGGAATTGATAAATCCATAGCATTGGATGAGAATGCCGGCCGCAGAGAAAATTGGAGCATCGCAAATCGCGTTCATCCCGGGGGGCGGCGATGGATATTCATCACATAAAGTATTTCCTGGCAGTGTGCGAAACGCGCAATTTCACGCGAGCGGCCGAAAAGAGCAATGTCACACAGCCGGCCCTTAGCCGCGCGATACAGCAGCTCGAGGACGAGGTGGGCGGTCTGCTGTTCCGTCGAGAGCGCAATCTCTCACACATCACGGATCTCGGCAATCTGCTTCGTCCGCGGTTCCAGCAGATCCAGGATGAGTTGATGGGCGTGCGTACGGAAGCGTCACGATTTCTCTGTCTCAGCGAAGCCCATCTCAAGATCGGCATCATGTGCACGATCGGCCCGCGCCGATTCACCGGCCTCCTGACCGATTTCAACATGCGCCACAAGGGTATACAGCTACAGCTTATCGAAGGCGTGCCCACAAAACTGTCCGATCTTCTGGAGACCGGCGAAATCGATGTGGCATTGATGTCTACGGCAACGAGCTTCCCCGAGCGCTTTGACGTCACCTCGCTTTTTCGCGAGAGATTCATGCTTGCCTTCCCTGCCGGCCACAGGCTCAGTCAATATGAAGCAATTCCCATCGCGGCGATCGACGGCGAAGTTTATCTGCGTCGCGTCAACTGCGAATATTGGGACTATCTCACGGATCTCTGTGACGCGCAGGGAGTGAAGACGCTCGTTTCCTATTCGAGCGAACGGGAAGACTGGATCCAGAACCTGGTGGCCGGTGGCCTCGGCATTTGCTTTATTCCTGAGTATAGCGCCGTCGTCCCTGGACTGCAGGTGCGGCCTGTTGCAGAACCGGAAGTCACCCGAGAAGTCTGCCTCGTGACAGTCGCGGGCCGCCGTTTCTCCCCGGCAGTTTCGGCCTTCGTCGGCGCCGTGAAATCGTATGGTTGGGCATGCCCGCCGAGCCGGCCGCATTGACGTATCTTGCTGCGACGTATCTTGCTACCCATGCCGAGGGCAGCCTGGCAATCCGCTGGGCGCCTGGCGCTTGCTTTTGCGGCCTATAATAGCTGGCGCCTATCGAATTCAAAAGCAGCTGGTATTTCTCTTCCGATCGGCGATCCGCCACTCTTCGTTCATGCCTGGCACCGACATCGCCGGGCTCCAACAAGGAGAACCGCCCATGAATTCCACATTAAAAACCAACCGCATCTCTTTGGCCACGCTGGCCTTCAGCGCATTGACGTTCGCCGCCGGCCTGCCTGTCACGTCTGCCTTGGCCGGCGACTGCCCGGCCGATCAAGTGGCCGAAAATGGCATGAAGCCTGGTGCGATGATGCCGAAGGGCGTCACCGATACCATCATCACAACTATCGATCTCTCGTCCAAGGGAGACGCCTGGAAGGGCAGCATGCTGCGCATGCGCAAGCTCGTCGTTCAGCCGGGCGGCATTGTTCCCTGGCATTCGCATGATATGCGCCCGGCCAATATCCTGATCGTCTCCGGATCGATCACCGAATACCGCAGCACCTGCAAGGTGCCGATACTGCACAGGGCGGGCGAGGTTACCGCCGAATTCGGCCATCTCTCACACTGGTGGAAGAACAACGGCAAGATTCCGGCCGTGCTTTATTCCTCCGACATCCTGAGCCCCGAAATGCACGATGATGCAGCGATGTAATTGCTGCCTTACCGGTTAAGGCACGCCGCAAAGCCGCTCTCCGGCGTTTCCGGCAATAGCAGGAAACGCCGCATGTTCCCGGAGGACCTAACAATGACCGATATCGAGCAGCCGCTCAAAGCATTCGTTCATGTGCGCACGATCGTTCGCGCCGATTCCTGGCAGTTCGGGCTAATCGCACTCATCGCTTTCCTGACCCTTGTTGACCTCTTTGCAGCACAGGCCGTATTGCCTTCCCTAGTCGAGAGGTTTCACGTCAGCCGCGCGGCCATGGGTTCTGCCGTCAATGCGAGCACATTCGGCATGGCGATCGCCGGCCTGCTCGTGGCCTTCTTCGGCAGCGACATTGACCGGCGCAACGGCATCTGGATCAGTCTCGCCATCCTATCGATTCCGACGACCCTGCTGGCATTTACCGACAACATCATTGTTTTCGCCACGCTACGGGTGCTTCAGGGCCTATGCATGTCGACAGCCTTCACGCTCACGGCTGCCTATCTGTCCGAGCGCTTTTCCGCCGGTAAAGCTGCCGGAGCCTTGGCGGCTTATGTCACTGGCAATGTCGCCAGCAATCTCTTTGGCCGCATCCTGTCTGCCGCCGTTGCCGGCATTGGCGGCCTTTCGTTGAACTTTCTGATGTTCGCCGTGCTCAATCTCCTCGGTGCCGCTTTGGTGTGGTTCACGCTCAAGAGGACGGCAAGCATGATGCCCGCCAACAATCGTGGCAGCCTAACCATGCGCATCTGGCACGTTCATCTTGCCGATCCGGATCTGCGCCGCGTCTTTATGATTGGCTTCCTGATCCTGTTCGTGTTCATCGGCACCTACACCTATGTGAATTTTCAGATCGTCGCACTGGGTGTGCCGCCGATGGCGCTCGGGCTCGTCTACCTCGTTTTCCTTCCTTCGATGGTGACCACACCGTTTGCCGGCAAGCTAGCAAGCTATGTGGGACCGACGGCCGGGATCATGCTGACCCTAGCCATGGCCATCATCGGGCTCCTGGCACTTCTCAGCGCAAATTTGCCAATCATCCTCAGCGGATTGACGCTGATAGCCATAGGCACCTTCCTGGCACAGGCGATAGCGACCGGCACCATCGGCCGGCGTGCCATCAGCGACAAGGCGGGTGCCAGCGGCATCTACCTGGCATCCTATTATACCGGCGGCATGATCGGCAGTCTGGCTCTCGGACAGGTTTATGACGATTTCGGCTGGAGTGCCTGCGTGCTCGTCCTGATCGCGGCACTCGCCACAGCAATGCTGCTCGCAAGTTCGCTGAGCGCGCCGCACCCATAAATCCAGCCTATCGAGACGGCCGGCATATGTGTCGCCGTTCCGTTCAAACCCGACAACAATGTCGAATGTGCACCCAACCAAGGAGAGATTGATATGCAAAGAGTGTTCAGCCTATTCTTCACCGCCATGCTTTCATTGGCAGGCATAATCGTGGCGGCGCCCGCCTCAGTCGCCCAGGCAGGTGCGCGCGACGGCGTCGTTGTTCTGGAGAGCCGCTACTCGGTTGATGAGACCGTCAGCAAGATCAAGGCCAGTGTCGCCGAAAAGGGCATCATGCTGTTCGATGATATCGATCAGGCGGCTCTCGGCACTGCCGCCGGCAACGAGGTGCGTCCTTCGCGGCTGATCTTGTTCGGCAATCCGGCATTGGGAACGACATTCATCACCGCCAATCCCAGAGCCGGGCTCGATTGGCCAGTCCGCGTTCTCGTCTACGAAACGAAGGACGGGACGGCTCGCGTCGCTTACACAGATTTTAGCTGGATCGCGCGACGCCACGGCATCACCAACCGCGATAAGGAGTTCAAGATGGCGTCTGACGTCACCAAAGCGGTGACGGAACCGGTCAGCCAATGAGTCGAACATGCTGATGCCCTATTGGCATCTGGGTCGAAGTCGCTGCATGTGCCCGACCGGTAGGCTTGAAAGAAGGTCTTTTGTTCGGCGTTTCCGGCGTGAGGGCACGGCTCGTTGCTGACGCGCCAATAGATCCAACACGCGGCGCAATGCGTTGGGGGTGCAATGCGCCGCGTGGAGAACGTCCCCGGCCATGCGACGGGAGACGTTTGGCGCAGAAATAAGTTCGACGCACAGATTCCGCCGTTTACCGAATAGGCGAACGCGGTTCTGCTGGACGATGTAGATTTCGCACGGCTGCTTGGAGACGCACGAAGTCGTATGGGCCTGCTTTCCGCGCTGATACCATTGCGAACCCGGTCCAGCACCCTTGTGTTGGACCTCATGGGGAGTATGGCCATATCTCCAACGGGAACGAGACTTCATCGACAGCAGCAGGAGAAGCAGCTCCACGAGCTGCATTCGAATACAATCTGAAGCTGGCACGGTTGTAAGTGTTGGAGCGGGCGCGCTCCATTTCAAACAGAAGTTTCCGCCAGACTACAATCCCAAAGGCCACTGCTGATGCGCCTGCATGACGGTCAAAATCTCAATGTCCTGGCCGACACGGTAAGGAATGATATAGGGAATATCCGCCAGCACCACCTCACGCGTGCCTTTGATACGGCCGGCACGCCCCGTCGCCGGAAAATCCGCCAGCATATCGACAGCCGAGACAATTCGAGCGACAACACGCGCGGCGGCGTCGGGATTGTCCTTCTGGATAAACTCGCCAATTTCATCAAGCCGTCGCAACGCCCTTAACGTCCAGCGAATGCGCTTCCGACTCATGATTAGCGTGCGGACTTGACGTATTTCCCGACAACCTTCGCCACGTCGTCGTCGCTGGCGAATTCACCCCGGTTGGCTTCCGCCAACCCGGTTTCGATCTCGGCAAGCTGCCACTCTTCACGAGCGACATAATCCTCAATCGCCTGAGCGGCCATATACGAGCGGGAGCGATCGAGCTTTTCCGCGATCTGGTCAAGCTTGCTGGCGGTTTCGTCTGAGACGCGAACGGTGAACGCAGTCATGGCATCCAACTATCCTTGGTTCACTATAATTATTGGTGAACCAACGTGGTTCGTCAAGGTTCTGCTCATGTAGGGGGCTTTCGATTGGGTAATGGATTCCGGTCATCGGGCTCTGACCTGGTGACCGGATAGGGACTTTTCCATTTTTAAGGCCCGCCAAGCGGGCTAACAAATCGGCAAGCGATTTGTGACGATACCCGTTCGGGTGTCCTACCGGACCTTGCGGACCCGGCTTTCGTCACGCCATCGACATCAGCCTTCTGACACTACAGTTCCAGGCCGCGGCAAAAGTACTAAGTCCGCCGCTTCGTTGGCATCCTTGAGCAGCGTCTTGCGCGGCGTGCCCATCTGCGCACGCATAGTCAGACCACGGGAAAGGTCGAGAACCTGGCTCGCGCGCACGGTTACGGGAAAGTCAGAAGGGATTTCTCCCGCGCTGATCCCGTCGCAGTAACGGCGTTCCACGAGCGCCAGCCCGCCAGCCATGGCGTCTTGCAGGAACTGCCTGACCTCAGCGTCGTCTACGAGGGGCGCGATGCACACCAATAGACATCCTGGTGCGGCCCCTTCCTCAGTCGCAGCTTCTACTGCGTGCCTCAGGAAGCCGACCAGCGAGTCGCGAAGAGCCGGCGGCGAGAAGAGCGCCTTCGCAGCGCGCGCGCCCTTCGCCTCGGCATACGCTCGAAGGGCGCGCAGGAATATCGCCCGTTTGTCCCCGAAGACGGAATACAGGCTCGGCCGTCCCACACCCATGCCTGCGACGAGATCGTCAATCGTTACTCCGTCGTAGCCTTTCGACCGGAACACCCGGACCGCTTTGTCCAGCGCGTCCCTCTCGTCGAAGCTACGCGGCCGCCCGCGCGGCCTCTCAGCATTTTGAAACATTTAGTCTGAAACTCCTTGACCGCTACCTTTGCATCAATATATAACTAAATAGTTCAAAAATGACAAGGCGGCTCCTAATTTCGTGGGGCTCCGCCGAGCTCACCCTTGGTCACGGAGCCGCCATGGAACATTCAATCGCTCTCGTCACCGGCGCCACCTCCGGGCTCGGTTATGCGTCGGCCCGCTTACTCGCCGCCAAGGGCTACCGTGAGGTCATCATTACCGGGCGCAGCCTGGCGGGCGCGAAGGAAGCGGCCGCGCAGCTCGCGACGGAGACCAAAAAACAAGTCTTCGCGCCGCTAGAGCTCGACCTAGACAAGCCGTCCAGCGTTCAATCTGCTCTCGCCGAACTGGCCAAGCGAAATCGGCCAATCGATTTCTTACTGCTCAATGCAGGGTTGGTTCCCTTTAAGCAGCGCAAGCTCACCGCTGCGGGTGTCGAATCTTCGCAGGCTCCGCTTATCGGCCATCATCAACTGACTATCGGGTTGCTCCGCGCCAATCTGCTGAGCCCCAAGGCGCGGATCGTCATCGCTGGGGCGGAGCCTGCTCGCGGGGGTGTGCCCATGTTCAAATACACTGATCTGCCCGCCTTTGCGGCCAAACACTTCCGGGGCGATCGAACCGCCGCTGCTGAAGCCCTGATACGCAACGGGCCAGACGTGAAATATGTGCCAAACAACGCTTATGCCGACGCGAAGCTCATCATCACTTGGTGGGTCGCGGCGCTGGCCCGCCGGCTGCCCTCCGGCATGGCCGTGTACGCCGTCTCGCCCGGTGGGGCGACCGCCACCAAGGTGGTGCGAAGCGCCAGCCCGATGTTGAGGTTTGTGTTCATCCCGATCGTGAACCTCATCCCGGGCATGAATCAGACGCCGGAGACCGCGGCCAGTCGCTACATCCAGGCGTCGGAATTTGGAACCGACGCCTCGGGCCAATTCTTCGCCTCGGCCAAAGGCAAGTTCTCGGGCCCAATCGAAGTGCAGCGCGAGCAACACCTCCACGATCGCGACAACCAGGAAGCCGCGTGGCAGGCAGTCGTCAAGGTTTCCGGCGTCGACTTGCCGAGTCCAGTCTCCCTAAGCCCGGCATCCTGAAAGGGCGCCGAATCGCGGCGAAGTGATCGCAGCCCAGCTTAATTTCGGAACAGATAGTACGAAATGCGCTTGATCCCTGTCGCCGCACCCAATCAACATACCAAATAGTTCAAAACAGCTAAGCGCCACTAGCATCGCGAGGAGAATATGCATGGCACGGTACCTGGATAAAAAAGTGGTGATTATCGGGGGCACCAGTGGCATGGGGCTCGTGACGGCGAAGATGCTCCTCGATGGGGGCGCACGCGTTCTGGTGACGGGTCGCTCGCAAGCGGGCCTTGAATCGGCGCGGAAGGAGCTTGGGGCGGCCGCCATAGTGGTTTCGAGCGACGCGCGGTCGTTAACCGACATCGACGCTCTCGCCGCCCAGGTGAAGACCGAGTTCGACACCGTCGACCTGCTTTTCGTCAATGCCGGGTTCAGCATTCCAACGCCTGTCGCGAACATGACAGAGGCCATCTACGACGAGATGTTCAACCTCAACGCCAAAGGACCGTTTTTCGCGGTCCAGAAGTTCACGCCGCTGATCAAGCGGGGCGGCTCAGTCGTCCTCACGACCTCCGTTGCCAACGTCAAGGGATTGGCCGGCCAAGCCACATACGGAGCTGCCAAGGCTGCGCTGCGATCCTTCACTCGCGTGCTCGCCGCCGAGCTGCTTCCCCAGGAGATTCGCGTCAACGCGGTGTCGCCCGGCCCCATCGACACGGGCATTCTCAACAAGGTGATGCCCTCGGAAGACATGCGCACGCAGGTCAAGGAGCACATGCTTGGCATTATTCCGATGAAGCGCTTCGGGACGTCGGAGGAAATCGCCAAGGCCGTTGTCTTCCTCGCGTTCGAGGCGACCTTTACGACCGGCGCCGAACTGCCGGTTGATGGGGGCTGGTCGCAGCTCTGAAATCGACACGTCGGCATGGAGCCAACCTTGCCGCCACTTCTCGAAGGGATCTCTGATGGCGAACGTGGCTAACCATTCGGCCCCAGAGCAGGGAAAATTCCGCCGTGCCGTCGCGGCCGTCTGGGCCTTCCTGCAAGCGCTGGATTCCACCAGCTTCGACTACACGCTCGATCGCATCGAACGCTTGGAACAGGAGGTGGGACGACTGAGAGAGGAATTGAGTCAAAGCCGGGATCCGGCGGCGGGCGATGCCCACAAGTAGAGAGGCAACAAATGTTCTTATTGGAAAACAAGATCGCCGTTGTCACGGGTGGCAGCAGCGGCATCGGCCTCGCGACCGCCCAGAGGTTCGTTGAAGAGGGCGCCTATGTATTCATCGCCGGCCGCCGTCAGGCGGAGCTTGACAGGGCCGTCGCGGAGATCGGCAAGAACGTCACCGGCATAAAGACCGACATCTCACAGCTCGATGACCTCGATCGTTTCTACGAGGCTGTTGCGAAAAAGGGCAAGATCGATGTGATTTTTGCGGGCGCGGCCTTCGTCGAAAAGCAGATGACCGCCATGGTGACTCCCGAGCATTTCGATAAGACCTTCAACGCGAACGCCCGTGGCACGTATTTCACCGTTCAAAGGGCACTGCCATATCTGAATGATGGGGCTTCCATCATCCTCGTGGCGGCGGCCGGGAAAAACAAGGGCATTCCGGGCCGCAGCACCTACAGCGCTACCAAGGCAGCAATCCGGTCTTTTGCTCGGACGTGGACCAGCGAACTCAAGGAACGGGGGATCAGGACCAACGTGATCAGCCCTGGCGCGGTCGAAACGCCCATGTTCGACGATCAGTACCCGTCCGAAGACGGCGCCGCCGAAGCCCGAAAGCAAATCATTGCGATGACCCCATTGGCACGCTTGGCGCACCCCGATGAGATCGCCTGCGCAGCTTTATTCCTCGCCTCGGACCTAAGCAGCTACGTTGCCGGCATCGACCTTCCAGTCGACGGCGGCCTGACGGCCGTCTAGACCGAACCGAACTTCGAGGACTCAATGGCCGACTTCCCCTACCGGTGCACCCTAATCATCGGAGCCGGACCCGGCATCAGTGCTTCGCTAGCGCGGCGCTTGTCTAAGATGGGCTTGCGGCTGGTTTGCGATCGACGAGAAGGCGGGAGCTGAATTCCTGAGCGCGCACACCGGAATCATTCGGGGTGGCGACGAGCGAGCCATACCGCCCACGCTTCAACTACCGACCTTTCCGCCGGTTGGCTTCGGGCCGGCAGATAACGACGGCCTGGCGGCGAGGATCGAAGGGGCGATTATCGATATGCCCTGTTTCGTGACGGGCTGGCACTGCTCGGCGATCCGTTCCGCGGCCGCCTTCGCGACGTCGTCGTTTGGTCGCCTAAAGAAGGGCTGTCGCAACGTTAGCCTGTCGTCGTGCCGCTACTCGATGATGACGTTGAAAGAGGGATATGCCCTTCGGAAGGCGGCTAACACCCGATCGCGAGCCCGGTCCATCTCGCGAGCTGCTCCGTCGGTGAGCATGAAGGTTAGACAATCGGGATTGCCACGGCAGCAGGGCCTGATTTCGCCGGAGGACAGCAGCGTTTTGAATCTGCGGCGAAGCTGATCCAATTCATGGACCGTCAGTTCCAGAGCGCTGCGGATGCCGGCGTCGCGAATGTGATGAAGCGATGGAAATCGATGGATTTCGACGCCTTCACGTGTTTGCTCAGATGCCCGTGCTGAGAACGCGAATGGTGTCGTCGATTGCTTGCTGGAAAGCGGGAAGATTGCTCTCCTGATGAAACGCTGTTCGGAAAGCTGGTCGATCAAATGCACGAGCGAGCATGGCCAAGGCCTGCTCGTCGTCGATATCCGGGAACTGGTCAACAAATTCACGTAGTTCCGTTTCGGTGTCGAGAAACGGAACGCCCTCCACCAGGCGCCGTAGGAGGAATTCGGCTCGAAGTCAGAGATGCTCCTCACACTTCCACACCGGACCAGATCACAACTTTCGGGACACCAAGTTTCGCGGCTGCCGAGCGAACCTCGTCCTGCCGCTGAGCCGAGATACTGCCGCGGCACACGAACTTGAAAGCGTCAGGTTTGCCGGTCTTAGCTTTGACGGCGGCTGCCATATCCTTCTCGGCCTTTGCCTGAGTCAGGCTGCCGCGATTGACGCATTGAATAACGGTGCGTTCGTCCGGCTGGTCGTCGAATGGACGCGTGCCGACGATGTCGCGCCCTTGGTCGCTTCCCGTTTGGCCGACCCAAGCGAGATCAGTCCAGCCATCGCAAAGGTGATAGGCGAACACGAGGCGCTCGAACTCGGTGCCGCTGAAATCCCCGAAGTGAATCGGCCAAACCGTTCGAGCTATCGTCACCTGCCTACCTCCTGGCCCCCAGAGCTACGGAGCGGGTTGATGATCTGAATGTCTTCAAAGTCTTTTTCATTGTCGGTCACGACGACGCAGTGGTTGGCCTCGGCGATCGCAGCGATGATGGTATCGAGCGCGCTTCTGGGACGTCCCTTCGTCTTCCCGCCAGCCATAAGGCTGGCCCAGACGAGGCCAGCTTTCTCGTCGAACGACAGGACGCGGCCGGCGAACAGCGCTTGCGGACCTTCGGGGCCGGCGAACCAGGCTTCAAGGGCGCTACGTTTCTTGCCTTTGGGTTTTTCCAAGATGCCTCGGCGGATTTCGGCGACGGTGAGCGAAGCAATGAAGAGGTCGTCGTCTTTCTGCGCGCCCATCCAAGCCAGCAGCGAGTCTGACGGCTCCGGCTTTACGACGTTGCTGATGATATTGGTATCAAGCAGATAGCGCGTCACAGATCGACCTTACGCCCCTCTTCTCGCGGCCGGCTGAGGTCGAGATCCGCGCCAACCAGTGGCGAGCGACGCAAGGCGGCGAGAATGCCTCCCGCTTTCGGAGGTTCACCCGCCACTGCCTGCTGTATCGTCCGGCGAAGCTGGCCAGCTTCCGGACCGTCCTCCCTCAATTTCCGGGCAAGGGATCGAAGCAGATCGCGGTCGGCGTCGAGCGCCTGGATCTCGAACCGCGCGATGCCACGCTCAGTCAGTCGGGACCGATAGTTGTCGAGGGCTCTCTTCTGCGCACTGTTGCTCATCGCGTGCCTCCGTTCTATATCCAGATATATAGCCATGTTTTCTTTGGAGCACAAGGCTGATGGAATTGGTTGGAAGCCTCAGTGCTCAGCGGCCTCCGGACGCATCTCATGGAGCCCGAGCTCTTCAAGGAATTCTGCGACGAGTTCACGCGCGAGGTGAACCGGCTGCGGATTGGGCGCAACGCCGGGATCAACAGTCAGCACAAGGAGCGCGGATGGCAAGACCGAGACGGCTGAGGTGTTCTGGACGTTGGTTGATCAGGTAACGCTCGTGCCCGACGAGGCCGAGCTAGCGATTGTGCTGGGCGGCGACCTGGCTGATCGGTCAGCGCAATTCATCTCTTTGGAAGGGCAGCAAAAGCCGCTAGCAGGCTGGAAAAACTACGTGCGTGCCACTTTCCGCGCGAGCGCCAGAAATCCGAACAGGTGGGGCGAGCGGTTGTCCCGCCGATACATCCCCGAGAGAGAAATTCGGCTCGCTGATAAACCTTGAGAAAACGATCTTTCGGCCATTTGGCTGGCTCGATATCAACAGTCCCGCTAGTGCTTGGTCGAACGTTTGATGGCAAGGTCACCGACTGCTCTGTCAAGCACCGAATTGTCATCCAGTAAAAAAGTTTAATAGCGCCGTGGCCTTGCTATCAAGCTCTGAAAAAAGATGACTTGGAACGTTCCCGCAAAACCAGGCCACGCGCTTGAGCGAAAATCACCCTAACCACCTACCCGGCGACGCCTCCACTGCGCGGGGCTTGTCCCTTCAAGCTTTAAAAAATGGCGCCCGAAATGACTTTGGTCTACAAAGCCGCACGCAGCCGAGATGTCAGCCAGGCTCTCTTTTGATTCTGCCATTAGGGACTTTGCCCGCTCGACCCGTCGCCTCGTGATCCACTGGTGTGGTGCCATCCCGAGCGTTGTTCGAAATGCCCGCGCGAAGTAGCTGGCAGAAATGCCGCATTCCTGGCTTAGGACGGCAATTGATGGATCATTCGACAAATTTGCCTCAATGAAATCAAAAGTCCGACGAGCTTGCCATGGCGTCAGCCCTCCAGACACTCGCTCCGCCTTTTGCATGCCACTATAGGTGTTGATAACGTGATCATGCACGGCAAGCGCAACGTATTCCATAAATGCTGTCGTTAATTGAACAGAGCCCAGAATAGTCGGCAGCACCATTTGTGCAATAAGGTAAAGCGTCCTGTCCTCCTGTCCTAGCTGCCTCGACCAAAGACCGCCCACACGGGGAAGCCCCTTCTCGAAGGCCATTCCATCAATGGTGCTCTGGGGCAGATGAATTCGGATGCTATCATAAGCCGTGTCCAAGCTGACCTCGTTCTTCGATGTCAGGTCGAAAAGATAAGCTTTTCCTGGGTCTTGGACAACGGATTGTCGTAAGCCGTCTATCGACACCACACTGTATCGAGCCGATGCGAGAGGCACGTTGAAAACGAATGCTTCGTCGCGGGGAGAAGGGACCGAAAGACCTTGCTGCAATTCCACGCTCTTGAAATGCGAAAACGCGATTTCTGACGACCCGAAAACCCTGATGGACACCGAAGGCGGCGGTGGAATGTTGAACCCTTTGCCAACGGCTTGGGACACTCGATCTGCAAGCACGTCAACCCCTCCAGTCCGGACCTAAAAAGTCCCAAGCCCGCGTCGACCGCATTTCCAGCCGGCCGAGAGATCCTGAAACCTCAGGATCGTTATGATCAAATGATACCAACTCGGGCTCTTTTCTACCAGATTTTATCCGAGCGATCTCGCAGCGGTTGACGAATTCAGTGTTCATGAAACGAGCGGAGGCTGGTTTTGTAATCACTGTCTGCAGGGACCAATCCCACCGGACGTATCGACAAACATCACCACCGACATGCCTGGACTGGACCAAGTCTCGCGGCTTGCGGCTGCCCTGGATCGATGGCGATACGTACGGGAATACGCTGCGGCACCTTGGTAAAGTTCCCTGTCGCATTGTCAGGTTTGAGCGCGCTGAACCGACGCCGATCGAGGGCCCGACGGCGAGCGTAGTGGCAAACGAGATCATCGCTTCGGAAAGCAGCAACTCCGGGGCCTTGGTGAGATTGGTGGAAAACGATTCCATCCATGCAGCCAGTGCCGCAATCGCCAGCCCCGTCGCCCCGACAAACAGAATGTTCGTCGGGGTTACGACAGCCGCGGCCACGACGCAACCCGCAACTGCGGCGCAGACGAGGACGATGGAAAACGCATGGGTATTCACACTGAGGACTCCGGAATTTGACAGAATGCCGAACGCGATCGTCTGCTGGGCCAGAGCGAAGCGAAGCGCCAACACAACGAGGAGGAACCTGAACGGGCCTTGGGAGCCCAGCCATCGTAGGTCGAGCAGTGGCCGCGTCCTGCAGGATTCGAAGAGAACGGAAAGCACCAGGATTGGCACTGCCGCTGCAAGGCACCATCCGAGCCAGTCCCGATCCGTCCACCACTCGTAGCGGCCAAGGCCGATCACCGCAGTGAGAAGCGCCATTCCGACCGCGATCAGCGGGTAGGATATGAAATCAAGCGGCTCGAAGGTCCGCTCGCGCTCGCTTGGCGGCAGCCTTATCAGCCCAACGGCCGCCAGGCACACCATACCCAGGCCAAGTTCGAAGCAGTATAGCGTAACCCATTGATCGTGAATGAAGTCGTCGCCGGGAAAAAGCCTTGCGAGCGGCGTCGCGACCTGTGAAAGGGCAAGCCCGAGGACGGCGGCATTGAGGGCCTTCTTAGGCGGGAACGCTGACATGAAGTAGTATACTTATAGAGTCAGCAGGGGCGCGGCCGCTATGCCCGCCAATGCATGAACGTACACTGCCCTTGCCTGATCGACGGCGAATAGGTGAACCCCGGTGACGACGCAGAATGCGATGAGGCCGCCCATCGTGAACAGCCGAAGGCCGTACTGCTGGCGGAACTTCACGGCAAGAAGGTTCATGGTCACGAACGTCATCACGTAGGCAGTAGGTATCCATGCAGCCTCTACGGGGTCTGCCCCAAGCGCCCCGAGAAGGTACGAGGTGTTCGTCTGAACCAGCGCATTCCCAAATCCTGATGCAAGTCAAAGAACGGTGCCAACGATTGCGTAGACAATGCGACGATTTCTGGGATGAGTGGGCCTGGCAGGGCTTCCCGGAAAGATGGGCCGCTGCGACGGCCCTACCTCTATCGCGTCATCCTCAAAAAATCTCGCAGGCATCACCTCGTTCCTCTCGCTCCGGGAGTGGCATCTTCATCGATTTTTGGATTAATCTCTGATCCGTTCGGAACTCATTGGGAAAAACCGTCAAAACGGTCCTCAAACGCGGTCATGATCGAGGGGTCTATGCCGCCACTATGGTTGCCCTGAGCGTGAGCGGAATCAGAGCGCGCCTGCCTCAGCCAGGCCATCGGGCTGATTCCAGTGAGCCGGGTAAATGTGCGTGTAAAGTGCGGCTGATCGAGAAAGCCGACGTCCAGGGCGATATCGGCAATCGACATACCACCGTCGAAGAGCAATACTTTGGATCGTTCTAACCTTGCCAGCAGCACCCATTTGTGCGGCGTAGCTCCAAATGAGACCTGGAAGGCTCTGGTGAAATGAGACCGCGATAGGCCGATCATCTCGGCCAGTTCGGTTACCGGTATGTTCCTGGATAAATTCTCCTCCAGGTAAGCTCGCACGCGGCGCCTACGCCATGGCGACAACTGAGAGTTTCGCGCAGCACTTTGAGTGAACGTCTCGCGCCTTGCCAGCAACGCCCTCAACGCCCTAACCAGACTTTCACCGTATGAGAGGTTGTCTCGGTTGTGCTCGCGCAGTTCAACCGCCAGCAAATGACACAAGCCCATAATTCTAGGGTCTGCTATGGTGCGGTTGCCGGGGTTCAATTCCGCGCTTTGAAAATCGATGACAAGATGGGCGAAATTTCCTCTGCTCGAACCGCGTCCGGTTACTGCATGTCGCCCGAAAACCGCGAAATTCGAGACCTCTTCCGCATCGGACTCGGAGTCGAACGCTAGGTCGAGAGTTGCTTCGCCCCCTGTGCCTTCGACCAGAGCCACAAGACGCTGTGGACCCGACGAGTAGGAGACCTCGGCGTCACTGATGTGGGCTTCGAACCGAAACACGGTGGCGACAATTCCACTCCAGCGTCTCGTGTGGGTGGATATCAGCTGACACCCGCGGCATGTGGGAAGTATCTCTCCGAGCTTTTTGCCCGTAGCTCCCGCTGCCCGCGTGATTGTAGGGCTGCCGGCAAGTGTGGTCGCCACAGCAAATTGATCCATCGGGATTCACTCCATCTAACGCTCCAGCGCAATCTGTGAGCGTTCCCGACGAAACACGAGTAAATCGATGTAAATTGATGTTGCCGGCGCTCTCGCTCTTGAAAAGAGCTCCCGCGGTCAGAGGCATCCCGCGGGAGCTACATGCGCACGCAGCAAGGTCGACAGCGCCGCGAGATGAGGCATCGCGGAGGCGGTGTTGCGAGCACATCTGCCGGCGATTGGCGCGAGTATCGACCTTCTTGTCGGCGGCTCCTCAACCTACTCAGCGCGCGCGAGAATGTCTTTCACGAAAGTGCTTTCACGGAGCACGCGTTGAAAGTCAGCTATCCTTGTGGTCAAACGGCGAGCTTGACGTATTTGTGTAGTTAGACATAGGCACCTTCATATGACAACGGCACCTGGCTACGATCAGTGTCATTGTTTCGCGTCTCGACGAAGCAATCGGCACATTACTCGACTTTATGATGGATATCTGGCGCCCGCGCGTCTGTCCCTATCTCAGTTCTCCGCATTGAGCGTAATCGACCATCACCCGGATCTAGCCGTTGCCGAGTTTGGTCAAATCATGGTCATGGAGCGTACGACCCTCCTGAGGACTTTGAAGCCGCTCCTCGTCGAGGATCTGATTTTCAAGACTAAACGGAAGGGGCAGCGGTCGCACACCTTCAATCTGACCGCTGCCGGAACTGCCCGACTTAAGCAAGCCGCGCCACTTTGGCGGGCTGCTCAGGAAGCATTTACGATCGAAGTCGGCCTCACCCGCTCCGCAGAGTTGCTCGCACGCAATTTGGAAGTCGTGAAGATTTCTTCCACCTGAATGATGCCGTCCATGAGCTGTTTAAAGAGCTTCAAACGGGTATCTAGGGCTTTACCGGTACTCTTTATACAGACAGGAACTTATTGACTTCGTTTGTGAATTCTTGAACGTACTGGAAAAGGAACGCGTGCCCGGCATCGGGATACAGAAGGCCCTTGGCGTTCGGCGCTTCATGCGCGATTACATATGTACCATAGGATGGAACCATGGCATCGGAGATGCCATTCGCTACCAGGATTGGAAGCTTCAGGTTGGCAAGGCGATCACGGACGCCGCGGACATTCCATTTCTGAATTGCGGCGCCCTGTGCCATAAAGGCAGCGCTGGTTGTAAGTGGGCCGATATTTTTCTGAGCATGCAATCTGGCCGCATTGGCGCGGGCTGCGGCGACGCCAGCTTCGGTATCAGTGAAAAACAGGACACGGAAGTCGTCGTCTGTATTGAATGGCTTGACCGAGACCGCGATTACCTTTGGATCTGCTTGTGGCCCCTCGGGAACCCCACCCGGGCCCGAACCCGTGATGACCAGTCTTCGCACCTTCTCCGGAGCAAGCAGCGTGAACTCCTGAGAGATGAAGCCGCCCATGGACCATCCCAGAAGATCAACCTTGGGCAGCTTCAAAGCCACGACGACTTCGTTGACGATCTTGGCCATTTCGGGAATTGAATCCGGCGTGGTCCCTTCCGAGCGGCCGACGCCAGCACTGTCGAAACGGATGACCTGTCGGTCTCTCGCCAAAGCAGCGATAAAAATCGGATCCCAATCATCCATCGTTCCACGGAAACGCTGGAGTAATAGCAACGGCAGATGCCCTTTGAGCGTCCCGTCGACTTGATAGGCAAGCCTTCCGTGCGACGTTTCTAGGTACTGTATTCCTTTAACACTGCTGGCCTCCGTGGAAGACGCGGTGCCGAGAACGGCAACTCCCGAGGCCGCCAGACTGCCCAACAAGAGAGCGCGTCGGTTTACCTCTAACCCGTGATGACCGGGCTTCTCTGCGTCAAGATCTTGCTCGTCCATTCCGATATCCTTTATCTGTTAAAGCAGGGATTGTCCGGCCACCTTTCGAAGACAGGAACCTCGCAATCTTGATCCGTTTGGGTCGACCCGCATGTAAACTGAAGTAAAGCTTTATAAATGTGTAATTGCACATATCCGCTCCTTGACAGACCAAGGATTGAGTCATTGTCGAGTGAGCACTGTGAGATCGATAGCAGTGCGCAGACTGAATCCCAATTTTGTATAGACGAGGCGAGCTTCGTTTTCGGTCTTCACATGCAAGAATGATGCTCTGCCGCGCTCATACGCCCGGTTTGCCAGAAGGGAGATGAGTCCCTTTGCGAGCCCCTTTCCACGATAATCGGGATGCGTGCAGACCGCACTGATTTCAACGAATGCCGACAGGGAAAGGCGCTCGCCCGCCATCGCGATTAGACTTCCGTCGTCAGATCGTATTCCGAAGTAGTCCCCCATCTCTATAGTCCTGTTACCAAACGGACCTGGCTCTGTCGCTTCAACCAGCGAAACCATCTCGGGAACATCGGCTTCGGTCAACTTTTCAGCTTCCACAGTCAGCAAAGGAGGAGGTGAAAGGCATATCATCTGGTCGATCTGACGATGGCGCACGAGCGTCCAGTTCGAAGGAACTTGAAGCGTCCTCGCCGTGAACAGAGCCACAGTGTCACCGGCCAAAGTGATATCGGCCAGGTCGGCGAACGCGCTCTCCGATCCGTTCTGCAGCCCCGCAAATCGAGCTATTGATGGCATATAGCGCGCAGCCATTCCCCGCGCCTCTCCGAGATTGGCGTGCTGGGTCGCCAACGAGTACCAGATGGGGTTATCTAACTGTTCTTCGTCTTCCATTCTATAAGAACCGGACCAATCTGTTTCGCTAGTCGATCGTGCACTCCTCGCTTGCAGACCGAGTGACGACTTCCAAAGCAGAAATATCGGATGTCATCCACCACGGTCTTGTCGAAACGTGACGGCCTATTTCACAAAAGGCGCCTCTTCTGCGCGCTGCAATCAGCGAACTCTTCTCAAACGGGCACCGATCGGCCACACTTGTCCCGGGCAGAGAACAGGCCGAAAAAGAAACAACGCAATGGTTGACCCCAACACATGGAAAATTCAGCAAAAAATGGTATCGAGCTGCTTGGAGCGAAGACCGGAAACTGCATTCGCGCAGCCATAGCGCTCGAGGAGGTCAGCGCCACTTACTCAGTCCGGAAAATTCGCCTTCACAGTGGCGAACACAAGACAGCTGGCTATCTCGACCTTAACCCCAGTGGACAGGTCCCAACGCTCATTGACCACAATCAAGGAGAGCAGCCGCTCGTCTTGGCTCAATCGAATGCGATTATTTTTTATGCTGCCGAGATGCAGCCGGACACCATTCTGCCAGTTTCGGATCCAAGGGAACGAGCACGAGCACTCGAACGCTTCTTTTTTTTCATCACGGATGTCGTTGTCCCCAGTAACACCGCGTTTCTCTTAGAACGCTTTGGCGACGCGGCCGGGGCAGCCGTTCTTTATCAACGTTCCATCGCAGCATTAGCTGTTGCGGAAACCTACCTGGGACAGCACCCTTACATGGCGGGCGACCGCTTCACGGTGGCCGACATCCCGGCCGTCACAATCATTAGTTCGATGTCATCGAATATCGACTGGAGCCAACATTCTCTGTTGAACCGCTGGTATGAGCAGCTTATGGCGCGCCCGTCAGTGACTGCAGGCATGCACGCGTTCGATTGACGTTGAAGGTTCACGGCGCCCTATGGACGTCTTTCCGAACGATCTCTACGATCTCGCTTGAAAGCTTTGCTTTGGTTGAGATACGGGCGAGCGTCAGAGCTCCGACCATCGTCGCAAGGGCGACGACAGCGTTTCGACGGCCCGGTTTTCCTCCCGTTGTACCCGTTTCGAATGTCGAGAGCAGGTTCTCCAGCGTCAGCGTAAGAGCGTCGCGAGTTTCCGGGGCGGCGCGCGCAATCTCGCTGCCAAGCGCGGAGAACGGGCAATTTGGAATGCCCGCGCCGTCCGGCCCGGCGCTGGACAGGTAAGCATCGACCGCACCATTGAAGCCATCAGACGCTAAAGCGAGCTTCAGATTTTCAATCAGATCCGCCCCTGCCGCTACTAAAGCCTCCGCGACAAGTTGGTCCTTGCTGCGAAAGTGGCGGTAGAACCCGCCCGCCGTCAGTCCTGCTGCTGCCATGATATCCGAAAGACTCGCCTCCGCGATCCCGTGCTGGCGCAGCTCATCGGCCGCGGCCACGACGATTTCGCGACGGGTCTGGGCTGCTTCAAGATTGGACTTCCTCACAACGCGCTCCCTCAAGCTTGACAAATAAGATTATATCCAACATCTAAATAGATGTCACTCGTAATCTAAATGGCGGCGTCGAGTTGCAAACTTCAAGTGGCTCGCAACGCCGCCGAACAACCTCATGAGGAAAACATGTCGAAGAAATATTTGATTACCGGCGCGACAGGTAAAACTGGCAAGCACACCATGAAAGCCCTGTTGGACAAAGGACATTCGGTCCGAGCACTCGTTCACAAGGAAGACGAGCGAGCCGATGCGTTAAGGAAAGCGGGTGCGGAAGTTGTTGTTGGCGATCTGGTGGAGCACGACGATGTCAGGCGCGCACTTGAGGGGACAACTGCTGCCTATTTCTGCTATCCGGTTGTGCCACGACTCGTAGACGCATCCGCCTATTTCGCAGAAGCGGCAAAGCGCGCCGGCGTAGAACTCATCGTCAACATGTCTCAGATCTCGGCGCGTGAAGTGGCCAAGAGCCATGCCGCCCGGGATCACTGGATCTCCGAGCGTGTGTTTGACTGGTCAGGCGTTCCCACCGCTCACATCCGGCCAACGTTCTTCTCCGAATGGCTCACCTTTCCGTGGGTCAGAGACGTGATCGTCAATGAAGGTCTTATCGAACTGCCTTACGGCGAAGGCCACCACGCTCCGATCTCAGGCGAAGACCAGGCGCGCTTCATTGCTGCTCTCCTGGAAAACCCGGCGGAGCACGCAGGGAAGACTTACCCTCTCTACGGACCTGTTGAATTGAGCCAGGCTGAAATCGCCGAAAAGCTAAGCACGTTCATCGAAAAGAAGATCGTCTATCGCCCGACGACTATTGAAGGATACGAAGCCCGGCTTCGCTCTTACAATCTCCCGGCTCATATCACTCAGCATTTCCTGTGCATCGCGATCGACTACCAGAACGGCGTCTTTGCCGGCACCGACGGTGCAATCGGTCAGGTCACCGGTAAGGCTCCAGAGACGGTTGAAGAATTCCTCGCGAAGAACCGAGGCGCGTTTGTCGCGTCGGCTTAATGAGTTGAGAAACAGAAAAGGCCCGGCTCGCGCCGGGCCTTTTCTCTGAATTGGGGCAGGAGATCACTCGTCGACATCGGTAGAGAAAGCAACATCCTTTTGAGACTGTAGGGCGGCGAGGCGTTCGGCGAGAGCGCTGTGCACGAGTTCGTAAGCGTCGCTTCCAAGTGTCAATCGCTTGGGTGCAGGATGAACTTCAGATGACGCGATGATCGCCGCCGCAACCTTGCGTGGATCTCCGCGAAACATCTTCAATCCGGCAGCCTGAATTGCGCGTCGAAAGTCACCGGCACCTGTCTGATCATAGACATCTAGGACCGGCGCGCCGTCCGCGCTCGACCCCGCGAAGTTCGTCCGGGATGCACCGGGCTCCACTAGCGTGACCTCTATACCGAACGCTGCGATCTCCGGGATCGTCCCTTCGAAAAAGCCCTCGATTCCCCATTTCGTGGCGGCATATACGCCCATGGTCGGGTAGGCAGCTTGGCCCACCGACGAGGAAATCTGGAAAATCCGACCGCCGCCTCTTTGGGAACGTAGGTGCGGAATAACCGCTCGCGCAAGCCGTATGGAGCCTAACAGATTGGTGTCGATCTGGCGCTCAATCTGAGCGTCACCCAACTCTTCTGCCGCCCCAAAGAGAGCATAGCCGGCGTTACTGACGACAAAATCTATCCGGCCAAGATCGTGGAATGCCATTGTGACGACACTGCTGATCGCCTCAGCGTCTGTGACATCCAGATTTCCAACCCATAGCCTATCACCATAACGGGCCTTAAGGTCCGCGATATCGACGGAGTTGCGCACCGTTGCGGCCACGCGATTGCCGCGCTCCAGCAATAACTCAGTCAATTGACGGCCGAAGCCGCTACTGGTCCCAGTGATAAACCAGGTCTTGGTCATCTGGGTGCCCTTCTCTTTACGATTGTAACGATTGTGCCGACAAGGCTGCGTCTTCGAATTCTAAAGTCGTGGATGATGCAGCAGTAACCGCACCACCCACAGGCGCCTTCGGGATTGCGGGGAACTCAGCTCTCCCAAGGCGAATTGAGCACGATATCGGCGAAGTTTCCGCGCTTGTAGGTCGGATCCATCTTCTCGAGTACGTCCGCCTTGACGTTGCCGAAGGTGGTCTCCGGCTTCCTGATGGTGCCAAGGCAAAAGCTCGACAGGATGCCGTGCTTGAACTTCAACCCGCGAGGGTGGCAAGCGCAGACCTCGGCGCGTTCATCTGCGGAAAAGTCGTTATAGGCCAGACCCATGACGTCCATCTCCACCCCAGCCGTGACGAGAGCAACCGTCGGCCGCTTATGCTGGGGAATGCCGGGCGTGGTGTGAAGGGCAATGGAGTCCCACACGTCGTCGACATCGCGTTCCGAAACGTCGTAGGCCGCGAGAAAATTCCGGGCGGCATTCGCGCCATCGACCTCGAACCGCTCCGTCTCGCTGGCATAGCTGTCCATTATACCCATGTCGTGGAACATCGCGCCGACATACAGAAGCTCGGGATCGAAGCTCAAGTTCTTGCGCTTCCCCGTGAGAGATCCCCAAATAAAGACACGTCTTGAGTGATGGAATAGCAAGACCGTTTCAGTGTCGCGAACCAGCTCGGTTGTCGCCTTTGCCATTGCACTGTCGGGAATTTTGATCCCCGCGATTACGCTTGGTGTGGCTTCCATAGTCCTCTCCTCAATTTGAAACGTGACGCACCCGCATCCCCTTCGGCAGGGATGCGGGCCTAGTAATTACTCGGCCGCATCCAGCTCGTTCAGTCCGAGCGCCTGAGCTATGCCAGCTCCGTACCGAGGGTCGGCCTTGGTACAATTCGCCGCATGTCTTTGTCGCACTGCCATCGAGACACCCTGCATCGCCCTTGCCGTGTTTTGGAAAAGCACCTGCTGCTGTTGTGGGGACATCAGGCGGAAGAGGTTACCCGGCTGCTCGAAATGGTCGACATCAACCCTGTGATCCCAATGGTCCGCGTCTCCGCTTATGGCGAGCGGGGGCTCCCGGAAGTTTGGCTGTTCTGCCCATTCGTTCTGGGAGTTCGGGACGTAACTAGGGGTCGGACCGTGATTTCCATCGATCCGCATGGCCCCGTCGCGGTGGTAGGAATGGTGCGGACACTTCGGCGCATTGACCGGAATTTGATGATGGTTCACACCCAGGCGATAGCGCGCGGCGTCACCATACGAAAACAGTCGCGCCTGCAACATCTTGTCGGGAGAAAAACTTATCCCCGGCACAACGCTTGCGGGCGTAAAGGAGGCCTGTTCGACCTGTGCGAAGAAGTTATCAGGGTTGCGGTTGAGTTCGAAATATCCAACCTCGATCAAAGGATAGTCGCCATGAGGCCAGACCTTCGTCAGATCGAATGGATTTACCGGGTGAGATGCTGCGGCAGCTTCCGGCATGATCTGTATGTACATGGTCCAACGCGGAAATTCACCACGTTCGACGCTATCGAAGAGATCGCGTTGATGACTTTCCCGGTCGTTCCCAAGGAGAGAGGTCGCCTCTTGGTCAGTGAGGTTCTGGATTCCTTGCTGAGTCTTGAAGGTGAACTTGACCCAAAAGCGCTCATTCGCAGCGTTGATCAAACTATATGTATGGCTTCCAAAGCCATTCATATGTCTGAATGTTCTCGGCAAACCTCTGTCGCTCATCACGATTGTCACCTGATGTAGCGCCTCTGGCAACGACGTCCAGAAATCCCAGTTGCTTTCCGGATTGCGCATCCCCGTCCTCGGGTCTCGCTTGATCGCGTGATTGAGATCAGGGAACCTCAGCGGATCTCGGAAGAAGAAGACCGGGGTGTTGTTTCCGACAAGATCCCAATTCCCCTGCTCAGTATAGAATTTCAAAGCGAAACCCCGGATGTCACGCTCGGCATCCGCCGCACCGCGTTCGCCGGCGACCGTCGAGAAACGGGCGAACATCTCTGTCTTCTTGCCGACACTTGCAAAGACAGCGGCCTTGGTGAACCTGGTTATATCGTGAGTGACCGTAAAGGTGCCGAATGCACCTGCCCCTTTCGCGTGCATGCGTCGCTCAGGAATCACCTCCCTGTCGAAATGCGCGAGCTTTTCGATCAACCAGACATCCTGAAGAAGCGCAGGCCCTCTTGGACCGGCGGTCTCGATGTTGAAGTTATCGACGACAGGCGCGCCCGCCGCCGTTGTGAGCGATTTGGACTCGTCAGCCATAACAATTTCCCCTCTTGATCGGCATTTGAACGGGCAACAAAAACTTTCTAGGCGTTGAACGCCGGTGATTGCTGTAGAAAGCAAGCGCGGCGGCGCGTGCGCCGCGCTCTTCTGGTCAGGCCTTGATGAAGGCGAGTAGATCAGGATTGATTACATCGGGATTCGTGGTGCACATCCCGTGCGGGAACCCGTGGTAGGTCTTGAGTTCGCCGTGCTTGAGCAGCTTGGCTGAAAGAGGACCAGCATCCGCGTAAGGAACAATCTGATCGTCGTCGCCATGCATTACCAAGGTTGGCACCGTGATTTTCTTCAGATCTTCAGTGAAATCTGTTTCGGAGAAGGCCTTGATGCAATCATAGTGGGCCTTCGCACCGCCCATCATTCCCTGACGCCACCAATTTTGAATAACGCCCTGGCTAACATTCGCCCCTGGGCGGTTGAAGCCGTAGAATGGTCCACTCGGCAGCTCCAGATAGAACTGCGCCCTATTCGCCAACAGCGCCGAACGCAGCCCATCGAAGACGTCAATGGGAAGACCGCCCGGATTCTTGTCGGATTTCAGCATGACGGGTGGCACCGCGCCGATGAGGACTGCCTTGCCGACTCGTCCAGGCTTCGCCCGGGCGACGTAGCGCGCGACTTCGCCTCCCCCCGTGGAATGGCCGATATGAACTGCATTCTTCAGGTCGAGTTCGTCGGTCAGAGCCGCCACATCCGCCGCGTAAGTGTCCATTTCGTTGCCTGTCCAGGTCTGCGAAGAGCGACCATGGCCACGGCGGTCGTGGGCAATCACGCGATAACCCTTCTCCAGGAAGTACATTGTCTGCGCATCCCAGTCGTCGGCGCTCAACGGCCATCCATGATGGAAGACAATCGGTAGCGCTTCGCGCGGACCCCAGTCCTTATAGAAGATTTCCGTGCCATCTTTTGTCTTGATGAATGACATGATGCTTATCCCTTCGTGAGGTTTAATCTTTTTCGTCGCGGCCAATGCCGCGCCTGGAAGCGCCAGCGCTGCTGCAGCCACACTGCCAGCGACCAGCAACTGTCGACGCGTTGTCTCCGACGAAAAGGAACTCGTTCGATTTTTCATCGCTAAATCCTTCGCTGACGATCGCTCCTCCAACGATGACGACTGTACGCACTCCCGGAGACTGGACGAGTAAAGCGTCGTAAATTGATGCAAATCAGAGCGAGTATGCGGGGATCGAAGACATCCAGTTGAGATGAAGCGTGGTCTTCAACAATCCAGAGCTGGCGGGCTATACGGCCTACGCAAGAAGCCGACGTCTGACAGATGCGACTTTAAAAAGGGCGTGCGCCGCAAGTATAGGCGAATCCTTGGTATCGCAGACAATCAAGACGCCCCCCCTGGGGCGGTCCGACGTCAGATCTAGTCGGCGACCGGGGACGACCGCCACGGGCTTCCCTTGATCCAAAAAGGACCGGACCGTAGGGGCCAACCCACCTTCGCTTGTCGCCCATATCGAACCCGAAATGCCGATGCAAAAGGCAGCGTCAAAATCCTCGATGACCACCTGGTTTATCGGAAGGCAATCAGCAAGGTCGTCGCGAGCGGTACGGTCGGACAGAAAGCGCTTTACGTGCAGATCTTCGCGCGAAGGCTGTCGGATGTCTGGCGCCAACGTTGGCGGACCACCAAGAGGAGAGGCTAAGGCCACGTCAGCAGACCTGTCCTTGAATAGGTAATATGGCGGCGCAATCCGTGCAACCATATACTCGCTGTTGAACAGCTGATCACGCTCGTCCGATAACGCTATGAGGAGGCGGATAGGAGTTGTGCCGTCCATGTGAATTCCTCCAGCTGAAGCAGTATGGCTACCATGACGGGAATCCACGAGTTCAGTAATGTAAAAAGATGTAAACAGGATCGTTTATCTAACGCTGTCGAAAGCTGGCGGAGTCAACACGCTCAATGCGAACGAGCTACGAGGGAAAGAGGGACTCGGTCCCGTTGAATTTCCGAACTGAGACGCCTTTGCCAAGCGACAGCTCCGTCCTCTGTCGCGACCCGCATTGCTTGACCGAAACAACGTTCCGCTGCCGATCCGGCATTTCGACTACTTGATTGAAGATGCAGGTTACCATGGATCCTGTAAAGCTCGGGCAAGCACCAGCGCTCCCCAGATGACAGGCACTGCGCGATTGCGGAGCCGATAACCTGCTGGGCTTCTTCGGGCCTTCTGGACCCGGCCGTCGCTTGTGCGTCAACAGCCAAAAAGATTGTCTGGAATAACAAAAAGCCCTGGTTCCGCAACACGCGCATTGCGGGACGCAGCTGGGCCAAGCATTCGTCATATTGCCCGGAATGAAGTTTTAGCTCTGCTTCAAAGCAGTCCGCATATGTGTGCCACACGTCAAGAGAGAGAGCTTTTGTATGCTTGCGCAGATCTCTAATATAGTTGGCTGCGAGATCGTAACGTCCAGAAAGAAGTGCGAGAGGGCACGCGGCCTCAGCAAGCACATTACTGAGCGATAATGTATGGCCAATGTCCTTGGCATACCGAACCGCAGTTTCCACCTCATTGAAGGCTTCATCTTCGAAGCCTAAAACCCACAGGCAACGCGCGTTGATTGTTCTCGCGGCGACATTCTGATCAAATTGAAAGCGGATCGCGTGTCGCTCGGGCGAGATTTCGGAATAATCCGCTATCATGCCGGTTAGATCGCGATTTGCCTGCTCGTGTTGCCCAATCCAATGCCTGTTGGCACCGCGAAGACGTCGGGCGATGATGGAATCAGTTGGATCGGGCGACTTAGCGGCAAGCAATACAAAGCGTTCCGCCATCTTGGCCCCGGCACGCGGTTGACCTTTGTTAATCGCGTCGACCCAAAGCGCCCAGATGGCACGAAGCTGATGGTCGACATCACCGAGCTTTTCTGCGATCCGTAGCGTGGTCGACCAAGCCTCGAAGCCATATTCAGGTGCGTCCGTGGAGCGCAGTTGAGGCCACCCGAGCGCAGAGTACAGCTTCATCCGGCTCGTCTCATCTGTCCCAGGGTCGTTCTCCAAAAACTTAATCGCCATCGACACGGCGGCAAGGCATTCGTCCAACATGGATTGTTGGAAGAACAGCGGAAGGGCTGCGATAGTGAGTCTCACACCCAAACGCTGATCGCCGCCAGCCGCGAGAGTCCAATCGAGCGCGGCTCGAAGCGGTGGTACATAGGTGGCAAAATCCCGCGACCAGCCGTTCGCGGTCGTCGTATAGAGCTCTCGTTCCGCAGCCTCCAAGACGCCGACTAAGTGACCGGCGAGGCATTTTATCGTCTTGGGCCGATTGCCGGTTTCTCGAAGCTTTTCGCCGGCGTACAGCCGTGTGGTATCCAAAAGCCGGTACAACGTGTCGTTGGTCGAGATCGCTGCAACGACGAGCGATTTAGCCACCAATGATGCGAGAAGATCACCCGCCTCGTCGCCGCCGATTAACACCTCACCGAGTTCGGCGGAAAACCAGCCCGGTAACACCGAAAGCTGCCTGAGAGCCGCCTGCTCGGCAGGCGACAGAATAAGATAGCTCCAGTCAAGTGTAGCGCGAAGGGTCTGATGACGCGCCATCGCCGTTCGTCTGCCGCGTGTCAAGATACGAAAGCCATCTGAGAGAGACCGCGACAGCGCCGCGACTCCCATGGTCTCCAGACGACCTGCGGCGAGCTCGATCGCTAAGGCGATGCCGTCCAGTCTAGTGCAGATGTCAATGACGTGAACGGCGTCATCATCGGTGAGCTTGTAGCCGCCGAGACATGCGTCGGCCTTCTCGACGAACAATCGTACGGCTGGCGACCGTAAGGCGATTTCAGCTGTAACATCACGCTCCGATAGTCCCAGCGGAAGAAGCCTGTGGACCCGTTCCCCATCGGCCCGCAACGGTTCGCGACTAGTCGCCAGGATCTTGAAACCGGATGCTTGCGCGAGCAGCTTTTCGACCAGTTCGGCCACTCCGGCTACCAAATGCTCGCAGCTATCGAGCACCAAAAGAATATCGCGCTCGTGGAGGAATGAAGCGATGGCGCGAATGACATTGTCCGACCGGGATGCTACCCCAAGAGCGCCGGCAACAATTGTAGGGACGAGATCGTCCTTTCCAACTTCGGACAGATCGATCCAGACGACCTCTGTTTGGCTGCCGCATTTTGAAACGACGGCCCTAGCGACTGTCGACTTGCCGATCCCTCCCGGTCCGACAACAGTCACCAAGCGTGTCCGTGCAAGCTGCCTGGAGACGGATTCTATGACTTCATCGCGGCCAAATATGCCGGAACTGGGCTCATTGAGAACGGGGCTTGGCGTTTCGGAGGGTTTCACCTCTGAAGGGCCGGGTTCCGATCTGACCTCAACGGGGGCAATGAAAGTGTAGCCGCGCCCCGGAAGATTGACGATGAATTGCGGGTCGCTTTGATTGTCGCCAAGCGCCTTGCGAAGAGCCGACATGTGGACGCGCAGGTTTGCCTCGTCAACAAAGGTCTGTGGCCATACATGCCGCACAATCTCGGAGTTAGATTTTACTGTGCCCGGATCCGTCGCGAGAAATAGAAGAATATCGATCGCGCGACTTCCCAGCGAGACTGACTTCCCATCCCGAACCAGACTTCGGCGGGAAGGCGCAATCGAGAACTGGCCGAAGTATAAACTTCCTTCCACTTCAGTTCTCCAGCAAGGTTTGGTTCGACGTACCGTTCTTTAAAATCCCGGCGTGAGATGCACTGACTGAAGCCACTTTTTCTGCGGCATATCTTATGCTGATGCTGGAGCCCTAAGAGCGAGCCACCGCGATCATTGAAATATTCTGCGTATATACGTTTTTTTATGTGACATTGTTTAGGGAAGCTTGCTGCCCAGGTCTCGTATAATCATGAAGAAATTGGGATGAACCCGCCGTCGATCAGCGGATGAAGCCTCTGAAATCGGCCTCCAAGTTGAGCGTTTCATGCAAGACGATCCGAATGCGGAAGCATAAGCTACAACGAAGCGTGTTCTCTGCGGATCGGAAGCCATGGGCTCGAAGTATCCAAGAAATGGCGCTAGGCCGGCCTGACGAGAAACTTCTCCAAGCTTAAACAACACTCCCCAAACATAAGCTGAGACGAACAAATGCTCAAAAATATAAGTGCGCCCGATTCTGGTATTGCTCGAGACGCAGAAGAGCTTGCACGCGCAAATCTCACACCAATGCTCTTCAACCACGTGATGCGATGCTACTGGTTTGCCGAGCTATTTGCGGCAAAGGAAAACTCCACCGCCGACCGCGAGCTTATATTTCTCTCCTCGACGCTTCATGACCTAGGTTTCAGCGAACTCGGCCGTGGACCTGGCCGTTTCGAAGTCGAGGGTGCTCACGCGGCGCGAAAATTTCTTATCGAAAAGGGTGTAGACAGCGATCGCGCTTGGAAAGTCTGGAGCAACATCGCGTTGCATACCTGGGACCTTAACCTGTTCAAGGAGGACGAAGCCCGTATCATGGAGCTCGGTCTACTTTATGACGTGGTTGGAGTTCCAAATGCAGGGCTGCACGAAGAAGATGTCGCGGAAATCGTGGGGCGCTATCCCCGACTAGGGTTCAAGCGTGGATTCCATGAGCTGCTCTGTGAGGAACTCGACACCAAGAAACCCTACCCCCACTTCGTACACATTTGCACATGTATCGCGAACTCGCGGTCTCCTCTTCCTATACCTGATGCGCAAGACGTCCTTAATGGGGCGCCTTTTGACGAATGATACTCTAGGGCTTCGCTGCGGGCTTGGTTGGCAAATCTAAATTTGCCCCCAACGCCTATCGGCTAGTCTTTGAAGAATGAAAGAAGTAGTGCAGAGAGCTCGTCAGGCGCCTCCTCCGGGACCAGATGACCACAATCGGAGATTATATGGGCATCGAGTTTATTGACCAGCTTACCGATGCTATCCTGCGCCTCAGTCGCTCGCCCTCTCCCGGCACCGCCTGCGACGCTCAATACGGGAAGCGTTGGCTTGCCTCCACGCTCGATATGGCCAGTCACGAACGCGGCGGACTCTTCAATCGTTCGGTAATATTCGAACCCGCAACGCATCGCACCCGGCTGTGAATAGCAACGCACATACTCGGCGATATCCTCGGGTCCGACGGCCCCTGCGCGCTCACTGTATTCATCATAGAACCAACTGAGATAAATCGATTCCTGGCCGGCTGTGAGCGCTTCCGGAAGGTGCGGTGTCCGGTGAAAGAGGTGATGCCAACGGGCGCCACCCTGGCCACTCCCTGCAACACGTCCGTCACCGGCAAGCACCGCGTCTACCAGGGCCAGCTTCTTGACCCGCTCGCGCGCAAGCAACGTAGCCGCGAACGCCACCGGCCCACCCCAATCGTGGCCCACGAGATAGAAGGTGTCGATGCCAAGCAGGTCGATCAACTCGATGATATCATTTGCCACAGTCCCATTGTCATAACCATGGGCTGGTCGAGAGCTGTCCCCTAACCCCCGCATATCTGGAGCAATGACCCGATAGGCTCGTGATAGTTGGGGAATCACATGCCGCCAAGTGTGCGAGGTGTGCGGCCATCCATGAAGGAGGATAACTACCTCGGCACCGCCGACACCTTCCTCGACAAAATGAAGTTTGACCTTTGAGAGCTTGGCGAACCGGCTGTGAGCCATTTCTCTTCCTCCTTGGGCGCTGTGATCGGAGACGACGCCTTGCATTGACCCGGCTTCAGCAACTTCGAGCCGCTTCAGGTCCTAACGAGAACATTGCAATCCTTGGTGACATTCGCCGCAGACGTTGCGGTTACAGACGCTAGGGGATGAAACCCGGAGCGGTCTGGTAGGAAGAGACCTCAGTTGGCAACTTTCAGCCCACAACGTCTCTCCATCAACGTCTCGTGTTTGCCTTGATGCGGGAACGAGGAAGAACGCTCCGGAGATACCAACAGGCCCTTGAGCATGTGCCTGCTATTTTTTTGCAAGCGCTCGCTGACGTTTTCTGCCGGCCTTCCCTCTTTTGCGCCCTTCCATTTCAGTCGAGGCGTAGATGAGACTGAGACACGCAGTCGCCGGAGGCCGGGCAAGGAAAAACCGACAAAAAGCTGCCACTCTCAATGCCTCCCCAAAATTCCTCTTGACGATATGTGCATATGCTCCTATATCAATTTGCATTGAGAGCATATGCTCGCTTTCTACAACGAGAAGTGAATGTCATGAGCGCAGCCGAAATACTTGTTAGCGGCGCCACCGGGAGAACCGGCTCGGCCGCAATCGAAGAACTATTGAAGATGGGAAAGACCGTTCGGGCCTACGTCCGTTCCGATGACGAGCGCGCCGCGGCCTTCAGAAAGCGTGGCATCGAGACCGCGGTCGGCGACTTCACCGATATCGACGCAATCCGCGCCGCCATGGAGGGCATCAACTCTGCCTACTTCTTGCATCCGATCGCTCCCGGTATCGTCGGAGCCGCCGCCTATTTCTCCCAAGCCGCCAAGGAAGCCGGCGTCTGCGCTATTGTGAACATGTCTCAGATCTCAGCCCGCCGTGAATCGACGAGCCATGCGGCGCAAGATCATTGGGTCTCGGAGCGGGTGTTTGACTGGTCGGGTGTTCCGACAACCCACCTTCGCCCGACCTTCTTTGCAGACTGGCTTGTCTACCCACATTTCGCCAGGGAGATCTGGGCCACCCGAAAGATCGAATTCCCTTTCGAGAACGGCACCCACGCGCCCATCCCCACCGACGACCAAGGCCGGGTAATCGCACACCTCTTGGCTAAGCCGGAGGGTCACGGGGGCAAGATCTATCCTCTCCACGGACCTGTCGAGATGAACCACACCGAGATTGCAGCAATCATCAGCGATCTTCTTGGCGTGAAAATCGAATACGCGCCGACCTCTATAGCGGCCTTCAAAGACAAGATGGAAAATCTTTATAAGTTCCCACCCTTCCTCACCCAGCACCTCGTAGAAGTGGCTCAAAATTACCGGGACGGCATCTTCTCAGGAACAAACGATGCGGTTGAGAAGATCACTGGCACCCCGGCACTCACCGTCAAGCAGTTCATTAACAACAACCGCGCTGCATTCGTCTAAGCGACGCAACAGCGAAGATTGGAGATACGACGATGTCGCATAACGAAGGTGAACGTCATCCGTTTTTGGATGATCTGACTGAAGACGCCGAGCTCACCAGCTCGGTCCTCCGTGAAACCGTAATCGGGCGCAAGGCGATCAAACTTGCCGTCAATACAGTCGGCACATTCTACGTCTCCCAGACCCCGACGTTCCTGGAAACCGTCGGTTCGCGCCTCGTTCTTGAATACCATGCGGAGCTGACAAGCGGCGAGAAGCTGAATGCCACAGTTCTCGTTGATCGCAACGCCGATGGATCGGTTCCACGGGTTAGCGTCAGGATGAGCCCTCTCGGTTCGGTCATTGCCCTGTCGTCTCACCTCAGGGGCGCCCTCGAGGGCAAAATTTCAGAAAGCCTCTTCTTCTGAACAACCACAACCAACAGCCAAGGATCGAACATCGGTCTGGCTCCCAATCCTCAGAAAGGAACCCAGTTATGGACGTCGCCAAAAACACAGTATTCGTTACCGGCGCAAGCCGAGGGCTTGGCCTTGCCTTTGCTCGCGAGGCAGTCCGCCGCGGTGCGACCAAAGTCTACGCAGGCATGCGTAATATCGAAGGCTTCAACGAGCCTGGTATCATCCCGGTTAAGATAGACGTGACGGACAAGGCGTCTATCGCTGCCGCCGCGGCTCTCGCCACCGACACCAACATCCTCGTTAACAATGCAGGCATCGCCGCTTTGATCGATGGGCCGCTTTCCGGCGACGTCGAGGAGCAGTCGAAGCATCTGTTCGATACGAACTACTATGGCGTGGTGCGCGTCACTCAGGCGTTCGAGCAAGCTCTATCGAACAAGGCGCAGGCGGCGATCATCAACGTCTTGTCGGACATCGTTTGGCTTCCGCGACCCATTCTGACGCCATACGCTGCCTCGAAGGCCGCGGCATGGAGTTTCACCAACCAGCTGCGCCATCACCTGCTTGAACGTGGAATCAAGGTGCTTGGATTGCATGTTGGGTTCCTGGACACCGACCTGACCAAGGGGATCGACGTTCCCAAGGCTGACCCTCAGGACGTGGTTCGCCAAACCTACGACGCTCTGGCGGCCGGCAAGAGTGAAGTAATGGCCGACCATGGAACGAAAGTGCTGAAGACCACTCTCTCCGATGAACAACCGGGCTACATCCACTTGCCGGAAGGCATGTTCTGATTCTGGAATTGTTGCGCAAAGCTATAAAAGCCGCAGGCAGGAGATTTTCGAATCTTTTGCCCGCGGCATTCGAAGTGAACGGAATTTTGAGGAAATGGAAATGCTCACAGCTAACCAACCGCTGGCGATTGACCAATGCACCTGTTCCGCCATGCGGAAGGCAAGCCGCCAGATCACCCGTTTCTACGACGCTTATCTTGAGCCCAGCGGACTTCGAATCACACAATTTTTGATCCTTGCAGCGTTAAACGAGGCTGGTGGGGCGAATATCAACACGCTTGCGGAAAGGCTCGATATAGAACGAACTGCAATGGGAAAGATGGTGGGCCTTCTCGAGCGCGATGGCTTCCTCCAAGTCACGCAATCCCCCACCGATGGCAGGGCTCGCATCATTCAGCTTACCCCGGAGGGCAGGCGATTGCACAAGGAAGCCGAGCCCCTCTGGCACCGAGCACAATCCGATTTCGTTACCAGAAATGGCGGCCTGAACATTGAGAACCTCAGACGGGAATTGGATGCGATCGATGTCGGAGCCCCGATCGATGGTTCCTTGACCGACTGATCTACCTTCCGCGTTCTCTGCGTTCGTTCCCGTTTTGATATGGAGAACCTTTGCACGCGATGGGGATTTGACCGATCTATCGTCGGGACGAAGCCTCTTAACTGTGTGACTGCACACTTTGTGTCCAAGGATTAGATGTGCCCGAGGTCAAGTCTTTGGCGAGCGCACACATTCCGGACCGGCATCAGCCACAACCGCCGTGAGGCAGCTCGCCCAAGCCTCCTGCCCACACCCCACGAGCGCTCCGTCGAAAATTTATCCAGCGCGGACCGAGCGAAGGCTGGTTCAACGTTTTAGTTCGACGGCCAGATTAACGCTACCGGATCGTTCCAAAGGGGGTAGTCCAATACTAGAGCTTAGCCCCCGTTCCCACTACGCTGGATACCGCCGGAAAAGTGCCGGTGTTATCCAACGAAATCAGAGCGAGGGATACGTGACCTCTCTAGCTGCCACAAAGCCGGTTTTACCCCCGAGGCCTGATCGCATGACCGGGGGGTGCATGTGCGGAGCCGTCCGTTACAAAATCGAGTCGCCACCACTTGGCACTGGTCTCTGCCACTGCGATCGGTGCCGGCCTCAGTCAGGAAGTGCATTCTCTACGGTGATGTATGTGCCTCGGCGCTCGCTCACAGTGGAAGGCAAAACGGCATATTTTGCAGATATCGGCACGAGCGGTCTTCCGGTCAAGCGGGTCTTCTGCCCCGAATGCGGCTCGCCTCTATTCACTGACATGGACCTCACACCCGAAATCATGTTCGTCAAGGTGGGTACGACCGACGACAATCAGTGGTTTTTCCCCAGCATCGAAATGTTTGTTGTCCGCCGGCGGTCGTGGCTTGCGCCCCTATCGGATGTGCCGCAATTCGATGCCAATCCTCCTATCTGACGCTTGATGCACGCAGCACCATCATTTTTGGAGTGAACAATAATATGGAAAATTACTTAGAAGTTTTAGAGCGATGCCAACGTCATTTTGCGACGGGCGTCACTCGCAGCTATGAATGGCGAATCGACCAACTGGATCGTCTTGCACGAATGATTTCAGAAAATGAGGTCGATCTGCAGGCGGCAATGGCCGCCGACTTCAAGACAGCCAGCCAAGAACTGATTTTCGAGACGCAGGCGTGCCTCGGAGAAATCTTGTTTCAGAAGAGCCAGATCCGAGAGTGGATGACGCCCGCGGAGATGCCAGTCCCGAAACCTCTGGCGGCCACTGGTCACAAAGCCCTGGTCTATCGTGACCCTTATGGCGTGACACTTCTGATCGGCCCGTTCAACGGGCCTTTGCTTCTCCTCTTCCGTCCTGCTGCTGCCGTGCTTGCAGCAGGAAATTGCTGCGTGCTGAAGCTCAGTGAACGCCTGGGGGCGACAAGCACTCTGTTGGCGAGGCTCATCCCCACGTATTTCGAACCGCAAGCTGTAACTGCCCTGCAAGGCGGCCGAGAAGAAATGGCCAAGATCCTGAAGTTGCGGTTCGATTTCATTTTCTTCACTGGCAGCACCCACGTCGGTAAAATCGTCGCGCGCGCCGCAGCTGAAAACCTGACGCCAGTCATTCTCGAGATGGGTGGCCAGAACCCAGCACTGGTGGATGAGACAGCCAACCTCAAAGACGCCGCCAAAAAAATAGTTTGGGGCATGTCCGCCTGGGGCGGCCAGTGGTGCACATCTCCTGGCTACGCATATGTCCACGCGTCGGTCGCGGACAAGTTTGTCGCCGCGGCAAAGGACGCTTTGATCGAGCTTTACGGATCGGACCCCAAGAGCAATCCGGACTATTCCCGCATCATAAATTCGAAAGAAGTTGAGCGTTTGGCGGCCTTGCTAGATCCGTCAAAAGTGGTGGCGGGAGGAAAGTCGGACCCCGCAGCTTGCTATCTCGATCCGACAATCGTCTATCCGACAACCTGGGACGATCCGATCATGGATGATGAGGTGTTCGGACCGGTTCTGCCTGTGCTCACTTATCAAACCTTAGACGAAGCTATGTCACACATGTCGGCGACCCCGAAGCCGCTGGCTGCGTTTATTTTTAGTCGAGACCAGGAAAAGATCGACCGCTTTCTTGGAGAACTGTCGTTCGGCGGCGGGGCCGTTAATCAGGTCAATATTCACCTGTTTCTTGTTTTGATGCCGTTTGGCGGAGTCGGCCAGTCCGGTTTGGGTCATTACTACGGCAAGGCCGGCTTCGAGGCTCTGACCCACGCGAAGTCAGTCCTAATCTCCCCGCCTGACGTTGCAATCGAGCATTTGTTTCCGCCCTTCACCACCGAGAAAAACAGCGAACTTGCGATGTGGTTCGACTACTGAACGGTGATCTACGCAAACCGTTCAATGATTTCCCAACCCACAGTCCAGACATAAGCACTGTTCGAATTTCGACATCTAATCTCAACCCTCTCAGGCCCACGGCCAGTTTATGTAAGGAATCTTGAATTGACTGCTACAGACGCTCGAATACTGAAATCGCGCCGCGACTTTTTATCGGTTGCCGCAGCCGGGCTCGCTCTTACCCTGGCGAACTCCGGTCAAGCCGCTGCACAATCAAGCAGCCTTGAGCCGCCGGCCTCCTCAAAGGTCCCATTTGTCGAGCATGAAATCGAACATGATGGCCATAAGGTCTACGTTCGAGAGTATCCCGGAGAGGATCCGGCCTACGTCATGATGCACGGCTTCCCGGATAATCTCCACATCTATGACTATGTGGTGCCTCTCCTCACCCAAGCCGGCCGGCGCGTGGTAGTGTTTGATTTTCTCGGATTTGGAAAGTCGGAAAAAATCGACTCAGCCACCTATCGCTACACCTTTGCGCAGCAGGTGGGCGATCTCGCCGCTGTTGCCGACGCCCTGAAGCTCGACAAGTTCATTCCGGTCGGCCACGACGCCGGCGGTCCAGTCGCAATCAATTACTCGATCGATCATCCAGAGCGCGTCGCGTGGCTTTGCCTAATGAACTGCTACTACGCGGATTCGCCGACCTTACGCCTTCCCGAAATCATCGAAGTTTTTGGCGACCCTTGGCTGAAGGACCTTGCGCAGACATTCTTAGAAACCCCCGAGATGATGAACTGGCTCCTCGCATTCCAGGACAATCATTTCCAAGCCAAAATGCCCCCTGCTCTTCGGGAACGCTTCACCGGAATTCTTCGGCCCATTGTCAGAGACAACTTCGCCAATGGCGCTGGACCGGCCTTCAGGCAAATGACGTCTCAAGTGCGCGAAAACGTCGCTTACAATACGAGCCGTCTTCCGGACGTTCACAAATTTGCACCGAAGGTCAGGCTCATTTGGGGCACGCAGGACCCTTACTTGACCCCCGAAGCTGCAGACGCAATTGCGGCGAACTTCCCCCATGCCAGTGTTAAATCCGTCGAAGCTGGCCATTGGCTCATCATCGACAAGCCGGAAGAGGTCGCTCGGCACCTACTGGCAGACGCGTAAGTGAACTTGGCGATCCCACCACACTAAGTGAGTAATCCACGATGAAATCAATTCTGATCACCGGAGCCGGCACTGGCCTGGGACGAGGCGCGGCGATTGGCCTTGCGCAATCGGGACACAAGGTAATAGCGGCCGTTCACCTTGAGGAGCAGGTTCGCGAACTCGGCGAGGAGGTCTCTCGTCTTGGTCTCTCCAGCTCGATCACCGTGAAAAAGCTCAATCTTCTCGACCCAGACGATATTGACTCTGCAGTTAAGTGGGATTTCGACACTTTCGTCAGCAACGCAGGTGTCGGTCAAGGCGGTCCAATTGCGGAAGTTCCGATGGAACTCGTTCGTCGGACTTTCGAGACCAACGTGTTCGCGAACCTCGCATTGACCCAGAAAATAGTCCGTAAATTCGTTGAAGCCGGCACGAAAGGTCGGCTCATTTTCGTGAGCTCAATGGGCGGGCTCATGACCGTGTACGGCCTCGGGGCCTACGGAGCGACGAAACACGCGATTGAAGCCATCGCGTCATGCCTGCGGGAGGAGCTTGGCGACTACGGGATAAGCGTTCAGACAATAAATCCCGGGCCTTTCGCAACCGGTTTCAATGACCGGATGGCTGATTCCGCATTCAATTGGAGCGACAAATCCGGAAAGGTTACCGATGATTCCAGCGTCCGCGGACAGCTTTCGAGGGTTACCGAAAAGCAATTCGATCCTCAGGACATGATTGACAAAATGGTAGAGGTCATCGGGGCAGATGATGGGCTTTATCGAAACGTCTGGCCGCCGCAGATCGAGCAGCTCGTGAAGGAATTCGAGCAGGAAAGCTGGACTCGGACAGTGTAACGAAGACGGTTGACACTTGTGCCTGATCCCGTGCCTGCACAAGAAAATTCGCGCTCTGGCCCCTGTTCGTGGCCGGACGAGCGCCACAAGCGCAGGGCAGTGTCCAGATATGAGCGGTTCCTCCGCTGGATCTTCGAGGAGTATGCGAATGGGGTCAGTCCGGCGACGATCGCCCCCTGAGCCTCAACGCCCGCGGTGTTCCCGCGCCGCAGCACAAGTACTGGCGCGACGAAACCATCCGCGGCGACGGCAAACGCCAGACCGGCATTCTCCACAACGAGCTCTATGTCGGCCGGATCGTCTGGAAGCGCACCGCATCGATGATCTTGGCATCCGCCGAGATATAGCCGCCAAGGCAGCCGAATGCCTTCGCCAACGTCCCCTCGATCACATCGATACGGTGCAAGGCGCCTTCACGCGCAGCGATACCGGCACCGCCCGGCCCGTACATGCCGGTCGAATGGACCTCGTCTATATAGGTCATTGCGCCGTAGCGTTCTGCGAGATCGCAGATGCGGTTCACCGGTGCGAGGTCGCCGTCCATCGAATAAAGCGCTTCGAACACAATCAGCTTGGGTCGCGCAAACGGCTCCGCCGCCAGCAATTCTTCAAGGTGTCGCACGTCATTGTGACGCCAGATCTTTTTTTCGACGCCTGAGCGCCGGACGCCCTCGATCATCGAATTGTGGTTCAATGCGTCCGACAGGATGAGGCAGTCCGGAAGCAGTCTGGCCGGCTACATTCCGAACGGCGCTACCGCGAGTTTGTAGATCTCGAACGTGTCGCCGGGCGCTTTCCGCATGCAATCTGGCACTCTCCGGAAGTACCAAGGGCCTCAGAAAAGAAATGATCATATATCATGGGACGGATCTCCTTTCGTTGTTGTTCGAGGACGGAATTGTTGGCGGCCCAAGAAGCCAGCTGACGGCGCACGATCTCGCCCCAGGGCGGCCGGTCCCCGGAGGGAAAGGACCGGCCGCGGGCGAGCCACGGCGGGGGGGACGGAGCGCCGGGCGCCAAATGCTTCCAATGCGGACTGCTTGGATGCGATTATTGGTAGCGGACATGCGCGGCCGATGGGAGTAAAGCAGTCAAAATTGCGCCAAATCCTGGCAAAATGCCGCTTCCGATCGATGGTGATATCCGTCAAGAGAGATCGCGAAACGGCACCCTGTGGCATGTCCAGAGGGTGCCTGGCTCTGGCGGCCGTATGTCAGATCACATCCGATGCCATAAGGCCTTGCACTCTCTTTCAGGAATCACCCTGGCCGGAAATACACTCAGGCCGTTGCGAAGATTGTCCGAACCAACTGACCAAGCTGGCCTCCAGATCCGAGCGCAATCGCTTCAGCCGCGTTTCACCTTCAGCAGCAGAACCGTTGCGGATCGTAATCGTTGCGGTCAGGCCTGACACGAGCGGCACGCCTGGGGGCACTTTGTCGATTGCGATGCGCACCGGTACGCGCTGCGCCAAACGCACCCAGGTATAGACCGGATCGACATTGGGGAGTCCTTGTGTGGCTGCAGTGGCGTTGGACACGCTGACACCACGCGTCACGGTCGCTATATGTCCAATGATCGGCGCGGAATAGCCCAGCAGATGGGCCTCGGCTCGATCGCCGATGCACAGCCGCGAGAGCTTGGTTTCCTCGAAATAGCCATCGATCCAATAGCTGTCGGCGTCGATGATCGAGACGTTCGTGGCGCCGGCGCGGGCGTAATCGCCCTCCCGGAGCAAGAGGTTGGTCACGACACCATTCACCGGGCTGCGCACGACGGTGCGCTGCAGATTGATTTCGGCCTGCGAAACCTGCTCGTGCGCGGCGTCGACTGCAGCACTGGCTTGCAGTGCCGCTCCTTCATAGACCTGCTTCTCCTCGATGCTGGTCGCCATATCCTGAGACAAGCGGCGGCGCCGTTCAGACTGCAGGCCTTTGACATCCCGATCTGCTGTCCTTTGCTGCAAGGCCGCCTTGCTTGCACGAAGCGCCACCTCGAAATCGAAGGGATCGATGACATACAAAATGTCACCCTTGCGAACGAACTGATTGTCTGCAACGAGAACCTGCCTGATCTGTCCGGAGACTTGCGGAGCGATGCTCGCCACCTGCACGCGAACGCGACCGTCGCGAGTCCAGGGCGCAAAATTATAGACATCCCATGTCGTCAACGCCGCCAGCACCCCGACGATGAACATGCCCGCGGTGGCGATGCTGCGTAACATCAACCGGAACCTGGCTCCTAACCGGCCTCGTAATGGCGCTGCCTCCTTGACCCTTGGCCGGGTCACATGCCTTTCCGGAGGCAATTCGGCTATTCCCAGAGCAATCTCATTGAATTGACCGACTGCGGGCGGCGTTTCCCCAGGCGGAACCGTCGGCGCTGGAGTCGTCGCACCGCGCTGAACAAGGTCATTGCCAATTATCGTTTCCATCGGTGTTCTCCACTAGAAAAGGTGCATCAAGAGACAAAGGATCATTGTGTAGAGGCTGAGCTCGGCAATCTGGGGATTGCTGAAGAGCTTCGTGAATCCGACAAGAAGAAGAATCGGACGAAGGAGAAAGGCGATTACGAGTGCCGCAGCCAGGTAGGCTGCGAAGGGCGCAACCAGGACGCCTTCAATGACAAGTTCGCGAAAGGTGTGTGTCATCGTATGATCTCCGGGATTGGTTGGACCTGTCGGTCGCCGTCGATGAGGTTGCTCGCGGTTAGAAGGATCGTTGCGATGTCACTCGCGGCAGGGTTCTCAGACGACACTTCGCGGCGGATCGCGCCTGCCAGGGTGCGCAGCGCCTTGGCATCCTGTGCGATGAGCGCAGCACGTGCCTGGTCCGCAAGAAGAGCCATTGGACCATCGGCGAGTTGAAGGAGTTTCGCATCGCAAAGACGCATCACGGCCGATTGATCGAAGCAGGAGAGCACGTCGGCAAGAGAACCGCTGTCCTGAGTTCCACCCGCCGAGATGAACTGATCGAGCCGTGCCATTTCGCGAAACGTTGCTTCTTCGGGTGATTGCCCGCTTTCGGATCTGAGCCGGCCCAGATCGTCTCGGGCTGACGAGACCAATCGTTTTCTGCGTTTCGCATCAGAGACAGGAGGGATGAGAATTTGCGCTACGAGCAGGATCGCAGCCGCAACAAAAATGAACACGCCGGTGATCAAAAATGTCAGCGGATTATAGGATTGCGGATTGCTTGGCGCGAGAAAGATCGTGATGAAGGACAGATTGACGCGGCCAAGCGACGACCAGAGAAGGTTCTGTGACGTCATGCAGAGCGTTGCTCCGATGAGGAAGGGAGCCATCGCAATTGCCAGCAGCGGAAAGGCGTCTGTCCCATCGAGAATGAAGAATTCGAGAATGCCGGTCAAAAACGCTGCGGTAGGCACACCGAGCAGCGCCATGGCGGTAAAGGCGCGTGGACTTGGCGTCGTGGCCCCAAGTGCTGCGATCAACAGGACAAAGGACAACGAGACGCTCGTCGCAGGCCAGCCGGTCCAAATGAACAGCGCCGAAGCGATTGCAATCCATAGAGCAGCGCGCACACCGCTTTCTATGGCAGTTCGATAGGAACGGAACATCGGCGCGCGCCGTGCCTGCGAGGGCCACTTGGCCGATCTCAACGCCAGAAAATCAGCACGGAACCCTCCGTCGCGCCGTAGGAATTCTTTCGTTGCCCACGCCGCAGTATGAGTCTCACGGCGTCCCTGGATCTCACCAGGGCGTGATTGTGGCGCGACAGCGGTCTCGATATCCACGGCAGCGCCGCTCATGGAGATCTTCAGGATCCGCGCCGCCTGGAGTTCGCCAGCCAATGCGACGACGGCGCTTTGCCCGGCGGCGTTCCTGGCAGGGCCGCCGTTTGCATCGAAGCCAATACTTGCCATTGAGGGACCGAGGACCATAATGTCGCGCACCAGATCGAGAAAGGTCGACGTATTGCACGGTTCACGTGATGAGACTGACATGGCATAGGCCCGCACGCGACGGTGCAAAGCTGCGAGTTGGGCAACAAAGCGTGGATACTGGGCTGGTGCGAACATGAGATCGTTAACGACCGCCGTCGCAAGGATGCCGATTGCGATCGAAGAGCCGCGCGATATCGCGACTTCGAACACCTGATGGGGATTGTCGAGCTGCTGTGTTGCGATCAGCCCGACCGTGTAACCCGACAGCACCGCCGCATAGGCGCGATTGCCATCCAGAAGCTTTGCAACAAAGATGCTGCTTCCCATCCACAATGCGAATGCGGCGAGGATCAGGTCCCTCGTCTGCGAGAACAAGCCGGTGATAACGATCGATGCGACCACGCCGACAATCGTGGCCAGCAAGCGATAGCCTGCCTTTTCCAATGCCTGGCCTCGTGTCGGTTCCGCAAGAATGGAAACCGTGAGCGCTGCCGTCGACGGCGCCTCGAGCTGAAGCCAGAAGCTTACGAAGAGCGCAAGGGTGGTGGCCAACCAGATGCGGATGGCGAACGACCAGGCACCAGCCGGAAATGTCAATATTTCGAATGGTTTGCCGGAAGGTGTCATAGCCATGGTCCTGTTCCTTCAGAAATCGGCAGCCGCCATCAGTTGCTGGATCCCGCCACCTCGACCGAGGCGACGAAGCGATAGCCACGTCCGGGGATGTTGATGATGAATCGATTGCCGTCCCTTCCGTCACGAAGCGTGCGGCGCAGCGCCGACATATGAACCGTGAGGTTGGCGGGCTCGACGAAAATATTGGGCCAGACGCGGGCCATCAAATCTTGCTTGCTGACCAGCTCGCCAGGACGTTCGAGTAAAGCAATCAGGATTTCCAGAGCCCGGCTTCCCAGCGGCACGGGCTTGCCGCGTTCCAGCAGAAGAAACCGCATCGGAAACAGGCAAAACGGTCCAAATGAAACGTCGGTTGACGCTGCGCCATCGACCGACCCTGCTGATTTGTCGATGAGCGGCTTGTCTCTATCCGGACTCTGAACAGCCTGTCCTGTGCCAAGTCCCGCCCGAGAATGAAGTTGCTCCAAGGGTTCGAAAATTGCAGTCGATTCCAGTGCTTGCATGATAACCTCACGTGCTTGGCAGGGCTTATCCCAGCAAAATCTTCGTGAGGCATAATTTGATGATTTGGGGTACCAAGCGCTATTCGACGTGCGTGGCGTCTGTTTACCGATTTGGTTGCGTTACCTGAACCTTGATTTACAGATCGTGACGCCGGCGGCTTCCACCGAGCAGTTCGCGGCGATCAGCGTTGTGACTGCGCCAGACTAACGAAACGTGGAAGCGTGCAACTCAGGAGCGTTGCGGAGCGTCGGGTACCAGCTTGAGCTTATCAGCCATTCGGCCGAGTTCCGGAAGCGATCCGGCTTTCATTTTCTGCATCGCCCTGCTGCGATGAACCTTCACGGTCGCTTCGGCGATCCCGATATCGTAGGCAATCTGTTTGCTCAGGCGTCCGCGTGCAACTTCGATCACGATCTCACGCTCCCGGGGACTTAATGACAGGAAACGCTCCCTTAGGTCGGCCAAGTCCTTTTCACTTTCACGACGGCCACGATCGCGAGATAAGCCGAACTGAATAGCATCGAGCAGATCCTGATCGCGAAACGGCTTGGTCAAGAACTCGATGGCACCCCGCTTCATTGCCTGTACGGACATTGGGATGTCGCCGTGCCCTGTGATGAAGATGATGGGGATTTCCCTGTTTGCCGTGGCGAGCTCGCGCTGGAGATCGAGGCCGCTTTGGCCGGGCAACCGGATGTCAAGCACCAGGCAGGTGGGGCAATCCGGTTGTTCGGCCGCAAGGAACTCGGAGATGGACGCAAATAGCTGAACGTTCATGCCGACCGATCGCAACAGTCGGCCGACCGAAGCGCGGAGGTCCGGATCGTCGTCTATTACCAGCACGGTGGAGGTTGCGTCAGGCATCGCTGCTGCTCGGGAGAGATTGCGAAAATAAGCCTTCGTCTGGTTCGAAGTTTGGGAGACCGAGCATTTTTAGCGCTAATCGCTGAATTTGAACAGCTCATTCTATTCCGGATGACGGGTACGATGTACGGGAAAAGTTAATGCGCAATCCCATAACTCCGGGGCTCGTTCGATACACTGTCCGAGACGGCGGTCGACTTTGGCGATCTACGGCTAGACCGACAGCCACTGGGCGACGCGCCCATCAGTTCACGTACGCCACTCGGCTTCAGCGGTCACGCGAGCCACTCCTTTTTGGGAGCGTCAAGATGGAAAGCATTATCAGCCTCCGCCGGGAGCCATCGGCAAGGGCCTTAAGCTGACCCACAATCACTCGCTCGGTGATGTTAGCGGCGCGGAGCATCGCCTGCGTTGTCTTTAAGTATTGCTTGCCTCACTGTGAGAACTGAAACGCTATGAAGGCCTCGCAGGATTCTCTGGCAAAGCTGGTGGAAGGCGATTTGGAGCCAGGGCAGCCAATTGCCGTCACTTGCCCGACGAGCTCTGAAATGATCGACGCACTTCCTGGAGCAAAGCTGGGTTCGCCAAGCTTGATAGCGGACGAGACCAAACTTGCCTCCACAGACTGCGCATCGCCTGGCCTTGCCAGACCCGTGATCTTCAAAGTGATGAGACATTGTTCTCTCCTATTTACCTGATGCATTTCGCATGCATGCAGACTAAGAGAATCATCACCAGCGGCTCAATTGAGCGCAGGTCGATCTCGGGTATCCAAAAGGGGCGAGATGATGATACGAAGGCTTATGGCGCCCGGGTTTGCTCGTAGAGGTCTCTCTCGTTCACGAGGCATAGACACGCAACTTCGCAATTGTCGTTGAGATAAGCCAAAATTTACCATGCGCGGGCATTCCGCCGGTGGCATTCTTTGAAGGTAACGCGCAAATCCATGCGGAGCGCCGTGGACGGCCGCCTTCGCGAGGTTTTTAAACTGCCAAAGGCGGCACAATGAAAGGCCTGTTGGTTTCGGTCGTCGACGATGATCGGCATTTTCGCAAATCCATGCGACGTCTCATCAGATCGCTTGGCTATAGCGTCGACGATTTTACCTCTGCGACAGACTTTCTCGCCTCCCCGCGCCTTGCCGATACCGCCTGCTTGATCTCCGACATTAATATGCCTGTCATGAGCGGGCTTGAACTCTTCCGGCACCTTGTCGCCCAGGGCTGCACAATTCCGACAATTTTTGTGACTGGCCTTCCCAATGATTCCGACGAGGCCCATGCCTTAAACGACGGAGTCCTGTGCTACCTCGCCAAGCCAGTGGATGAAGAACGTCTCACACGATGTCTTTTCGAAGCTCTCAGGTCGGCTGGTTCGCTCAAGTGACGTCTGCTGCGGCGGCGCGGGGCAAGGTGAACCGGAATAGAGCGCCGCGCGGTTCGTTCGCCTCCGCCCACAGCTTGCCACCATGAGCATTGATAATGGACCGGCATATCGAAAGGCCCATGCCTGTTCCACTGGGCTTCGTGGTATAGAAAGCCTCGAAGATGCGTTCGAGATGTATCGGATCAATACCGGGGCCGGAATCGCGCACGGCTACAAGGACGCCGGTCGGGTCTTGCTCGGTACTGATCACCAGCTCTCGTGCGCCCGCCTCGACCGAGGCCATTGCCTCGGCCGCATTGAGAACCAGGTTCAGCAAGACTTGCTGTAGTTGAACACGGTCCCCCGGCACCGTTGGCAATCCAGCCGCAAGCCGGGTCTGGACCGAAACGCCGTTCCTGTGTGTCGCGCTGCGTGCCAATGCAATCACTTCGTCTATGGCGGCATTGAGATCGAAATGCTCCTTTCGTGGCGGCGTTTTTTTCATTTGCTCGCGAACGCGGTCGATGATGTCCCCCGCTCGATCAGTATCATCGACAACACAAGCGAGCGCTTCCTTGACCTCGCCCATGTCGAGCGGCTGCATTTCCAGGAAGTTCTGGGCCGCACGGGCGTTGTTGCGCGCGCTGGCGATCGGCTGCGTGATTTCATGGGAAAGCGAAGCTGCCAATTCTCCCATCATGCAGACGCGGTTCATGCGTGCAAAATCCAATTGCATCTGCTGTAACCGCGCCAGCGCTTGCGTACGATCCTCGATGTCTGTCAGGAGAACATACCAACGGGTAATGCGCCCAGAGTCATCGCGGATCGGAACGCCGCGGACGTCGAACCACCGATATTCACCATCGAATCGCCTCAGCCGTGTTTCGGTCTCATAGGGAACACCGGCGGCAATTGATTTTGTGAAAACTTCAGCGAGATGGGGAAGATCATCGGGATGAATGGTCCCGTTTGTGCCCCAGTCCTTCAACCCTTCGAGCGGCCGACCACAATACTCGATGATTTGGCGATTGACGGATTCGATCTCACCATTCGGGGCGAGGACCCCAACAAGACCAGGTATTCCATCTATCGCGGAGCGCAATCTTCGCTCGCTTTCACGCAGCGCTTCTTCTGCTCGCTTGCGATCGGTCAGATCGAGCACGAATGCGACGGCCTGGTCGCCATCCTCTTTGAACCGCGCGGCACCGATCAATACGGGAACGCGGCTACCGTCTTTCCGGAAATATTCCTTCTCGAAGGGCTGGAGGGTCCCGATTGAATTTAGCGCTGTCCGAGTGAGTATATCGCGCTCGCGCCATTCCGGAGGGCTCAGCTCGGTCCACCGAACGCGGCCCAGAACCAGGTCCTCACGGTCGTATCCAAGGATGCGGAGAAACGCGTCGTTGGCTTCAAGAATCCGGCCCTCCCGATCGGCAACGAAGATCCCGATGATATTCGCGTCGACCAAGCGCCGAATCTTTCGTTCGCGGTCCGCGAGGTCCTGATAAAGCCGCGATTTTTCGAGCGAGATTGCCGCCTGCGATGCAAGCACCTTCAATAGGGAGACGCGATCGGGCGTGAACACGTTTGGCGCCAAATTGTTCTCAAGATAGAGAATGCCTATGAGTTTTCCCTGATTGATCAACGGCAAACAGAGAATAGAACGAACACGACGCTCAACGATGTAGGGATCGGCTGAAAAGGCATTTTGAGATGATGTGCCATCAATAATGATGACCTCTTGGGTGCGCATTCCATAACGAATGAGCGATTCCGGCAGAGCGGCTTCAGGGTCGGGCCGGTCCCGCAGATGCACGGTTACATCCACTCCATTGGCGGTCGCTTCAGCCTCTATTTGCAGCTTATCATCTCGCGGGACAATCAAGAGACCGCGTTCGGCGCCGGCGTGTTCCAGGGCCGCGCGCATGAGCTTTTCCATGAGCTTTTCTAGAACGATCTCGCCAGAGAGTGCTTGAGAGACTTCGACAATCGTCGCGAGGTCGAGATATTCCACCGGTGCCTCGATTGTGCCGGTTAACCCCCGCGTGCGCTCGTCCTGCTTCAGCCATGGATGGTGCTGATCCAGTTGCCGCACCTTGCCATCGGCGCCCCATTGGAGATAGGCTCGCCGTGCATTTCCCAAATAAAGATTCGCGATCTCCTCGAAGCCGCGCGCCGCGTAAAAGCTGGCAGCCAGCTCGTAGGCAAGCGCCTCGTTGTGAACAAATCGGTTCGCGCGTGCCGACGCAATGGCGCGTTCGTATAGCTCCATGGCATCGAGCGGGCGCCCCTCGATACGGGCAATCTCCGCTGCGACCAGCGCGGCGAGGTTCTCGAAATTCTCCGGGCAGTGCTTCGACCAGATCTCAAGCTGCCGGTGGTGCGCGACCAAGGCGCGGACACGATGTCCGCGCTCCTCTGTCACTGCCCCGTTACAGGCCATTGCATTCGAGAGCGCACCGTAGAAATGGTACTCCGCGGTTTCGAAGAGGGACGCCGATGTCCATAGGAGCCGTTTTGCTCTCTCCGAGGCATCGAGAGCACTCATATAGTCGCCTGCAAGGAAGCGCGCCTGGAGCTTTCGGCACCAGTACCAGCATTCAGCAAGCGCTAAGTCCGAGTTGCTGGAGTAATGACTCTCGATCCGAAGTTCGTCAAACTGCTCATCGTCGAAGCGCCCGAATATCGGTGTCAAGCCGCGAAGCGTTCGTATCAGCCCAAGCTGCGCAGAGATGATGTCAACGATGAAGCCAAACTGCGCCTTCTGCGCGAACATGAGGCCATGCTCAGCCTCGCGCTGCACCTCGGGGAGTGGATCGCCCGCCGCAAGAAGGTTCGTGTTCAATTGATTGCAGCTGTAGGCAGCGTAAGTGAGGTCGCCGGTGAGATTGGCCGCCTCGAAAGCGCGGCGCACAAAATCGCGGCCAGCCCGGACATGCCTCGTCCAAGGCATAATGAGGCTACCGAAAAGCAAGAAAGTGCGGGCCTCGAACCGCCTCAAGCCCCGTTGTTCGACCAAATCGCAACCGAGCCGGCCGAATCGAAATGCGGCTTGATAATCCTGGAACTGCGCGCCAGCGACAACGCCGAGCGTGGCATAGGCAAAGCATGAGCTTTCGCAGTTGCCTCGTTCAAGGCTAAGATTGACTGCGCGGCTCGCGATCAAGGCATATAGATTCGCATCCGTGAAGAATGCGGGTGGTATGATTCTGGTAAGAACCTCTAGTGTCGCGCGCGATGCTGCATCGCTCATCAGACGAAAGTCGACCAGGTCCTCAATCGCTCGGCCGCCGAGCTGCGACCAGACGCGCTCATACTCGCACCGCGCCTCCTCTTCCGATGGGTGTCGCGACCATTCGATGCCCAGATGCCGGAGGTAGTCGAGGCCGACTGCGACTGCCTGGCTGCTTTGACCAAGTGTCGTGTACAGGTCTGCAAGCAGGCAGGTGACGCTGGCGCGTTCGACCGTCGTTGCGGCGCGATCCGACAGTGCTTTAAGGCGCTGCTCCGCTTCCGGCTGCGCGCCGGTCAAGAACTCACATTCGGCGCGATCCAGCTCCAGCTCGAAGGCCAGCTCCTGCCTGCTCTCCCATGCATCTTCCGGCAGCAGCGCCGCGCCGGTAACGAGATAGGTCAGGGCCGAGGTATAAGCAGCCGATGCCTTCGCGCGCTTGCCAGCGGCCTGATTCAGCTCTGCAAGCTGCTCGCATTCCTCCTGTGACGTGATCAGCGGTGCGCCACGATTGAGCTGGTTGACGATTTCGAAGATTACCTCATCGCGTTTTTCCCGTGGTGTCCGCGCCAGCAGCATCCGGCCGATCGTCAAATGCAGCTCAGCGCGCGACTGTTCCGGTATCAGCGCATAGGCGGCTTCCTGCATCCGGTCGTGAACGAATCTGTAGGAGTGCTCGAGACGCTCGATGAATTGTTGGCGTAGTGCGTCCGCCAGGGCGACGTGCACCTGATCCTCGGATATTTCGAGAACAATAGAAAGCATCGCGACGTCGGCGACATTGCCGAGGCAGGCGAGCTGCCGTAATGCGTCCAATGTGTCGAGCGGCAGCCGCGTCAGCTTTCCGGCCATTAGCTCCACAACATTGTCGGTATACCGTTTGGCGTCGATGGCACCAAGGTCCCAGGACCATCGCGCCCGCCCGTGATCGAAGACCAGGAGACTCTCGTCGGCGAGCACATGAAGGAATTGAGTAACGAAAAACGGATTGCCGTCTGTCTTTGCGTGCACCAGCGTTGCGAGAGGCTCAGCCAGCTCGACGTCGCAGCGAAGCGACTCCGCGATAAGGTTTCCAAGGTCATTTGTCGTCAGCGGAGCCAGCTTGATGTCCTGCACCCTGCCGGTCGCGCGCATGGTCTCCAGCTTGCGCATGAGTGGATGCGCAGCGGTGACCTCGTTGTCGCGGAAAGCGCCAATGAGGAGGAGATTGCGAAGATCAGATCGGGCCAACAGGTCTGCCAAAAGGTCGAGCGTCGCCGCATCCAGCCATTGCAGGTCATCGATGAACAAAACCAAGGGATGTTCGGGACGAGCAAAGACGCCGATCAATTGCCGAAGCACCATCTGGAAGCGTATCTGCGCGTCCTGCGGCGGTAGCTCAACGATGGGCGGCAACTCTCCAATGAGAAGCCTCAGTTCTGGAACCAGATCCGCCATTAGGCCTGCGTTTGATCCCAGGGTCTGCTGAAACACGTCACGCCATGGCGCAAGCTCCCCGTCGCTTTTGCTGAGCAGAGGCCGGATCAGGCTTCGAAGCGCCTGTGCCAGCGTCGCGTAGGGAACATCGCGTTTGAGCTGATCGAATTTGCCGGAAGCGAACAGGCCACGTGGCAGGACCAGCACCGCCTGCAGCTCATTGACAACAGACGATTTGCCGACGCCTGAATAGCCAGCGACCAGGACCAATTCCGGGGCGCCACCATTGACGACGCGGTCGAAGGCGGCAAGTAAAGTCTCGACCTCGCATTCCCGCCCATAAAGTTTCTCTGGGATCAGCAGCCGATCGGGCGTGTCGTGTTCGCCGAGCGGAAAGTCCTCAATCCGACCCTGTGCCTCCCATTCGATCAGGCAATTGCGAAGGTCGCTTTCGAGCCCAGCCGCCGTCTGATAGCGGTCTTCAGCCCGCTTCGCGAGCAGTTTCATGACAATCGCCGAGGTGACGCCGGGGATCTCCTTCAGCCGTTCCGCAGGCGGTACCGGCTGCTTGGCGAGATGGCAGTGCACCCATTCCATCGGCTCCGCGGCGGTAAACGGCAAAACACCGGTGATCATTTGATAGAAGGTGACGCCAAGCGCGTAGAGGTCGCTCCGGGTATCGATTGATCGATTCATCCGTCCGGTCTGCTCGGGCGCCATGTAGGCGAGCGTGCCGGCGATCGTCTCCGGAGGGTGAGGCGACTGACGTTCGCGCGCGAAGCGTAAGGCGATGCCGAACCCGGTCAGCCGCACCTCACCGGTCGCCTCATTGAACAGGATGTTGGCAGGCTTGATATCTTTATGAACGAGCCCGTGCTGATGAACTCCGCCGAGAGCAGCGGCAACAGCGGTGGCGACGCGTAGGAACAATGCTGTTTCCATTGGCGCGCCGAGCAATCGGTCAAGCGGCTCCCCGCCCGCATCCTCAAGAACCAGCAGGGTCCGCCCGGCGTCGCGCACGAGGTCGAGCGGCCGCGCTACCCACGCGCCGTCGAGTTCGTCCCTGAGCTCGTATTCGCGCGTGAGGCGCTCGAGGCTTGAGCGGGACGGGTGGTCGGCGGTCGGGGCGACCAGCAGCACGGCGCGCCGCTTGCCCACATCGTCAAGTCGCCAGCCGCGGCGAAAGGCACGTTCGCCGTCCTCCCACGCCAAGTGAGAACCATCCTCCGCAACATTCTGCGAATGCGGCACCATCGCCAGACTCCGGCATCCATACGCCTGATCGAGGTCAGCCAGACCGCTTTGGAGATGACCGCGCCTAGCCTCTTTCCGGCTTGAAGAAATCGTACCTCATCGCCGGCAAAATGCCAGCGGTCCGAGCGCCGATTATCGATCCGAAGCCTTCGTGTGGCGCCTCCCCTTAGCAGCAATTTGGCGGAATTTGCGGGCCTTTACTCACGCCTCCAGGCGCCGATGCGTCAAGTTGAGACCAGCCAAGGCAACACGTGTCAAGGCAATAGAAACACCGAAGGAAAGACCATGACGGCAATTGAAGCAACCAAATCAAAGAGCCAAGCGGGCATCGCCCGAGCCGGTCGACTGTTCGTCCTCGAATTGAGCGGCGACCGCATCCACTCGATGAACCCGGACGGTTCCGACCGCAAGACCATCGTCACCGACTGCCGCTACCCCGACGGCATCGTCGTGGATACCAAGGCTGGCCATATCTACTGGACCAACATGGGTATTCCCAATCTCAATGACGGATCGATCGAGCGCGCCGACCTCGATGGCCGGAATCGAAAGATCATCGTCCCGCAGGGCTTCACCCATACACCCAAGCAGCTCCACCTCGATCGGGAAAACGGCAAGCTCTACTGGGGCGACCGCGAAGGCATGCGTATGATGCGCGCAAACCTTGACGGTTCGCAGCTCGAGACGCTAGTCGAGACCGGTCAGGGCGACGAGGATGCACGCGATCAGACGAAATGGTGCGTCGGCATTACCGTCGACCCGAAACTCGGGAAGTTCTACTGGACCCAGAAGGGATCCGACAATAGCGGCCAGGGCCGCATCCTGCGCGCCGGCATCGAGATCCCGGCGGGCCAAACGCCGGCGAACCGCAGCGACATCGAGGTCCTGTTCGACAACCTGCCCGAGCCGATCGACCTCGAATTCGATGTGGAGAACCGCGTCCTCTACTGGACCGATCGCGGCGATGCTCCGCGCGGCAATACCGTCAATCGCGCTCCGGTCGACAAACCCGCTGCCCCGGAAATCCTCATCACGCATCTGATGGAGGGTATCGGCATCGCCCTCGACGTAACCGGCGACCGGATGTTCGTCACCGACTTCGCCGGTTCGGTCTACTCCGCCGACCTCGATGGCAAGAACGAGCGCAACTTCCTCTACGCCCAAGGCAATCTCACCGGCATCGCCTACGCCGAAATCTGAAAACCGAACAGGAGAATAGTCATGTCGAATAACAAACCCATTCGCCGCATCGCAATCGTCGGCACCGGCGTCATCGGTGCGAGCTGGGCGGCCTTGTTCCTCGCCAAAGGCCTGAAGGTCGTGGCGACAGACCCGGCACCCAATGCCGAAACCAGACTGCGAGAATTCGTGGCAAGCGCCTGGCCAGCACTGACCCGCCTCGGCCTCGCGCCCGGCGCATCCCAGTCGAACCTGACGTTTACCGGCGACCTTGCCGAAGCCCTAGCCGGTGCCGACTTCGTCCAGGAAAACGGGCCGGAACGGGTCGACTTCAAGCAGAAGCTCTATAGCCAACTCGACGAGTTGCTACCGCCGGACGTGATCATCGCTTCAAGCTCGTCGGGCATCCCGATGAGCCAGATCCAGCCGGGCGCCGCCCGGCATCCCGAACGCTGTGTGATCGGTCATCCCTTCAATCCTCCGCACCTGATCCCGCTGGTCGAGATCGTCGGCGGCGCCAAGACCTCGGCGGAAACGATCGCACGGGCCGACGAATTCTATACGTCGATCGGCAGAAAGACGGTGCGCGTCAACAAGGAGATGCAGGGACATATCGCCAATCGCCTGCAGGCCGCCCTGGCCCGTGAAGTCTACTATCTCGTCGCCGAGGGCGTCGTCAGCGCCGCTGACGTCGACACGGCTCTTTCGTGGGGGCCTGGTCTGCGCTGGGGCATCATGGGAAACATGATGCTCAACCATCTCGCCGGCGGCCCCGGCGGCATCGAGCACGCCCTGAAGCAGCTCGGCGGACCGATGGCAGCCTGGTGGAAGACGCTCGGCACGCCCGACATGACACCGGAATTCCAGCAAAAGCTCATCGACAGCGTCCACGTCGAAGTCGGATCGCGAAGCATCGCCGAGCTCGAAGCTGAGCGCGACGAGCTTCTGATCGGTCTCGTGGAGCTGCGCAACAAGCGAAAGGAGATCAACGGCTAGCAGAACACCGCAGCCGTCGAACGTCGGCTGCGCCATTCACCCATTTTCCAATTCTGATGGAGTTTAAGATGAATATCGCAACCACCATGGACATCAAAAGCAACGAGTCGGATCTGCTTACCGAGACGATCCAGTCCAAGCTCGAAAATCCCGCGCGCAGCCCGGAATTCGACATGCAAGCCGCTGTCGACCAGGTGCTGCAGGAGGTCGGCATGTCGACGGCCGATGCCGGCGGCACACTGACCTTCTACGGGCGCGATCCGATCATTCCAAGCCCGTTCCGGTTTGGCACGATGGCCGCAGTCAGCCTTGCCGCCAAGTCCGTCGCGATCGCTGCCCTGTGGCGCGACAGGACCGGTGAAGGACAGGATCTCTTTGTCGACACGCGCAAGGCGCTCCGGCGTTTTGCCGGCTTCTACGACCGCAAATGGGAGACGATCAACGGCCGTCCGCCGGCCCTGACCGATCCGATGAACCCGTTCCTCGAATTGCCACTCTTTCGCGAGACGAGCGATGGACGACATGTCGTGGCGCTGAACATCTACCCCAAGTCCGGGGCCCGTGCTCTGAACTTCCTACGGTGCGGCGTCAGCGTCGAATCCCTTAATCAGGCGATCCTGCAGTGGAAGGCTGACGACCTGGAGAAGGCAGCCGCCGAAGCCGGGCTGATCTTTGCGAAAGTGCGATCCTTCGACGAATTCCGCAAGGAAGTTCAATATACCGAAGTCCTGTCCAGGATGCCGCTGATCTCGGTCGAGAAAATCGGTGAAAGCGACCCGGTCCCGTTCAAGGCAGGCGCGAAAACACCCTTGGACGGCATTCGTGCCTTCGGAATGGGACATGTCATTGCCGGAGCTGCCATCGGCAGGGACCTCGCCTATTACGGTGCCGACGTCCTCAATATCTGGCGACCTGACGACACTGAGGTCGACGGGCTCGCCTGGGACGCACAGGTTGGCATGCGTTCGACATTCCTCGACAGCTCCAATCAGGACCGCGCGAGGTTTGACGCACTGCTCAAGGATGCGGATATCTTCTTTGCCAATAAGCGTCCAGGTTATCTGGAGCGTCACGGTCTCGATGCCGAAACGCTTAGTGCGAAGAAGCCTGGCCTGATCCATGTGCAGGTCCTGCTCCACGGCAACAAGGGTCCGTGGAAGAACCGGCCGGGATTTGATGAAATCGGTGCAGCCATCACCGGCCTCTTTGCGATCGAAGGGTCGCTGACGCATCCCAAGTCGCCGCCGATCATTCCGATCGTCGACAATATCGTGGCTTGGATGGGGACCATCGGGGTTCTTTCGGCGCTGCGCCGGCGGGCCATCGAAGGCGGCAGCTATCGCGTCACCGTCTCCCTGACCCGAACGGTCCTGTGGCTGATGTCGCTAGGCATATTCGACAAGGAGTATGCGCGCGCGACAGCGGGCTCCTCGGACGAGCATGCCGATATCGCGCCCGATCTCTTCACGGCCGAGACGCCGCTTGGAACCTACCAGGGCATGACCGACCAGGTGGTGTTCTCGCGCACCCCCGGCTCCTTTAAAACGGTGCTCGTGCCACGCGGCTCGAGCAAGCCTGAATGGCTGAGCGACTGAGACGCAGGATCTCCCAGAGCCCAACGTGAAAGGTTTCTCCCATGACAGGCGCTGCCGTGATGGGAGAAACCGTCTCCTCGGGGCGAACCCGTCAAACACCCCCCAAGAAAGAGGTGCATCAATGAATGCGATAATATCCGCAACCCCGGCCTCGGACGCCACCGTGAGAGTGGCGGCAAGCCACCGAGAAAAAAAACGCGTCGTCATTATTGGCGGCGGCTTTGCCGGCATCGCCGCAACGAGGGCACTGCGCCACGCCGGTGTCGAGGTTGTCCTCATCGACCGGCGCAATCACCACATATTCCAGCCCCTCCTCTACCAGGTGGCGACGGCAGTGCTCGCGCCGGCGGAAATCGCGGCCCCCATCCGGCAGCTCGAGGTGAGCCAAAAGAATCTGAGCGTCCTTCTGGCAGACGTCACCGCCGTCGATGTCGCGTCCCGCACGATCGAGGCTCGTTCTCCCGGCGCCGGAGCGCAGAAGATCGCTTACGACTATCTCGTGGTGGCCGCAGGCGCACGCCCCAGCTATTTCGGGCATGACGAATTCGCGCAGTATGCGCCAGGTCTTAAAAATCTCAGCGACGCGGAAACCATCCGCGCCAAGATCCTCAGTGCCTTCGAACTCGCCGCCACAACAAAGGACGACAGCGAACGGTCGCGACTGCTGACCTTCGTGCTCGTCGGTGCGGGACCATCCGGCGTGGAACTGGCGGCCTCGCTGGCGCACATGGTCAAGGTTACCCTGCGCGGCAACTTCCGCCATATCGATCCGGCACGGGCACGCATTGTCCTCCTCGATGCCGGCAACCGCGTTCTCCCCACTTTCGCCGAGACGCTGTCCAGCAGGGTGACCCGACGGCTGACGAGACTTGGCGTCACGGTCATGACCGGAATGAAGGTCGAGGCGGTCGACGCCAACGGTGTGGTCGCGGGCGGAACCCGGATCCCGAGCGCCAACGTACTCTGGACCGCCGGGGTCGCGGCATCGCCGATCGCGAAGATGCTCGGGACCCCGACAGACCGCGCTGGACGCGCGCTCGTCGATCCCTTCCTGAATGCTGTGGATGCACCTGATGTTTTCGTCGTGGGCGATGCGGCTGCGGTCATGCAAGGCGGGCATCCTGTGCCCGGCGTGGCGCAGGCGGCGATCCAGGAGGGCCACTATGTCGGAAACCTGATCGCAAGCAAGCTGCAGGGACGAAACGTGAAGCGACCATTTCGTTATTTCGACAAGGGGAATATGGCAGTCGTCGGCAAAAATTACGCCGTCCTGGAACGGGGCGGGTTGCGCACTGGCGGGTTTCTGACCTTTCTCCTCTGGGCCTTCGTCCACATCCTTTCTCTGCCGCAACTGCAAAATCGCCTCCGCGTGCAGCGGCAATGGTTCTGGTCCTATCTGACCGGCCAACGCGCTTCCCGCCTGATCCCCGAGACCCCGATGCATGAGACACCGGGGCCGGCTGCCGGCGGAAGGCCGCTTGATCCATGAACCCCTCCTATCTCCCGGCGCTCGCCGCATTGGCGGGATCTGTCATCGGCGGGCTGACGTCCTTTGCGTCGGCCTGGCTGACGCAACAGCGGCAGAGCCGCGCCGCGCAGATCTCGGGGGAAAAGATGAGGCGACAGAAACTCTACAAGCAGTTCATCGACGAGGCCTCGAAGCTCTACGCCGATGCCCTGGTTAACAATCAGGCGGAAGTCTCCGCGCTGGTCAGCATCTATGCGCTGACCGGGCGCATGCGTGTCATCTCGAGCGCCTCGGTGATTGAGAAAGCCGAGGCGGTCGTTCGCCTGATCATCGATACCTATTTCGCGCCGAACAAGACGTTTTCCGAAATCCGCGAGCTGATGAACGGCCAGGCCATGAATCCGTTGCGCTCCTTCAGCGAGGAATGCCGGGCCGAACTGCAGACGCTCGGCGGCCGCAGCGCTCTGGGCAAGGCTGGCCGTGCTTAGCCTCAATACTCCGCTTGCATAAGATTGGCGCAGGAAGCCTGCGAAAGTGGATGCTTGCCTATCGAGTATCCAAGCTTGCAGGCGGTTTTCAACGATTTGGCGCGAATTGCCGCCATTTACTCACCCCTCCGAGCCACCGCAGCTACTGTCGAGCTGCCGGCGTGCGCTGCAGGCGGCATTGAGGATCCTCGGATCCCTCTCCTATAGATCCCTGAAACAAAAGAGGTCAGCGATGCATCTCGATCCCATTCTCCTATCGCGGGTCCAGTTCGCCTGGGTGATCGCCTGGCACATCCTGCTGCCGGCGTTCACCGTGGGAGCGGCGTCCTTTATTGCCATCTGCGAGGGGTTGGCTCTCGCGACCGGACGCGAGGTCTATGTCCGCATCTCGACGTTCTGGATCAAGATCTTCGCCATCGCTTTCGGCATGGGAGTCGTGACGGGGCTCGTCATGCCGTTCCAGTTAGGCAGCAATTGGAGCCGCTACGCATCAGCGACCTCCAACGTCCTCTCGCCGCTGTTTGCATATGAGGGGCTTACGGCTTTCTTCCTGGAAGCCGGTTTCCTTGGTGTCCTTTTGTTCGCTCGCAATCGGGTGCCGCCGTGGGCGCATTTCTTCGCGGCGCTCATGGTGGCGATCGGAACATTGATTTCGACGTTCTGGATATTGTCCGCCAACAGCTGGATGCAGACCCCGGCCGGCTACGAGATCATCGACGGTCAGTTCTTTCCGAGAGACTGGATCGAAGTGATTTTCAATCCTTCGTTTCCTTATCGGCTCGCGCATACGGCCGTCGCATTCTTCACGACGACGGGATTCGTTGTTCTTGGCGTCGGCGCATATCTCTTGAGGCGCAATCGATCTGTGCAGGAAGCGCGCACCATGATGTCGATGGCGCTATGGCTGCTGACCGTGTTGGTGCCCTTGCAGATGGTGATCGGCGATATGCACGGCCTCAACACAAGCAAATATCAGCCTGCAAAACTCGCCGCGATTGAAGCCCGTTGGGATACCGGCAGGAGTGTATCGCTGACGCTCTTTGCGATTCCGGACGACAGGGCCGAGCGAAATACGTTCGCGATCGAAATTCCCGCGCTCGGAAGCCTGATCCTGACCCACGACCTCCATGGCGAGGTGAAGGGTCTGAAGGACTTCCCCGCCGATCAGCGTCCGCCGGTCGCGATCCCCTTCTTTGCCTTCCGCGCAATGGTTGGATGCGCGGTCGTGATGCTCGCGCTCGTGCTTCTGGGCGGCTGGTTGCGGTGGCGCAGCCGGCTCTATGACACGCGACTGTACCTGGCGGCATGTCAGTGTGCGATTCCGCTTGGCTTCATCGCAGTCATCGCCGGATGGTTCGTGACTGAGGTCGGTCGGCAGCCATGGACGGTCTACGGTCTTTTGCGTACTGCAGCCTCGGTGACGCCGTCTCTAACAGGCTCCGAAGTTACGCTGTCGCTCTTGGCTTACATCTCGGTTTACCTGCTGATCTATCCGACGGGTCTCATCCTGCTGTTTCGGCTCGTTCGCAAAGGCCCACCTGCGACCGGCAAAGCGGCTCAGTCAATCGCGGCCGGCAGACCTGCGACGCCGGTTCTCGCCCCGCAATCGACGTCGCGAAAGGAGAAGTGCGATGACTGAGGTACTCGATTTGGTTCCGATCTGGACACTGATCCTGGGACTGGCTGTATTCTTCTACGTTCTGCTAGACGGATTCGATCTCGGAGTGGGCATGCTCTATGGCTTGGCACCCGATAAGCGCTCCCGCAACGCCATTATGAACTCGATCGCGCCAGTCTGGGATGGCAACGAGACATGGCTCGTGCTAGGCGGCCTTGGCCTTCTCGCGGCCTTCCCCACTGCCTTCGCAGTGATCATTCCCGCGGTCTATTTCCCCATCCTGGTGATGTTGCTTGCGCTGGTGTTCCGCGGTGTCGCATTCGAGTTCCGGTCGCACGAGGCTGAAGAAAAGGGATTCTGGGACCGCGCATTCTGCTACGGATCCGCCGTCGCCACGTTTGCGCAAGGCGTCGTGCTTGGCGCATACGTTCAAGGTTTTCCGGTTCGCGATGGCCAGTTCGCGGGAACGTCCTTTGCGTTTCTCACGCCATTTTCCATTTTGACCGGCGTCGCCTTGATGTTCGGCTACGGACTTCTCGGCGCCGGCTGGCTCATTCTGAAAACTGAGGGTAACATTCAGGCTGCGGCGCGTCGCCAAGGTCGCATCTGCCTCATCGGTGTCGTCGCTGCGATCGCCGTCGTCAGCATCTGGACCCCAGTCGTGAGCGCCGCCGTGGCGGCGCGCTGGTTTACCTGGCCCGACATCGCGCTGTTCGCGCCGATACCCGTGCTGTTTGGCGTGATTGCGCTCGGGACATGGCGGTCCCTCGGCGGCAAGGCCGAAGCGGTGCCCTTTTTTGGCGCCATCGGCCTCTTCCTGCTGGCATTCGCCGGCATGGCCATCAGCCTGTACCCGATGATCGTGCCCCACCAGCTAACGCTGTGGCAGGCCGCTTCCTCTCCGCGCACCCAGGCATTCCTTCTGGTCGGAACGCTATTCCTGCTGCCCGTCATCCTGACCTACTCGAGCTGGTCGTATTGGGTGTTCCGCGGAAAGGTCCGGGCCGATGTGGGGTATGAATGACAGCTGGCATCCACACTTTGTCGGATCAGGCGATGACGACGAAACATCATCACGAGGAGATCAGACTATGTCGCATGTCAAATCCGTTCGCCAGGTCGCGGTCATTGGCACAGGAGTGATCGGCGCCAGCTGGGCGGCACTCTTCCTGGCCAAAGGTCTCGACGTCGTCGCGACCGATATCGCGCCGAACGCCGAAGCCTCATTGAGAAAGTTCGTATATGCCGTCTGGCCGACGCTCGAAAGGTTGGGCCGGAGCGTGACGAACTCCTGATCGGGCTGCTCGAATTGCGTGCCAATTCTGCGTGAGAAACCGACGCAGGTTCGCAGCAGGCGGACCGCACTGCCGAATTCTTCGTCCCGTCGAACAAAACCGAGGATGCCGCCATGACGGATAGACACATACAGGTCACTAAGTCGGCCTATCAGTATCCACTGCTGATAAAGCAGCTGTGGCATGCGCCGCTGATGCAGGCGGCCGATCAGACGGTCGTCTATCGCGACATCGGGCGTTTCACATATCGTCAGTTGCATGAGCGCATCGGGCGGCTTGCCTCCGGCCTCGCCAAACGGGGTCGCCACCGGCGATACCGTCGGCGTGCTCGACTGGGACAGCAACCGCTTCCTGGAGGCCTACTTTGCCGTGCCGATGATGGGGGCCGTCTTGCAGACGGTGAACGTCCGCCTTTCGCCTGACCAAGTCGTCTATACGATTGACCACGGCGGCGCGTCGGTGCTGCTTGTCAACGATGACTTCGTGCCGATGCTAGAAGGCATCAGGAAGCAACTGCCCAAGGTAAAGCTGCTGGTCCTGATGTCAGACCGGGCGGCGCCGCAAACCGGGCGGCTGACATTCGCGCGCGAATACGAGGACCTGCTAAGCGGTGCGTCGCCTGACTATCGGTTCCCGGATTTCGATGAGAACACGCTCGCCACAACATTTTACACAACGGGGACGACGGGTTCGCCCAAAGGCGTCTCCTTCAGCCATCGACAGCTTGTGCTCCATACCCTTGCCCAGATGGCATTCTTAGGGATTGCGGCGAAACAGGGTCGTTTGTGCCGCGACGACGTCTACATGCCGATCACCCCTATGTTTCATTCCCACGCCTGGGGGCTTCCGTGGACGGCGACACTCTCCGGTATCAAACAAGTGTATCCGGGACGCTACGACCCCGCTCTTCTCCTCAAGCTGATCAAAACCGAAGGTGTGACTTTCACACACGGCGTGCCGACGATCCTGCAAATGCTGCTTGGCGCGGCGACGGCGGCAAATACCGATCTCGCCGGATTGAAGATGATAGTCGGAGGTTCGGAACTACCGAAGGGTCTCGCCAGGCAGGCGCTTGCGCAAAGGTGTTTCGGAAGCCGTCGTCATTGGCGTCGAGGATGACAAGTGGGGCGAGCGACCATTGGCTCTGGTCATCAGGGACGCGAAAACAGGCGGCGATCTCAGCGAGACCGAGATAAAGACGCATCTGAAATCCTTTGTCGATGCCGGGGTGATTTCCAAATTCGCAATCCCCGATAGGATAGTGTTTGTTGATGCGCTCCCCAAGACGAGTGTCAGGAAGTTCAACAAGAAGGAACTCAGGGAGATATACGGGAACTCCCGGCCCATTTTGCAAAGAGGCTAAGGAGCCACCGTCAGCACAGCCTTGCGTCCAAGAATGGTCCGCGCATCACAAGAAAACGCAACCCGCCGACCGTCACACCGGCAACCATCGTCCCCCGCTTCTGGTTGAACGGATCGGCGGTCTTGTCGACACGACGCGATTAAAATCCGCCGCGGATACCGGACGTACTGCCGCCTGTGCTCTCACGATGCCGATTCACAACCCCTGCGCGCTTCTCGACCGAGTGCTGGAAGAACCCAACGAAAGTGCATGATTGTAATTCAGGGTCAACAAACACCCCCGCTTTGAAGGTTGGAGGAGTAGCAGGCGTAGAGGTGAACGGGGCAGACGCTAATTTCACGCTTCGGTACGCTGTTGATGTCCAAAGCAGCGGATTTTTCGTATCGCAGTTGGTTGCGGGGTTTAACACCCTCGATTTGCACCTACGATTTAAGGGATTGATTTTGTTGGAAAGAGGCTTATTGCGCGGAATAACGGACAAACAAAACCCCGCCAAGTCGTTGCTTTGGCGGGGTTTTCTGAGAAGGATTTGGTTGCGGGGGCACGCAACACCCGATTCCTGCGATTGGTCGAGCGCGCGATACCAAGCTGGTAACATAAACAATTATTGGCGTTGTTCTTGAAGAGACATGAACCCTCGGCGACATCGTTGTGTGAAGCTAATTCAGATCGTTATCTTGAAAATTCATTCCATTAGTCGATTTCCGAGTGATTGGGCGTCGAAGACAGCTGGCCGCCGTTCTTGTTTCCGCCTGTACGATCGATTTGAACTGAATATCGCGTTCGGGACGAGGGAACCAATAGCGGATCGCCAGCGCATCACGTATTAGCTGAAATGGTGCGCCCGACAGCTCTTGTCGCCGATCTCATCGGTCGATGCCAGCACCTGCGAAAGAATTTCTTCGCGTTGAATCAAATAGATATTGCTGGACTTGCGACGGCGTTCGCCGAACCCTTCATGCCTGAAGCAGGGCGCAGGCCCAGAAGGGGCAGATATGTCTTTCGAACCCGATTCAACCGATCCTCTCGTCGCCAAGGCTATCGAGCTCAGGGCAATTTTCCATCGAGATGCTGTCGACCGTGACAAACAAGGCGGCAGGCCTGTCGAACAGATTCGTCTGCTGAAGGAGAGCGGGCTGCCGTCGGCACAGATCCCTCTTCAGTATGGTGGGCAGGGGGCATCTTGGCTATCGATCATGCGCATCGTGCGGGAATTCGCACGGACGGATGGTTCTTTGGCGCATCTTTTCGGATACCACCATCTTCCGCTTAATCTCGTTCTTTTCCGCGCTTCGAATGCGCAGAAGGACCACTGGCTGCGCGCCTCGGCGGCAGGAAACCTGATCTGGGGCAATTCCGGCAATGCGATGTCGAAGACCTCATCCGGAAGGCGAACCGACAATGGCTGGGTCGTCAACGGCAAACGCCCCTTCTCATCCGGTTCCCACATAGCCGACTACATTCAAATCTCATGGGAGAACGCAGAAGGTGAACGCCTCACGGCCGCAGTTCCCGCCGGCCGAAACGGGATCGTCATCGAGGACGATTGGGATGGCATCGGCCAGCGCCAGACGGGCAGCGGCACGGTCAGCTTCCACGATGTCGAAATCCTCGATGACGAGGTGATCAGTTCGCCTAACGTGCCGCTGACACCGTATACGTCTTTGACGTCGCTGTTGCAGCAGAGCGTGCTGCTCAACGTCTTCGTCGGCAGCGCTCAGGGCGCGCTCGAAGAGGGACGGGCCTATACGACGACATCGTCGCGCCCCTGGATCTACTCCGGTGTCGAAAAGCACACCGACGATCCGTGGATCAAGCGGCAGTATGGCGATCTCTATATCAAGACGCTGGCGGCGACAGAGCTTGCCGACAAAGCGGCCCGCAGTCTGGACGAGGCTTTCAACCAAGGCCCAAGCCTGACGCATGCGGATCGCGGGGCTGCGGCCATCGATATCGCGACTGCGAATGTCTATGCCGGCGAAATCGGGCTCTCGGTCTCGAGCGAAATCTTCGAGGTCATGGGCGCCCGATCGGCGACCAACACCAACGGCTTCGATCGCTTCTGGCGCAATGTCCGTACTCACACCCTGCACAATCCTGCCGAATACAAGAAGCGCACCGTCGGCACCTGGCTGCTGACCGGCGAATTTCCCGTACCGGCAATGTACCGCTGAAAGGATTTCCCGTGGCAAGACGCAAGGATCAGATCAAACTCGGCGCTTTTCTGCTGTTCACAGGCCATCATGTCGCAGCCTGGCGGCACCCGCAGGCATCGGTCGGCACCGAATTCGAAAACTATCTTGAGCTTGCCAAGCTCGCGGAGGCTGCGAAATTCGATACGATTTTCTTTGCCGACGGCGTGGCGGCGCGACTGAAGGATGTCGATGCGGCGAGCCGCAAGGCGCACAACGGGATCTATCCGTTCGAGCCGATCACCCTGCTTTCGGCCCTTTCAAGCGTCACCAAGAAAGTCGGCCTCATCGCAACGGCTTCCACCAGCTACTCCGATCCTTATAACCTCGCCCGCCAATTCGCGTCGCTCGACCGATTGAGCGGCGGGCGCGCCGGCTGGAACCTGGTCACCTCGTCCGATCCCGATGCCGCCTATAATTTCGGCCACGACGCGCAGATTCTGCATGGCGACCGATACGACCGCGCTGAAGAATTCGCTGACGTCGTGCTCGGCCTCTGGGATAGTTGGGAAGATGACGCCTTTATCCGCGACCGCGAAAACGGCCGTTATTTCGATCCTGAAAAAATGCACCGGCTGGACCACCAGGGACATCATTTCAAGGTTCGCGGGCCGCTGAATATTCCACGCTCGCCGCAGGGCCGCCCGGTTCTGGTGCAGGCCGGTGCGTCGGAGTCTGGCAAGGAGCTTGCTGCGCGTACGGCCGAAGCGATTTTCGCCGCACAGATCACCCTCGATGAGGCGAAGGCTTTCTATGCCGATGTCAAGGGACGGCTCGGTAAATACGGCCGTTCGCCCGACGATCTGAAGATCCTACCCGGCATCTTCCCGGTGGTCGGGCGAAGCGAGGCGGAGGCGCAAGACAAATTCGAGGCACTGCAGGAGCTGATCCAACCGGAAGTCGGCCTCAACCTCTTATCGCAGTTGAGCGGTGTCGATCTGCGGTCCTATCCGCTCGATGGTCCGGTGCCGCTTAACCCACCCGTTACAAATGCAGGAAAAAGCCGTCAGGAACTGGTACTCGATCTCGCCCGCCGCGAAAATCTAACCATCCGTCAGCTCTATCTGCGCATCGCCGGCGCGCGCGGCCATTGGCAGGTCGTCGGCACGCCGTCACAAATCGCCGACGTGATGGAAGAGCGGTTCGAAAATTACGGTGCCGACGGCTTCAACATCATGGCGCCGATCATGCCGGGTGGACTTGCCGATTTCATCAACCTCGTTGTGCCGGAACTGCGCCGCCGCAGCCTGTTCCGCCACGAATATGAAGGGTCGACGCTGCGTGAAAATCTCGGATTGAAGCGTCCGCCCAACCGTTTTTCCGCAGGCAATGCGGTCGCCGCAGAATAAGGAGAAGATCGATGGCGCGTGATAAATTGTTCCTGATTTCGCCGGGGTTTTCAGACCCGAAACATCCCGGCACTACCTTCGTGTGCCCCTACTGCAATGCGATCGAGGGCCTGCTCGCCAGCTTCTCGCAGCTTGCATCGGCCATCGATATCGAGCGCGTACCCTTCGCCCGTCCACGCCAAAAGGTAATCGATGCCGTCGGCGAGGAGAACCAATCCCTGCCAGTCCTCGTTCTCGCCGGCGATGCACCGCCTGACGCGAAGAGCTGGAACGATACGCGCTTCATCAATACCACGGATCGCATCTTCGAGCTGCTCGCCGAGCGCCACGGCTTTCCGCATCTCCACAAGTGAAGGGTAGGAAACGATGACCGTAAAACCTGCCCCCTTCGAACCGCCCTTACCGTCGCCAACCCTTTTCGAGCCGGATACGACGAACCCTCATCTCGCCAAGGCCGCCGAGCTGCGTGAGATCTTCGCCCGGGATGCCGTCGAGCGGGATCAACTAGGCGGCAGGCCTGAAGAACAGATCAGGCTCATGAAAGAAAGCGGCCTGGTCAACCTGCTGATCCCCAAGGAATTCGGCGGCATCGGCGAACGCTATTCGACGGCGATGCGGATCGTCCGGGAATTCGCCAAGGTGGATGGATCGCTCGGGCACCTCTACGGCTATCATTTTGGGCCGTTGCAGAATGCCGTTACCGCAGGCTCCGATGCCCGCTCGCAGGATATCCTGCGCCGCTCCGCCGCCGGGCGGTGGTTTTGGGGGAATACGAGCAACAGCTTTTCGAAAAGCCTCTTCGGCAGGCGTGAACCAGACGGCGGTGTGGTCCTCAATGGTTTTCGGCCGTTTGCCTCCGGCTCGCATGTCGCCGATTACCTGATGGTTGCCTGGGAAGACGAGGAGACGAACATACGCAGCGTCGCCTATATCCCCCCGAGCCGCGAGGGCATCACCATCGCCAATGACTGGGACGGCATCGGCCAGAGGCAGACAGGCAGTGGCAGGGTTTTCTACAAGGATGTGAAGATTCATGCCGACGAGATATTGCCGGAGCGGCCGCGCGATCCGATCGCTCTGCTGACGCCAATGCAGCAGCAAAGTGTGCTGCTCAACGTCTTCATCGGCAGCGCCCAGGGTGCCTTGATCGCGGCGCGCGACTATACCATCAGCAAATCGCGGCCCTGGATCTATTCCGGCGTCGAACGCCATCAGGACGATCCCTGGATCAAACGGCAATATGGCGAGCTTTGGATCAAGGTGCAGGCGGCAACGGCGCTTGCCGACAGGGCGCTGGCGGCCCTTGACGCCGCCTATGCCAAGGGACGGGATCTGACGGCTGAGGACCGAGGCAAGACGGCAATTGCCGTCGCTTCCGCCAATGTGCTGGCAGGCCGTGTCGCCCTGGAAGTGACCAGCGAAATCTTCGAGGTCATGGGTGCTCGATCCGCCGTCAGGTCGTATGGTTTCGACCGCTTCTGGCGCAATGTCCGCATCCACACGCTTCACAACCCCGCCGAATACAAGACCCGCAACGTCGGAACCTGGTTCCTGACGGGAGAATTTCCCGAACCGGGGATCTTCCAATGAGCGCGAAACGGCAGCTTCACCTCAACATCAACATCCTGCATTCCGGCTTCTCGCCGGCGGCGTGGCGGATGGAGGGGAGCGATCCCCGCGCTTCCTTCGATATCAATCACTACATCAACGTGGCGCGTATCGCCGAGCGCGGCACGTTCGACGCGATCTTCCTCGCCGATCAGGCAGCTATATCGGATCGCGTCGATTTCCGGCCTTTAACATCGCTGGAACCAACGATCGTGCTGGCAACCGTCGCCGCCCACACGGATCGCATCGGCCTGATCGCCACAGCATCGACCACCTATAACGAGCCCTATAATATTGCCCGCCGTTTCGCGACGCTTGATCATGCGAGTGGCGGCCGGGTCGGCTGGAATATCGTGACCAGCGCCGATCTTTCGCAGAGCCGGAACTTCGGTCTTGAAAAGCCGGTCGCCCACAAGAGCCGTTACGAGCGGGCAGCCGAATTCACAACGGTCGTGAAAGCACTGTGGGACAGTTGGGAAGAAGAGGCCTTCATCGGCGACGTCGCCACCGGCCGCTTTGTCGATCCGGCTCGGGTGCATGCGATCGCCCATCGCGGAAAGTATTTTTCCGTCCATGGCCCGCACAATGTCCCGCGCCCGCCGCAGGGCCATCCGGTCCTCGTTCAGGCCGGCGGTTCCGACGATGGGCGCGAGCTTGCGGCCGAGCACGCTGAAGCCGTCTTCTCGGCCTCTCAATCCTTCGAGGAGGCGCTCGCCTATGCCGACGATCTCAGAGGACGGGGAGCTCGCTTCGGCCGCGCGCCGGACAGCCTGCTGGTGCTTGCCGGGCTTGCCACCATCATCGGCAGCACGGAAGCGGAAGCCAAACGGCGGCAGGAAGAGCTGCGCGAACTCATTCCGCTGGAATACAGTCTTGCGCGATTGTCCGGCGTGCTGCAGATCGACCCGAAACAGCTGAAGCTCGACGAGCCTCTGCCGGACGATATCCCGCTGCCGGCCGACGGCGGACACACCTTCTTTCAAGCAACCTTCGCACTTGCCCGACGCGAAGGCTTGACGGTGCGCGGTCTCATCCGGGCGCTCAACGGCGGAACCGGTCATCGCACCATCATCGGCACGCCAGAGGCCGTTGCCGACGATATCGAAACATGGTTCCGCGCGGGTGCTGCGGACGGCTTCAACCTGATGCCGGATGTCCTGCCGCAGGGGCTGGAGGTGTTCGTCGACGAGGTCGTGCCAATCCTTCGCCGCCGCGGTCTTTTCCGCCAGGATTATACCGGCCGCACGTTGCGGGATCACCTTGGCCTTGCCCGCCCTGCCAACCCCTATGCCGTTGCCGCCGAATGAAGGAAAAAATGCGATGACACCCTCCGCCGCTGCCGCCAAAGACGCGGACGATCGCCTGGCTACTCTTGCCGCCGCGCGTTACCGCAATACCCAGAAGCTCACGGGTGATTGGAACGAGACACTGGACACGCTCCTGTCTCACCGCAGCGTGCGCGGCTATCTGCCGAAACCGGTGCCGGAAAGTGTGCTTCAGCTCGCAATCGCCGCGGCCCAATCCGCGCCGAGTTCTTCTAACCTGCAGGCCTGGAGCGTCGTTGCGGTCGAAGATGAAGCGCGCAGGAACAGGTTGAATGCGGTTGCCGGCGTACAGAGGCAAATCACGCAGGCACCTCTGCTTCTGGTTTGGCTCGCCGACCTCTCCCGGCCCCGCAAGATCGCAACGGAGCAAGGCGCCACCGCGGAGGGGCTGGACTTTGTCGAAAGCTTCCTCCTTGGTGTCATCGACGCCGCGCTTGCCGCGCAGAATGCCGTCGTCGCATTGGAGTCGTATGGGCTCGGGAGTTGCTACATCGGCGCGCTCCGCAACGATCCGGAGACGGTCGCTCGTGAACTGGAATTGCCGGACGGCGTCTTTCCGGTGTTCGGCCTGACGGTCGGCTATCCCGACCCGGCCGCGCCGGCCGACGTCAAGCCGAGATTGCCGCAGACGACCATATTGCACCGGGAGCGCTACGACACGCAGCTGCGATCGGACGACATCCGAGACTATAATACTGCGCTGCGAAGCTTTCAGGCAGAACAATCCATGCCGCGCATCGATTGGACCGAACAGGTGAAGAACCGCATCGGCACCGTCGAGTCCTTGAAGGGACGCCATGTCCTCGGAGCGGTCGCCCGAAAATTGGGATTCAAGTTAAGATAGAGACGAACTGCCTATTCGGCCGCAATGAGGCCTGGACGTATGCTCCGGCGCGATATGTCGTCGATCGCTTGCAAAGCCTTCGCTTCCGCCTGGAGCCAGTTGCGGAAGAGGTCGACCCGCATCAAGCGTGCCTTAGGTACGGTCGTCGCAAAGAAATAGGAGAAGTTGACGGGCTGTGGCGCACCGAAGGGGCTGACAAGCCGGCCCGTCCTGAGCTCGGCTTCCGCCAGCCGGACCTTGCCGAGACCGAGCCCTTGCCCGGCCAGCGCAGCGTCGATCACCAGAGATGATTGGTTGAGCCGAATGCCGCCTTGCGAGAGCCGGTAGGAAAGCCCCTCTGCCCTGAGCCAAGCATTCCAGTCCGGGCAGGAATGGTCGTATTCTGCGCCTTCCTCGTGTAGCAAGGTCACGTCCTCCATAAATTGAGGCCCGCCCCAGAGCGAATGGCGGTCGGCAAATTCGGGACTGCAGATCGGCAAGACGGCTTCGGAGAACAGATGATCCACCGCAAGGCCCGGATAGGCGCCGCTGCCGTAGCGGATGACGCAATCGGCTTCACCGGCGTTGAGGTCGGTCAGTTGTGTGGACGCGTCGACCAGAACCTGCAATCCCGGCGCTGCACGCCGCAGGCCGTCCAGCCGGGGTATCAACCATTTGCTGGCGAAGGAGGGCGCCACGGACACACGGATCGGCAAATCGTGATCGCTGGCTGCAAATTGCGCCATGGTGGCGAGGACGGCATCGAAGGCATCCGTCAGGCCGGGCACCAGCGCCAGGCCGGCGGAGGTGAGCTGAAGATGCCCCCGTGCGCGGTGGAAAAGCGGTTGGCCGAGATAATCCTCGAGCAGGCGAATCTGTTGCCCGACCGCAGCCGAGGTCACGTGCAACTCCTCGGCCGCACGGATGAAATTCAGATGCCGCGCCGTTGCGACGAAGGCGCGCAGCGACGTCAACGGCGGCAGCCGCGCCAAGGTCGGCTGAATGGATTTTTTCCGGGTGCTGGCAACTGTGCTCATAGCTGCGATTGCAACACAATCCTGCCGGCCAAGACGAGAACATGCTTTGCGTTTGTCCGAAACGACGGAGACTTTTTCTTCCCCGCAAGCCCTTCAAGAGGAAGCAAAAACTAAGACTGCGCAGTAGTCTATATTTTTACTGGATTATCGCCCTGCCTCGAAGCCGACCTCGGCCTCCTCGAGAAGCTTTTCTTTCGAATAGGAGGAGAAAAACATTCTTTCGAATTTGCCGGCTTCGATCTGAAGATATGCGCCCAAACAGATGCCGCGATCATATCTTTAGCGAGGAATAGTCAGATGGGCGTCAACCGCCGTCAATTCAATCAACTGCTGCTACTGTCGACTGCCAGTGTCCTCATGCCGTCGATGGGCGCTCTCGCCGCCGAGGAAAAGCCGCCGAGGGGCGGCACGCTCAATTTCATCGTCGAGCCCGAGCCTCCGACGATCCTGGCGCTGGCGCATACCGCCGGCGGCACGCAGAAGGTCAGTCCGAAAATCACCGAGGGGCTGCTGGCCTATGACTTTGACCTGAAGCCACAGCCGCAGCTCGCGACCGAATGGTCCGTCAGCGAGGACGGCCTCACTTATACGTTCAGGCTTCGCCCGAACGTCAAATGGCATGATGGCAAATCGTTCACATCGGCCGACGTTGCCTATTCCATCGAGCTGTTGAAGCAAGTCCATCCGCGCGGCCGCGGAACGTTCGCCAATGTGACGGCCGTCGAGACACCGGACCCGCTGACGGCGGTCTTCCGCCTTTCCAAACCGGCTCCCTATCTTCTGACCGCGCTCTATGCTGCCGAATCTCCGATCGTGCCGAAGCATGTCTACGAGAACACCAAGATCGCCGATGTGCCGACCAACCAGAACGGCAGCGCGCCGATCGGCACCGGTCCCTTCATCTTCAAGGAGTGGGTGCGCGGCTCGCATATCATCCTCGAACGCAATCCGGACTATTGGGACGCGGGCAAACCCTATCTCGACCAGATCGTGGTGCGTTTCGTGCCCGATGGTGCTGCCCGCGCAGCAGGCTTCGAAACCGGGGAATTCGATCTCGGCGGCGACAATCCGATCCCGCTTGCCGATCTGGAGCGTATCAAGGCGCTGCCGAATATCGGTATCGAGCCGCGCGGCTACGCGACGAAGGGCGACCAGACGCAGCTCATCTTCAATCTCGACAACGAATATCTGAAGGATGTCCGCGTGCGGCGCGCCATCGCCCACACGATCGATCTGAACGTTATCCTGAACACCGTCTGGTACGGCTACGGCCATATCTCGCCGACCCCGATCAGCGTATTTCTGCCGCACTACGTCGACCCGTCGATCAAGCCCTATACCTTCGATATGAAAGCCGCCGAACAGTTGCTCGACGAGGCCGGATACAAGCGCGGGGCAAACGGCATCCGTTTCCGGCTGCGCCTGACGCACAATTCCTACAATGAAGGCTTCAAGCGCGTCGCCGAATATCTCAAACAGAATCTCACGCGCATCGGCATCGACGCAACGATCGATTCCTATGATTTTTCGACTTATATTCAGAAGGTCTATACCGAGCGCGCTTTCGACGTGACGGCCGAATATCTCGGAAACCAGTTCGATCCGACGCTCGGCGTGCAGCGCATCTACTGGTCGAAGAACTTCAAGATCGGCCTACCCTTTTCCAATGCCAGCCACTATGCGAATCCGGAAGTCGACCGCCTGCTGGAGGCGGCCTCGGTGGAAATCGACGACGCAAAGCGCAGACAAGAATTCAATGACTTCCAGAAGATCATTGCCGACGAGGTCCCGGTAGTGAATCTGATCGCGCTGGAGAATGTCACCGTCTTCAACAAGCGGGTGAAGAACCATACGATCGGCGCCGAGGGTGTGCAGGCGAACTTCGCCGAGGTCTATATCAAGGAAGGCGATGGCTGAGAGCGGCCGAAGCCTGAAGCGAGGGCGCATCGTGGGTGCGCCCTCTTTCGTTTCAGACCAGGTCAAGACGCAGCTCTAGCGGGGGTGATCTTGGCCAGAATGCGATCGGCAAGCGCGATCGCCTGTGTGCGTTGCTCGCTGATCGAGCTTGATTCCCAGGCAACGCCACGTAGCGGATGGCCGATGGCGCTCAAGTTGCGGTGGATGAAGCCCTCTTCCGAGATCACATCCCCTTCCGGCGTCGCATCGATGCCGAAACTCGTGGGGTGCGGCCGCACCTCGCCGCTTGCAACCAGGCTCTTGACGAACGGATCGGAAATTCGCCGCCAGTCATGCAGTTGATGCCCCCTGCAATCGATGACGCCGTCGAAAGAAATCCGCTCGACACCCGAGCGGACCTTTAAGGTCGCCGCGATCCTGGCACCCTTGACCGACAATCCCGCCAATCTCGCAGGCCGCTGCAAGAGGCGGCCTGCGGCTATTACTTCCGCGACCGTTCGATAGCTCTCAGGCGCTGCGCGATGCGCTGTCACGTCCCAGAAAGGACGTAGGTGGCGGGCAAAACGTAGCCGCTCGCGGTCGCTGGCATTCTGCCACAGCGGCAGGACGTACGACCGCAATGCCAGCGGGAGCCCCTGCCAGTCACCGCCGGCCGCGGCAATGGCCCGGCGCTCGGCCTTGACGGTGGACAGCAGCGACCGTGCCGTCGTCGGAAGCGGCCGATCCGCGAAGAGATCGCGCGCCGCTTCCACAGTCCTGCGCCCTTCGACGAATTGGCCCCGGCGCGATATCACTTGGTAGTTGCCGCGAAACCCACGTGCCTCCATGCTGGCAATGGCATCCACCATCGACAGGCTCGAGCCAATCAGCAGGATATTTTCTGCTCCCACAAGCCGGTCGAGCGCCGCGGAATTCCATGGCGTGTCGGCAAAGCCCGGATGGCCTGCGATGGATGCTTCCTGTGGAGAAAGTTGTGCTTGAAAGACACCGAGCGCGAGAACAGCTTCTTCCGCGTCAATGATTGTGCCGTCGGCAGCGGTGACCCGGATTCGGTGGGGAGCCGAGACGAGCTCGGTTGCGGAGGATCGAAGGTGACGCACGGTGGATCCGTGCCGTGCCTTGGCGATAGCCCCGTTCAATTCGTCCCGAACGTAGGTTCCAAAGAGATAGCGCGGCGGGCTGCTGGCGCCGATATCCGCCGGCAGTTGCCAACCGTAAGCCTGGCCATTCGTCGCGAGCCAGCGCGCCAAATGCTCTGGATCCTCTGGATAAAGGGAAAAAGTATTGGCGGCGCCGTTGACCAGATGGACGGCTTCGGTCGTGCTATAGGCAACGCCACGCCCCAGTTCCGCGCGCGGTTCTATAACTGTGATCGAGAGCGGCACTTCGGTGCGATCGAGCAATTTGAGCGCCGTCAGCGCGCCGGCGAAGCCGCCGCCGATGATGATGATCGAATGTTTCGAGAAATAATCGATCTGCATGCGTCCCTCAGAAGACCTTGCCTTCTTCGAGATGCGTCGTCGTGCCATTGATGTAGTAATCGCCGACGACCCTCGCCTTGTGCAGCAGCGGATTGTGGTTGAGGACCGTTCGGATGTTGCGCCAGTGGCGATCGAGGTTCAGATGCCGAGACGTAGCCGATCCGCCCCCCAGTTCAAACACGTTGGTTGCCGCCGCAAGGGCAAGCTGCGAGGTGACGATCTGCGTACGGGCCGTCGTCAGCGCGCTTTCAACCAGTGCCGCCTCCAATCTGTCCGGATTATCGGCCGCAAAGGCTTCGACCGTCCGATCGAGCGTATGCGCGCTCTCGCGGATGAGCGTATCGACCGCGAAGGAGCCGGCCGCGATCTCGCCCAAGATCTTCTGCACAAAGGGATCGGCATTTGCGGTTTCGGCCGCACTGTGGGCTGCCGAACGCGCCTGCCTGCGGACGTAATCGGTGCCCTCGGCCAAAACCCCCCTGACGGCGCCTGCCATCGAGGCAGCGAGATGCAATTGCCGCAGTGTCGACGTATGACGGCCGACAAGCGTGTTCAAGCCTCTCGTGGAGATTTCATGCGGCAGGACCTCGACATCGTTGAGGAGCACACCGCCGCTTGCCGTCAGGCGCTGGCCCATGCCGTCCCAGTCATCCAGGATCGTGACGCCCTTGCGATCGACGGGAAAGAGCACGCTGACGAGTTGGTCCTCGTCATTCTTGGCGCTGAAGGAAGCGAAATCGGCAAAGGCCGTGCCCGTGGCATACCATTTGCGGCCGTTGAGGCGGTAGCTGTCGCCAACTTTCGTCAGCCGCGTCGTCACCTCGCCCGGCCGTTTCGTGCTCTGTTCAGTATGCGCGCCGCCGAAGAGTTTGCCGGATAACACGCGGCTGAGCTGCGTGCGGTCGATGGCCGTGTTGGAATTGAGCAGCAATCCCTCGGTGAAATTGAAATGGCTTCGAAGGGCATGGGCGACATTGGAATCGGCTGCGCCGATCGCCATGATCATCTCAATATAGTCCACCACCGAGCCGCCGGGGCCCCCGAGAGCGACGGGAATACGCAGCGCACCGAGGCCGGCTTCCTTGAACAGCCGGAAGGCTTCGAACGGTAGCTCGCGCTCGAGATCGCGCTTGGCGGCATCCCTGCCGATTTCCACTACCAGGTCGGGGACCTTGGCCAGCAGGACGGCGAGATCATCGGCTGTTGGAATGGCTGATGGGACAGAGGAAACGGCGTTCGGCATGAGGAGCCCCTTCGGCACCAGGAAAACAGAGGGCGGGGCTTGCGATCACCGCAGCCCCGACCGGTGGGGGTCGATCAGGCGACGGCGCGCGCAAGCGGTACGACGTTGTCGTCTGTGCCGGCTGGGCCGCGCGGCACCCGGCCCTCGACCGGATGGCTTGGATCGTTGAAGCCCGGCGTCGACGGGTGTCCTGTCGCGACCAGCCGGTCGACCATGGCCTCATCCTCGGCGTCTATCTTTACGTCGAGGGCGCGGACGTAGCTGTCCCAGTGCTCCTCGGTGCGCGGCCCGGTAATGGCGGCGGAAATCAGTTTATTGTTCAGCACCCAGGCGATCGCGAACTCGGTCGGTGTTACGCCCTTGCGCGCGGCATGGGCTGCGATCTCCTTGGCGATCGTGATCGATTCCGGCCGCCATTCGGTTTCGAGGATACGCTTGTCGCCGCGGCCGGCCCGGGTGTCGGCGGCCGGTGCCTGGCCGGGTTCATATTTGCCGGTCAGCACGCCCCGCGCCAGCGGCGAATAGGAGACGACGCCAAGCCCGTAGTGGTAGGCGGCTGGGAGCTGTTCGGCTTCCGCCGTGCGATTGACGATATTGTAGAGCGGCTGGCTCGCCACAGGGCGGTCGATACCGAGCTGATCGGCAAGATGCGAGATTTCCGCAATACGCCAGCCGCGGAAATTCGAGACGCCGAAATAGCGAAGCTTGCCGGCGCGGATGAGATCGGCGATGGCGCGCACAGGCTCCTCCAGCGGCGCGTCGAAGACGGCGCGGTGGAAATAGAGGATGTCGATGTAGTCGGTGTTGAGGCGCCGTAGCGAATTTTCGACGGTCTCGATCACCCACTTGCGCGAATGGCCGCCAAGGTTCGGGCCTTTTTTGTGCGAGTTGACGAATTTCGTGGCGACGACCCAGTGATCGCGATGCGCCTTGATGCCACGGCCGACCACCTCTTCCGATTTGCCGTCATGGTAGACATCGGCTGTGTCGATGAAATTGATCCCCTGTTCGCGCGCCTTGTCGATGATGCGGAAGGCGACATCATCCGGCGTCGGCCCGCCGAACATCATCGTTCCCAAGCTGAGCGGCGACACCTTAAGTGCGCTGCGTCCGAGATAGCGGTAATCGACCATTGGCATTCTCCATTTCTATTGGGCGTGATGGCAGGCAACCGCATGGTCGCTGCCGAATTGGCGCAACGCCGGGTTTTCAGTCCGGCAGATATCGGTGGCGAGTGGACAGCGTGTGTGGAAACGACAGCCGGTCGGTGGATTGTGCGGGCTCGGAAGATCGCCGTTGATCGGCGCGGCCTGCTTGCGTCTGGTTGGATCCGGAACGGCGGCGAGCAGCGCCTGCGTGTAGGGATGTTTCGCCCCGACCCAAAGGTCGCTCGTCGATGCGCTCTCGACGATGCGGCCGAGATACATGACCAGCACACGGTCGGCGAAATAACGCACGACCGAAAGGTCGTGCGAGATGAAGAGATAGGAAAGCGACAGTTCCGTCTTCATCTCGACGAGAAGATTGAGGATCTGCGCCTGGATCGACAAGTCCAGCGCCGATACGGGCTCATCGCAGATGACGAGCTCCGGCTGCAGGATCAAGGCGCGGGCGATGCCGATGCGCTGGCGCTGGCCGCCGGAGAATTCGTGCGGATAGCGCTCGAGCGCATCGGCCGGAAGACCGACATGTTCGACCATCGCCGCCGCGATCGCATCGCGGCGCCGGCGGTCGCCGATGCCGTGCACTGCAAGCGGCGCCGTCAGGATCGTGCGGATTGTCTGGCGTGGGTTAAGCGAGGCGAACGGATCCTGGAAAATCATCTGGATGCGCCGGCGGATCGCCTGTAGCTCCCTGCCCGACATCGCCGAGACATCGCGGCCCCTGAAGGTCACACGGCCCGCAGAGGGGGCAACCAACCGCATCAGCGATTTCCCGAGCGTGGATTTGCCGCAACCGGACTCTCCCACGAGCGCAACCGTCTCGCCCTCGCCGATTTCGAGGGAAACGTCATCCACGGCGCGTACCGTACCCTCGGCCGCCGGGTAGTGTGTCGAAAGCCTATCGACCGAGAGAAGCGGCATGGGACGCCTCCGCAATGGCTGGAACATAGGGGCAGGCAACCTCGCGTCCGGCGGAAAGGCTGAGAAGCGGCGGCACGGAGGCCCCGCAGGCGGCTCGCGCGACCGGACAGCGCGGCCGGAACGGGCATCCCTTTTCGCCGGCAGCGGAGACGATCGAACCGGGGATTTCCGATAACGGTCCGTCGCGGTAGTGATAATCCGCCTTCAGCCGTGGCGATGCCGAAAGCAAGCCCTGCGTGTAGGGGTGATAAGGCGTCTCGAAGACGGCATCGGGCAGCCCCTGCTCGACCTTGCGGCCGGCATACATGACAACGACCCGATCAGCCCATTGAGCGACGATGCCGAGATCGTGCGTGATGAGGATTACCGCCATGTTTAGCTGGCTGCGCAGCCGGTCGAGCAATTGCAGCACCTGGGCCTGGATCGTGACGTCGAGCGCAGTTGTCGCCTCATCGGCGATCAGAAGCTTCGGATTGCAGGCAACGGCGATCGCGATCATGACGCGCTGGCGCATGCCGCCGGAAAGCTGGTGCGGATAGTCGTCCACGCGCCTTGCAGCTTCGGGAATGCTGACGAGATCGAGCAGCTCGATCGCACGGGCGCGGGCCTGCTTGCGGCTCAGATTCTCGTGGGTGCGCAGCACCTCGATGATCTGATCGCCGATCGTCAACACCGGATTGAGCGAGGTCATCGGCTCCTGGAAGATCATTGCGATGTCCCGGCCGCGGATCCGCCGCATCTCGCTCTCGGCAAGCGCCAAAAGATTGCGCCCGTCGAACAGGATTTCACCGCCGGCTTTTGCGTGAGCAGGCAAGAGCCGCATGAGACCCAGGGCGGTGAGCGATTTGCCGGAACCGGATTCACCGACGATCGCCAGCATCTCGCCCGGCGCGGCGGTGAAGCTCACGCCTTTGACGGGTTCGGCGGCGGAGAAACGAACGGAAAAATTCCGGATATCGAGAAGTTCCGTCATTACCGCTCCTCCGAAAAACGCGGATTGAGCGCATCGTTAAGACCGTCGCCGATCAGATTGAGCGCAAGAACGGTGAAGACGATGGCGAGACCGGGCAGCGCGGTCAGATACCAGGCGGTGCGGATGGCATCGCGGCCGGTGCCGATCATCGATCCCCAGGAGATATGGTTGGGATCGCCGAGTCCCATGAAGGAAAGCGCTGACTCCATCAGGATCGCGCTCGCCACCATGACCGACGAGGTGACGATCAACGGCGGCAGCGCGTTCGGCAGGATCTCAAGGAAGATGATGCGCCCGTGACCGAAGCCGAGGCTTCGGGCGGCCAAAACATAATCCTTCTCGCGAATGGCGCGGAACTCGGCGCGCGTCAGCCGGGCAACCGTCGGCCAGCTAACGATGGCGATGGCAAATGTCACGGTCGTGACCGACGGCTGGGCGATCGCGACAAGCACGACGAGCAGCACGAAGCTCGGTATCGTCTGGAAGATTTCGATGAATTTGACGAGGAGATCGTCGACCAGCCCGCCGAAATAGCCGGCGAGCGCACCGATGGTGATGCCGGCGCCAAGCCCGAGAAGCGTCGCGGCTATACCGACGGTCAGGGAGATGCGCGCACCGTGCAGAATGCCGGCGAGCACATCGCGACCCATTGAATCGGTTCCGAGCGGATAGGCCCAATCCTGGCCCGGCCATAAGAAGGGCCGCGCCACCATCTCCATCGGGTCACCGGGATAGAAGACCGGCGCGAGCAATGCCGCGAGGACGATGAGCGCCAGGAAGGCGAGCCCGAAAAGCGCATTGGGATTGGAAAGGAATATCTTCAGCTCGCGCCGCCGGCCCTGCCAGCGTGTGCCCGGCGCCGAAACGGTGCGCGCGTCCGGTGCATGGATATGTGTCCAGCGCGGTTGCGCGGGCGACGCTGCGGGCTTCGCCTTGGCCGCCGCCTCGGCGGCGAATTCAATCCGCGCGCCGCGGTAGGTTCCAACTTTCGGGGCGTTCATCGGCTTGCTCCAATTCTTGGGTCGATCCAGGCTTGCAGGAGATCGACCGCGGCATTGGCGACAATCACCAGAAAGGACGACAGCAACAGGATGCCGAGCAGGACGCTGAAGTCGCGGGCCATCACGGCTTCGAAAGCTAGGCGGCCGAGACCGGGCCAGCTATAGACCGTCTCCACCACGACTGCGCCGCCGAGCATGCCGCCGAAATGCATGCCGGCCATGGTGGTGATCGGAATCAGCGCGTTGCGAAGCACGTGCCGCGTCGTCAGGACAAAGGGGGAAACGCCCTTGGCGCGGGCCGTGCGGACGAAATCTTGCGATTTGACTTCCAGCATGGAAGCGCGCGTCAGCCGCGCATAGATCGCGAGATAGAACAGTGCCAGCGATATGGCCGGCAGCACCATGTAGCGCGCACGGTCCAGAAGCGAGGGCAAGCCGGTCAGCCGCGATCCGATCGTGCTGTCGCCGCCGCTCGGCAGCCAGCCGAGCTTTACCGAAAACAGCAGGATCAGCATCAGACCGATCCAGAAACCCGGGATCGAATAGAAGAGCAGCGAGACGATGGAAATCAGCCGATCCGGCAGGCGGCCGGCAAAAGTCGCCATCAGCGATCCCAGGACCAGGCCGACGGTGATCGCGATGACCAGGGCGGCAAGCATCAGGACCAGGGTTCCTGGCAGGCGCTGCCCGATGAGATCGGCGACCGGCATGCCGTAGCGCGGCGAAAAGCCGAGACTGAAATGGGCGAGATTGTTCAGGTAGTTTCCTAGCTGGACGAGGATTGGATTGTCGAGACCGAAACGCTCGCGCAGCGCCGTCATCGTCTCGACCGTCGCCGAGCCCGATTCCGCCGCCATGACATCGGCAGCGTCGCCCGGCGCCAGCTTGAGCAGGAAGAAATTCAGGATCACGATGCCGAGAACCGTCGGCACCGCCTGAATGACGGTTCGGCGTATCGTCCGCCCCATCCGCTTGTATGCTGACATCGCCGCTCCTTTGCGGACCGCAGATTTGTTGCTACCGCATTGCAATAGTAGTTGACTAAATCTGTGGGTTTTGTCAAATCCATATCGGTAAATATTTCCAAAACCAGCCGAAAATTGCAGATTTTTTGCACTAGTTTCTCAACTGTCGCATGTTTACGAGAATAAAATTTTATACTGCCAATCAGCACAGGCAAAAAACTCTACCAGGACCGCTTCGGCGGGAAGATAAAACCCCAGGGGCCGCCCCACACGGAATTCGGCCCGCAGACACATGAGGCCAGACGCAGATGACCATTTTCCCCGAAACCACCCGCCGCGGCTTTCTGCTTGCGTCCGCCGCGCTCGGCGTGACCATGGCGGGTCGGCTGCAAGCCTTTGCCGAACCCGTCCGGGGCGGCACGGCGACGCTACTGCTTGCCGCCGAACCGCCCGTGCTGACAACGATCGCCCATACTGCCTTCAATTCTGTCTACGTATCGCCGAAGACGACCGAAGGCCTGCTGACCTATGACTTCGATCTCAATCCGCAACCGCTGCTCGCCAAGGAGTGGTCCGTCAGCAGCGACGGCCTCACCTATACATTCAAGCTGCGCGACGGTGTGAAGTGGCACGACGGAAAGCCATTTTCTTCTGCCGATGTCGCCTTCTCCATCAACACGATCAAGGACGTGCATCCGCGTGGCCGCAACACCTTCCTTAATCTCGTCGACATCGAAACACCGGACGCACTGACGGCAATCCTGAAACTGTCGAAGCCGGCGCCCTACCTGATTACCGCGCTTGCCGCTTCCGAGACGCCGATCGTTCCGCGTCATATCTATGAAGGCACGAAGGTGGCGGAAAACCCGGCTAATCTGTCGCCGATCGGAACCGGCCCCTTCAAGTTCAAGGAATGGGTGCGCGGCAGCCACATCGTCTACGAGCGCAATCCGGATTACTGGGATCAGCCGCGGCCCTATCTCGACCAGTTGATCGTCCGCTTCATTCCGGACGCAGCGGCGCGCTCGATCGCCATCGAGACCGGCGAGATCGACCTAGCGCCATCAACGCCGGTGCCCTTCAGCGATTTGGAGCGCTTCAAGAGCCTGCCGAACCTCGCCTTCGATTCACGCGGCTATCAATATTCCAACGGCGTCAGCCGCATCGAATTCAATCTGGAGCGGCCGCTGTTCAAGGATATTCGCGTCCGCCAGGCATTCGCACATGTGATCGACCGCAAGGTCATCAAGAACACCATCAACTACGGCTACGGCGAGGCCATCTCGGGTCCGATCAACCCGAACCTGACCAGGTGGTACGTGCCCGATCTCAAGACCTATCCGATCGATCTTGCGGCTGCCGAAAAGCTGCTCGACGACGCCGGCCATCCGCGCGGCTCGGACGGCATCCGCTTCCGCATCAATCTCGACTATGTCCCGAGCGGCGAGACCTACAGCCGCGGGTCGGATTACATTAGACAGGCGCTTGCCAAGGTCGGTGTCGACGCGACCGTCCGCAGCCAGGATTTCGCAACCTATACCAAGCGCATCTATACCGACCGCGATTTCGATTTCGCCTTCGAAGGCATGAGCAATCTCTTTGATCCGACGGTCGGCGTTCAGCGCCTCTACTGGAGCAAGAACTTTAAGCCGGGCGTACCCTTCTCGAACGGCGCGGCCTACAGCAATTCCAAAGTGGACGCGCTGCTCGAAGCCGCCGCAGTCGAGATCGATCCGCAGAAGCGCGTCGATCAATGGCGGCAGATCCAGGAGATCTTGGTCGAGGACTTACCGGCGATCGACGTCGCCAGCCAGCCGGAATTGACGATCTACAACAAGCGCATCGCCGATCACACGCGCGGCGGCGAAGGCATCTCCGGCAGCCTCGCCTATGCCTACGTCACCGCGGCCTGACGCTGCCGCCAAGTCCGAACCATCGAGACGCAAGGGGACACCCATGTCCATTCAACATCTTCCCGGCTCCATCGTGGGCTTGCCGAAATTCATCGGCCCGACTGACTTTCCCGACAGTCCGCTGTCGCAGGCGCTTAGGCAGCCGGTGCTGCTCGGCCTCTTCCTTCCCATCCAGGCCGGCGGATGGACGCAATCGACGCTGGAACGCTCGACCGATTGGCGCTTCGATTACAACAAGGCGCTGACGCTGCGGGCCGAGGAGCTGGGCTTCGATCTGGTCTTTGCTCTGTCGCAATGGTTGCCCAAAGGCGGCTACGGCGGGGTGTTCGACGGCCAGGCGCTGGATAGTTTCGTCTCGACGGCAGCTTTGGCGGGCTTGACGAAGAAGATCATGCTGATCTCGACTATGCATGTGCTCTATGGACCGTGGCATCCCCTGCATCTTGCGAAGTTCGGCGCCACGCTCGACCATATCACCGGTGGCCGCTGGGGCATCAATGTGGTCACCGGTCATCGCGCCGTCGAGCACGAGATGTTCGGCTGGCCGCGCATCGAACACGACAAGCGCTACGAACTGGCGGCGGAATTTCTCGAAGTCGTCCAACGTCTCTGGAACGACACGGAGAATTTCTCCTACGAGGGCGAAAGCAGTTGGAAACTTGGCGGCGGCTACGTGACGCCGAAGCCGAATTTCGGCCGGCCGATCCTAGTCAACGCCACCGGCTCCGATGCCGGCATCGCCTTTGCCGGCCGCTATTCGGACATCGTCTTCATCACCAGCCCGACCGGCGCCGACATCGCTAGCGCGCTGGCCTCACTGCCCGCCCATACCAAACGCGTCAAGGACGCCGCCACGAATGTGGGCCGCACGGTTCGCACCTTGCTGAACCCGATGGTCATCTGCCGGCCGACGGAGAAAGAGGCCTGGGAGCTGGCGGACCGGATCGTCGCCCACGCCGACCAGCGCTCGCCGCAGGGCTTTCAGTCGCTGAATTCCGACGCGCATGCCTGGAAGGGCCGCGATCCCGGTGATCCCTATCGTTTCATCGGCGGCAACATCCGCGTCATCGGCTCGCCGGAACAGGTGGTCGATCAATTCGTCAAGCTCAAGGCCGCCGGCGTCGACGGCCTGCAGCTCAGCTTCTTCGATTTCCGCGACGACCTGGAATTCTTCGGCAGCGACGTGCTGCCGCTGATGAAGCAGGCCGGCCTGCGCAACTGAAAGGGACGATCATGACAAGCAATGCCATCTCCGAAATCTGGTATACGCGCTGCCCTGTCCCGACACCCGTCGGCCTCGCAGCACAGCTCGGTTATCTCGAAGAGACGTTCCGCAAGGAAGGCGTCACGCTGAAATCGATCATCGACTCGCCTGACCGCAACATCCGTCAAAGCCACTTCAACCACACACTCGACTGGTCCTTCCGCCACGGCGGCAACGTGCCGCCGATCCGCGCCCGCTCGGAAGGCCGCCGCACGCGACTCGTCGGGATCACCTGGACGGACGAGTTCCAGGCGATCATTACCCTGCCGGGCACCGGCATCAAGACGACCAAAGATCTGAAGGGACGTCGTTTCGGCATCGCGCGCCGGCCGGAAGGCATCGTCGATTTCATGCGGGCCACCGCGCTCAAAGGCCTGGTCTCCGCGCTCTCGCTGGAGGGCCTGTCGCCCGCCGATGTCGAGATCGTCGAAATCGCGCTTGCCGAATCCGTACTCGCCAACCAGGAAGGCTCGTCCCTCTTCGGGTTGAAGCGCCGGCAGGCCTTCGGCGAGGAAGCGGCCGCGCTGCTGCGCGGTGAGGTCGATGCGATCTATGTCAAGGGCACCGCGGGCATCAATGTCGCCAACTTGATCGGCGCGGTTCAAGTCGTCGAGTTTGGGTTCCATCCCGATCCGAAGATCCGCATCAATTCCGGCTCGCCGCGCGTGCTGACCGTCGACGAGCTGCTGGCCGAGGAACGGCCGGACCTCGTGCGGCGGCTTCTCGAAGCGATCTTTCGCGGGAGTGCCTGGGCGAAGGCCCATCCCGAGGAAACCCGCCGCTTTGTCGCCCGTGAAGCGGGTGCGACGGAAGAGCAGGTGCTCGCCGCCAACGGTCCGGATATCCATCGCCATCTCGGTCTGGGACTGGATCCCGAGCTTGTCGACGCTGTCGAACACTACAAGAATTTCCTGCGCGACTGGGGCTTTCTCGCCGGCGACTTTGCCATCGCCGATTGGGTCGATCGCCGCCACATCGACGGCTTCGACGCCCGCGCGGTCGCCTAGACGGAGGGCACCGTGAACATCAGGCCGCAGTATTCCGAAGATATCATCGGCAAGGCGCACCGCCTCGCCGATGATTTTTCCGCCACCGCCGCCCATCACGACGCGACCGGGGAATTTCCCTTCGCGAACTTTGACAGGCTATTCGAGACCGGGCTGCTCGGCCTGGTAACAGCACGGGAGCATGGCGGGTATGGCGGCGGGCTTGTCGACGCCCAGGCCGTTATCAGCGAGATCGCCCGCGGCGAGCCGTCGACGGCTCTGGTACTCGCCATGCATTACAACACCCATTACAGCCTGCGCCGTTTCGGCAAATGGCCGGACCATCTGGCGGAACGGATACTATCGGCCAACCGTTTTGGTCTTGCTCTCATCAATGCGGCCCAGGCCGAGCCGCGCATCGGCTCGCCGGCGCATGGGGCCTTGCCGGAGACGATCGCACGGCGCGACGGCAACCGCTGGCGGATCACCGGCCGCAAGAACTACGTCACCGGTATTCCAATCCTGAAATGGGTTTCGCTGTTGGCCGTAACAGACGAAGCAGAGCCTCGCCTTGCATCTTTTCTGGTGCCGACCGATGCGCCGGGCTTCCGCATCGAGAAGACCTGGAATGCTGCGGGCATGCACGCGACTGCGAGTGACGACATCATCCTCGAAGATGTGGCCATCCCGCTCGAAGACGTCATCGAGGCACAGCCGGCCTCCGAGCCAATCCGTCGCGAGGAACACGCGACCGCCTTCTTCTTCTCGCTGATCGGTGCCGTCTATCATGGTGTGGCAAGATCGGCGCGCGATCGCGTGCTCGCTTTTACCGCCCGCCATGCACCGGCGAGCCTCGGGGCGCCGATCGCCACGGTGCCGCGCATTCAGGACGGTCTCGGCGAGATCGAGGTGCGTCTTTCCACAAACGCGCGGCTGCTGCGCTCGCTCGGCGAGGATGTCGACGCGGGCAGGCCGGTCGGAATGGACGGCATGACCGTGCGCCACGTCGTCATCGACAATGCTGTCGCCGTGACCAGCCTTGCGCTGGATATCGCCGGCAATCCCGGCCTCAATCGCGACTTCCAGCTCGAACGCCATCACCGTGACGCAATCACCGCCAGATCGCATGCGCCGCAAAATCACATGATCCGGACGATCGCTGCGAAAAATGCGTTGGCGCGGTTGGTGGCGACAGACGGCTGATAGGGGCTTGCTGGTAGCGACACGCTGCAGCCGTTTTCACTTCCGGCGCACCCATAGACACAAAGCCCAGCGCGATCCACGATCGCGCTGGGCCGATAGGAACCATGTCCCGTATTGGCGCTTCAGGCCACCGCACTCAGTTCGCTGGAGGCGAAATCCACCAGCAGGATGGCGATCTCATAACCGCGCCGCTGCAGCCAATGCGCCACCGTGCGGGCACGCACGCCGAGCAGGTCATCGATCAGGACGACGCGGGCGCCGCGAACGGCGATCGTGCGATAGGCAACGCCGAGCAACTGCCCGCCTTCCGAGGAAAGCGTGCCGTCGAGATGGCTTTTCTCGAACTCCTCCGGCGCACGCACATCCAGCAGGTAGGTCGTCCTGTCCGGATCAGCGGCCCATTGTCGGGCGGTAGCAATATCGATTTCGGGGAAATGGTCGTTCGCACTCAAAGCCTGGATATGTTCACGGGCGAAATCCAGCGCGGCGGCACTTGCTTCGTCGTAGACGCGGATCTTGCCGGTTTCGAGCGCCAGCCCGGCGCCGGTCCAGCCTTTGGTGCCATCATGCAGATAGGAGACCTGATTGGGCACTTTCGCATCGATCAGCGTTTGGGCGCCCAAGATGGCGCGTGGCAACCCGGCGCAAGAGACGACTACCCTCGTTTTCTCTGAGGGCACGACGTCCTTGAACCGCAGTACCAGCTCTGCGCCGGGCACGCTGACAGCGCCAGGCACATGATCCCGGCTGAATTCGAGAACGGTGCGCGTATCGATGACGACGACATCCTCACCGGCATCGCGCAATTTCTTCAATTCTTCGGCCGAAATCACCGGCGTATTCTTCTCGTCACGCACCGCAACGGAAAAATCGACGCCGGGCGTGTCGAATGTCGGAAGGGGCGCATCATTGCCACCGGCCGTCCAGGCGGGAATGCCGCCTTCGAGCGCGAAGACGTTTGGCCGCCCCGCTTTGTCCAGCTCCTTGGCGAGCCGGGCGGCAGCGCCGTCGCCGCCATCGGCAAGGACGGTGCGCACGACGGCACGCGGAACAAAACGACCGATCTCCCTTGTCACGCGCTCCGTGGGCAGATTGGTCGCAAACAGTGGCGATGCATAGCCGACATCGGCCGGATCGCGGATATCGAGCACCGCCAGTTCCTTGCCGTCTGCAAGCCAATTGCGGAAAGTGTCGCGGGAAATCGTCTTCTGGGTCATGATCAGGTCTCCATCAGTCGTTGCTGTCGACACCCCGGAGGTTATTGAGCCGGCATTCAATTGCGAAGGCGCAGCAACGCCGGCTTTCGCCACAAGTCGGAAAGTAATTTCGTAATCTATAAAATCTATAGACTATATTTTCTTATCGCGCCTTCGCACCTCCCATAGCCTCTTGAGCATTGAGACCGGAACGCCGCAAGCGTCCGAAGCCTGGAGGGACGATATCTTGAAGACGAGCCTGTTCATTCGATTCATCCGAGGCGCCGGTCTCGGACTTGCACTTGCCGCCGTTCTGGCGACTACTGCAGCCGCAGAGGATACGCCGGACCTCTCTGATGTGACGATCACGGTCGGTACACCCAACAAGACGGGCCTGCATCGGCAACTGCTAGCCTCCGGGGAAGCGGAAAACCTCCCCTACAAGATCAAATGGGCCGATTTCGATTCCACGCCGCCGCTGGTCGAAGCGCTACGCGCTGGCCATGTCGACATTGCCGCTGGCGGCGACACCGGCGTACTCACCGCCATCGCCAACGGCGTGAAGATTACGATCCTCGCCGCGTCCTGGGAGCGCAAGGAAAGCGGCAGCGCCATCCTCGTTCGCGGCAACTCTCCGCTGAAGACCGTCGCCGAGCTCAAGGGCCACAAGATTGCGCTGCCCTACTTCACCAAGCAGCACTACCAGTTCGCCAAGGCGCTGGAGCAGGCGGGCGTGCCCTGGGACGACAAGCTGATCCTGAATCTCAACACCACCGACGGCCTCTCTGCCCTGGTCAATGGTCAAGTCGATGCGTTCGTCGTCTGGGACCCGAACACCGCCATTGCGCAGCAACAGCATGGCGCGCGCATCCTGCAATCGCTGAGCCAGGTGATCGACACCGCCGGCGTTCTCTACGCGCCAACCGAAACTCTTGCCGGTCCGGCGCGCAAGGCCGCCCTTCAGGATCTGACCCGACGGATCATCCGCGCCCAGGCATGGGTGAACGACCACCCTCAGGAATGGTCCGGGCAGATCGCGAAACTGTCGCAGATTTCCATCGACGCCGCCAATCTGCAGACCAGCCGCTCCCGGGTGGAGTTCGTTCCCGCCACCGATGCAAAGGCTATCGCCGGCTGGCAGCAGGAGGTCGGCTACTTCCACCAGACCGGACAATTCCGCAGGGATTTCAAGGTCGAGGATTATGTGGCCAAGGATTTCGGCGACGTGATCAACGGTGAAAACAAGAAACTCGCGAAGACGAACTGATGGCAAGCGTCACAGCCCTGCCGGAGTCTCAGCGCGGCTCGCCGTCGGCACGGCAGAACATCCAAGCGCCGGCGGCTGAAGGGCTTGAGCGCATCGTGCCCGCCGGTAGGCGAAAGCGAAATCCGGTCCCGCGCTGGCTCAGCAAAAGCCTGGGCGTCCTTGCTCTGGTCGGGGTCTGGTGGCTCGGCACCAGCTACGGCTGGATATCCGAGGATCTTCTTCCGGGGCCGCGGACCATGTGGTCGACGCTTATCGACCTCATCGGCAGCGGCGAGTTCTCAGGAGCGCTGGCGCTGTCGGTCCAGCGCGTTGCCATCGGATTCGGTTTCGGCTTCAGCATCGGCGTCGGATTAGCGCTGATCTCCGGTCTCTTCAGGCTGGGCGAAGATCTGATCGACGCACCGATGCAGATGGCGCGCACCCTGCCCTGGGCCGGCCTCGTGCCGCTGCTGATCATCTGGCTCGGCATTGACGAAACGCCGAAGATCACGCTCGTCGCCTTCGCCGTCACCTTTCCGCTTTACGCCAATACTTTCGCGGGCATTCGCAATGTCGACAAGACGCTCGTGGAGGTGGCGAAGACCCTGTCTTTCGGACGCCTGGCCCTGATTTTCCAGGTGATCCTGCCCGGCGCCCTGCCGGACCTGCTGGTTGGCCTGCGCTATTCGCTGGGATCGGCTTGGCTGGCACTGGTTTTTGCCGAAACGGTCAATGCGCAGGGCGGTCTCGGCTATCTGATCATCCATGCCCGCGAAGTCTACCGCGTCGACATCATCATCCTGTGTCTTGCCATCTACGCACTGCTCGGGCTTTCGGCCGACCTTATCGTCCGTCTGCTGGAAAGGCTGCTGCTACGCTGGCGTCAGAATTTCGACGGAGCATGACCATGCATTCTTCTGTGACGACGTCCCGGCAGGGTCTGGCGGTCAGCGTTCAGGGGCTGACCCGCCGCTTCGGCGAGCGCACGGTCATCGACCGGTTGGACCTCGACATCAGGCGCGGCGAATTCGTCGCTCTCCTCGGGGCAAGCGGCTGCGGCAAGAGTACGTTGCTGCGTATTCTCGCCGATCTCGATCATGACATCGAAGGCGATGTCCTCGTCTCGCCGCGGCGCGGCATCGCCTTTCAATCACCACGCCTCTTTCCGTGGAAGCGAGTATGGAGCAACGTCGTCGCCGGCTTGCCGGCGGGACGCGACAGGGCGCGCGCCGACGCTGCGCTGGGCGAAGTGGGGCTTGCCCACCGCGGCGACGCCTGGCCGAAAGACCTTTCGGGAGGCGAGGCCCAACGTGCCTCATTGGCGCGCGCCCTGGTTCGTAATCCGGACCTGCTTCTTCTCGACGAACCTTTCGGAGCGCTGGACGCGCTCACCCGGCTGAAGGCGCAGGCGCTGGTGGCGGACCTCTGGCAGAAACATCGCCAGGCCGTGCTTCTCGTCACCCATGATGTCGAGGAAGCGCTGCTTCTGGCCGACCGGGTGCTGGTGATGCGCAACGGCATCGTGGCACACGAAGCAGCTGTCGGCTTACCACGCCCAAGGCCACCGGGCACACTCGAATTCAACCGGCTGCGCCTGCAGCTGCTGGACTGGCTGGGCGTCGCGGAGCCGGTCGATCCTTCCATCGAACCATCGGATGAACACGAATGACGCAGATCGATCTTGCCTGGGGCGTCGGCCCCACCGCACGCTATGAGGAATTGGCCGAGCGATTTCGCGCCGTCTTCGCGCGGATTCGCGCCTCTGCGGTCAAACGCGACCTCGCCCGCGAGCTCCCGCACGCCGAGATCGGCTGGCTGAAGAAAAGTGGCTTCACCACGCTGCGCCTTGCCGAAAAGGACGGTGGCTTCGGCGGCAATTTGCCGGAACTCTTCAATCTCCTAATCGAGCTGTCCGCGGCGGATTCCAACGTCACCAATATCCTGCGCCCGCATTTCGGCTTCACCGAGGATGTGCTCAACTCCGCGGTGCCGGAGTGGCGGCACACTTGGATACCGCGGCTGGCTTCGCGGGAACTGGTCGGCAACGGCTTCTCCGAGATCGGCGACACCAAGGTCGGCACATCTTCGACGACACTGATACGCAATGGCGACCACTGGCTGCTGAACGGTTCGAAATATTATACGACCGGATCGCTCTTTGCCGATTGGATCAATCTCGGCGGCAGCGACCAGTCGGGCGAACCCGTCGGCGCTGTCGTGCCCCGCAGGGCCGAGGGCGTGGAGGTCCTCGACGATTGGGACGGCTTCGGCCAATCGCTGACGGCGAGCGGCACGGCGCATTTCTCGAATGTGCATGTCGCGCCGGCTTTCATCACGCCGCCGGGAGGCCGATTCCGGTATTCCACAGCCTTCTTCCAGCTTGTGCACCTCGCCACGCTCGCCGGCATTGGCCGCGCGGCCGCTGATGATGTCGCCCGATTGGTGTCGGAGCGCACTCGTATTTATAGCCACGGCAATGCCTCTCGGGTCGCGCAGGATCCGCAGATTCTGCAGGTGGTTGGACGGGTGCGCAGTTCGGCCTATGCGGCGGGCGCGATTGTCCTCAAGTCGGCGGAGGCGTTACAGAGGGCTTATGAGGCCCGCGAAAGAGCCGATGTCGAAGCGGTAAACGCTGTTGCAGAGCTGGAGGTCAATCAGGCCGTCAGCGTGATCACCGGACTCGTCCTTGAGGCGACGACGATCCTCTTCGACGCTCTCGGCTCCTCGGCGACCAAACAGGGTCTCGATCTCGATCGCTACTGGCGCAACGCGCGGACGATCTCATCTCACAATCCGCGCATCTACCGCGACCGGATCGTCGGCGACTTCGCGGTCAACGGAACGCCGCCGCCGGGCCAGTACAAGGTGGGGCTGGCTTGAAGATGATGGCCCTCGATGTCGAGGGCCTTTCGTTTCCGAGCGATACCGATCGGAGGCCAACCTAATCAGCTTTCGGGGCTCAGCCAGATCTGGCCGAAGCTATTGTTGATGCCCTGCGCCCCCGGCGCGAAATTCCTGACCTTCTTGTTCGCCACGATCTGCGAACCGGCCGCGACCAGATCGACGGAGACGACGTCCTCGTGGATGATGTGCTGGAACTGGTACCAAAGGTCCCGCCGCTTGCCTTTATCCGGTTCGACGGCCGCCGCCTCGAGGAGACGATCCACCTCGGGATTGGCATAGTGGCTGGCGTTTGAAAAGACGAGGCCGATCTTGAAGTTCTTGGACCAATAGGCACGCTGGACGCCCAAAGTCGGATCGAAGGTGTTCGAGAGGGATTCGATGACCAGATCCCAACTCCGGTCGGTATAGACGGTCTTCAGGAAGGTCGCGAGGTCGAGCTTGAGGATTTCCGCATCGATGCCGATGACTGCGAGCGATTGCTTGATGAAATCCGCATAAGACGGCTGCAGGAACGAATTGTAGGCGAGGCGCAGCTTGAAACGGCTTCCATTCGCGCCGCGCGGATAGCCCGCCTGATCCAGCAGTTTTTCCGAGAGCTTCGGGTCCGGGGCCCACGCCTTGATGCTCGGATCGTACCATTTCGGCAGCGCCGTGCTGACCGGGCTCGGAGAAACCTCGCCATAGCCGTAGAGCGCGATAGTCACAAGCTTCTGCAGATCGATCGCATGCGCGATCGCCAGCCGTACATCGCGTTTGGTCAGGATCTCGTTTTCATAGTTGAAGAACAACTGCTGCTGCGGACCGGAATAGGCATAGGTCGTCGTGTCCACGACGAGGCTCGGATTGGCCTTCAGGCGCTCGATATCCGACAGCGGCACCGGATTGGCCCCGATATCGATTTCACCGGTCTCGAGGGCGGCGGCCCGTGCCGCCGGATCGAGGATGACGTGCAGGATCACCCGGTCCAGATATGGTTTCGGCGCATCCCAATAGTTCGGGTTGCGGTCGAAAATCAGATGGCTGCCGGGCACCCACTCCTTGAGGATGAATGGGCCGGTCCCGATCATCTGCGCGAGCTTCGGCTGCTCCTCCGGCTTGAACGTTTCATAGATATGCTTCGGCACGATCGGCGATTCCGAACTGCTGAGCGCGGTGATCAGATAGGGCGCCGGCTTCGAAAGCACAATGATCGCCGTGTGCGCATCGGGCGTCTCCACCGCGGTCACGTTCTGATAGGTGATGCGGCCGCGCGGGTGTGCCTGCTTCAGTCGGAGGATGGTGAAGGCGACGTCTTCGGAAGTGAAATCCGCGCCGTCATGCCACCGGACGCCCTGGCGCAGCTTGAAGGTGTAGCGGAGCTGGTCGTCGCTGACGGACCACTCGGTCGCCAGCAGCGGAATGGGGTTAAGGTCATAGTCGAAATCGAAGAGCCCCTCATTCACTTTCGGACCGATTGCCTGCCCGGTGCCCGATGATGTGTTGATAGCAATCAGCGATGTCGGATCAGGGTAATAGGCCCAGTTCAGCGTGCCGCCCCTGACCGGTGTTTCGGTCGCCGCTTCTGTAAGGCTCGGCATGCCGGCCATTGCCAGGCTGGCACCGCTGAGAAGCAATAGCTGATTGAACTGACGGCGATTGATCGGCATAGGGTCTGCTCCGGGCGTATCGGCGGGAAAACCGCGAACGGAGCCCCATGCTCCGTTACAAGGATGATCCGTTCACAGCCCTGAAATCCAAAGGCAGATTTTCTATTGCATTACGAAAGCAATGCTTGCCGAGGGGGCTCGCCCCGCTAACCAGGGCTATCGCATTTGAGCGATGACAGTTCTTGCGAATTCGTCGGACCATCCGGATCGTTTTCGTTTGCGTCGAATGGAGATATTTGGCCTTGCGATC
>NZ_JARFYN010000151.1 GCF_030272695.1 Martinezella calliandrae
TGAACCGCGCCGGGTTTGCCGGAGGCCGTTTGGTTTAAGTTATGCGGCCATGGCTGGCGCGTCCAGCATGGCATAGTAACGTTCTTCGGCTTCGGCAGGCGGAATGTTTCCTATGGGCTCCAGAAGACGCCGGTTATTGAACCAATCCACCCATTCGAGTGTGGCGAACTCCACGGCTTCGAAATTGCGCCATGGTCCCCGCCGATGGATGACCTCGGCCTTGTAGAGGCCGTTGATCGTTTCGGCGAGAGCGTTGTCGTAACTGTCGCCGACGCTTCCAACGGAAGGCTCGATGCCTGCCTCGGCCAGTCGTTCGGAATACTTGATCGATACGTATTGAACACCCCTGTCGGAGTGGTGGATGAGCCCACCGCGATGGACTGGCCGCCGGTCATGGAGTGCCTGGTCCAGGGCATCGAGGACGAAACCCGCATGAGCGGTTCGGCTCGCCCGCCAGCCGACGATGCGGCGGGCGAACGCGTCGATCACGAAAGCGACGTAAACGAAGCCTTGCCAAGTGGCTACATACGTGAAATCGGAAAGCCACAACATGTTCGGCGCGGGAGCGCAGAACTGGCGGTTCACGCGGTCGAGCGGACATAGAGCGGCCTTGTCAGACACGGTCGTTTTGACGGGCTTTCCACGGATAATGCCCTGAAGGCCCATCATTCTCATAAGCCGAGAAACAGTGCATCGAGCTATGTCGAAGCCTTCCCGCTGCAACTGCCGCCATACTTTCCGCACGCCGTAGACTTGGAAATTCTCATTGAACACTCGGCGTATCTCGACCTTCATGGCCGCGTCGCGACGAGCGCGGGCCGACAGGCGGTCCACGTCCGTGCGCTTGGCGATGGCGTCATAGTAAGTGGACGGGGCAATCGGCAGCAGCCTGCAGATCGGCTCGACCCCGAACTTTGAGCGGTGTTCGTCGATGAAGGAAATCATCGCTTCAGTGGGCGGTCGAGCTCCGCCTGGGCAAAATAAGCCGACGCCTTGCGCAAAATCTCATTGGCCTGACGAAGCTCGCGGTTCTCCCGCTCAAGGGCCTTCATCTTCTCGGCGACATCGCTTGGAAGGCCCGCTCGTTTGCCGCTGTCAACATCGGCTTTCTTCACCCACTCATGCAGCGTATGTGCCGAGCAGCCAATCTTGGCGGCTATGGATGAAACTGCCGCCCACCGGGATGGATGCTCGGCCTCATGGTCCAAAACCATGCGGATGGCTCGGTCACGAACTTCAGGTGAAAATTTGTTGGTCGTCTTGCTCATATCGGCTCCACTTTCTCACGAGTTGGAGCCTCCGGCAAACCCG
>NZ_JARFYN010000152.1 GCF_030272695.1 Martinezella calliandrae
AGTCCTCCTCTTCGCTGGATCAATCGTCGGCTTGTCGATGGTTCAACAGCAGTTTTTTCCGAGCTCCGACCGTCCGGAACTGATTGTCGACTGGAACCTACCGCAGAACAGCTCGATCGCCGAAACGAGCCGTCAGATGGCCCAGTTCGAGCATGAGATGCTGACCGGCAATCCCGGCGTCGACCACTGGTCGACCTATGTCGGGAGAGGCGCGCCGCGCTTCGTCCTATCGTTTGACGTGCAACCGGCAGACGTGTCCTTCGGTCAAACGATCATCGTCACAAAGGATCTCGACGTTCGAGATAAGCTGAAGCGGCAGATGGAAACCTACCTTCAAAAGACTTTTCCAGGAACGGACGCCTATGTGAAACTACTGGACATCGGCCCTCCGGTTGGCAAGCCGGTCCAGTACCGTGTGTCCGGTGAAAATCTGCAGACGGTGCGCGACCTGGCCCAGAAACTGGGCTCGATCGTCGGCACCCATCCTTCCCTTAGGAACATTGCCTTCGATTGGAACGAGCCCGCCCGCGTCGTCAAGATCGACGTGTTGCAGGACAAGGCGAGACAGCTCGGCGTATCTTCCCAAGACATCGCGATGGCGCTCAACACCGTCGTACAGGGAAATGCCGTGACGCAGGTTCGGGACGACATTTATTTGGTCGACGTCATCGGCCGTGCCGCCCAAAAGGAGCGCGGCTCAATAGACACCCTACTTGACCTGCAACTGCAGAGCAGCAGCGGCCAGTCCGTTCCGCTGTCTTCGGTCGCGACCTTCCACTACGAGCTCGAGCAGCCGACGATCTGGCGGCGCGATAGGGTTCCGACCATCACGATCAAGGCCGGGATCGGCGATGCGACGCAGCCGGCGACGATTGTGAAGGCGCTCTCCGACAAGGTTGCGGCCTTTGAAAAGACGCTGCCGGCCGGATATTCCGTCAAGGTCGGCGGCGCGGTTGAGGAAAGCGCCAAGTCGCAGGGCCCGATTGCCAAGGTGGCGCCTGCCATGCTCGTCATCATGGCGACGCTGCTGATGATCCAACTTCAGAGTTTCCACCGGCTGCTCCTGGTCTTCTCGGTGGCCCCGCTGGCGCTCATCGGCGTCGTCGTGGCGCTGCTTGTCAGCAACTCGCCGCTTGGATTCGTCGCGCTCCTCGGCGTGCTCGCCCTCGTCGGTATTCTCATCCGCAACTCAGTGATCCTGATCGTCCAAATCGAGGAACTGCGTGCAGAGGGGATGTCGGCATGGAAGGCGGTGGTGGAGGCGACCGAGCACCGCATGCGGCCGATCATGCTGACGGCGGCCGCCGCG
>NZ_JARFYN010000153.1 GCF_030272695.1 Martinezella calliandrae
AGTCCTCCTCTTCGCTGGATCAATCGTCGGCTTGTCGATGGTTCAACAGCAGTTTTTTCCGAGCTCCGACCGTCCGGAACTGATTGTCGACTGGAACCTGCCCCAGAACAGCTCGATCGCCGAAACGAGCCGTCAGATGGCCCAGTTCGAGCATGAGATGCTGACCGGCAATTCCGCCGTCGACCACTGGTCGACCTATGTCGGAAGCGGCGCGCCGCGCTTCATCCTTTCCTTCGATGTGCAGCCGGCTGATGCCGCCTTCGGCCAGACCGTCATCGTCCCCAAAGGGCTCGACGTGCGTGACAAGCTGAAGGAACAAGTGGAGGCTTACCTTCAGAAGACGTTCCCCGGCACCGACGCCTATGTGAAGCTTCTGGAAGTCGGACCCCCCGTCGGCAAGCCGATCCAGTATCGCGTTTCCGGGGAGGATCTCCAGACGGTGCGTGACCTGGCGCAGAAACTGGCGTCAATCGTCGGTACGCATCCTGCTCTGAAAAATCTTGCTTTCGACTGGAACGAACCAGCGCGCGTCGTGAAGATCAATGTGCTTCAGGACATGGCGCGACAGCTCGGCGTCTCATCGCAGGACATTGCGATGGCGCTCAACACTGTCGTGCAGGGTGAAGCCATAACGCAGGTCCGAGACGACATCTACCTCGTCGATGTCGTCGGCCGTGCCGCGGAACGCGAGCGCCGCTCGATCGATACCCTACTCGACCTGCAGCTGCAAAGCGGCAACGGCCAGTCCGTTCCGCTGTCGTCGGTCGCAACCTTCCACTACGAGCTCGAGCAGCCGACGATCTGGCGGCGCGATAGGGTTCCGACCATCACGATCAAGGCGGGCATCCGCGATGCCACTCAGCCGGCCACGATTGTGAAGGATCTTTCGGGCAGGGTTGCTGCGTTTGAAAAGACGCTGCCGCCGGGATATTCCGTTCAGGTCGCCGGCGCGGTTGAGGAAAGCGCCAAGTCGCAGGGCCCGATTGCCAAGGTAGCGCCCGCCATGTTCCTCGTCATGGCGACGCTACTGATGATCCAGCTTCAGAGTTTCCACCGGCTGTTCCTGGTCTTCTCGGTGGCTCCGCTGGCGCTCATCGGCGTCGTCGTGGCGCTGCTCGTCAGCAAAGCCCCGCTCGGTTTCGTCGCGCTCCTCGGCGTGCTCGCCCTCGTCGGTATTCTCATCCGCAACTCGGTGATCCTGATCGTCCAGATCGAGGAACTGCGTGCAGAGGGGATGTCGGCATGGAAGGCGGTGGTGGAGGCGACCGAGCACCGCATGCGGCCGATCATGCTGACGGCGGCCGCCGCG
>NZ_JARFYN010000154.1 GCF_030272695.1 Martinezella calliandrae
GTGCGACGTGAAGTTGCGTGAGTGATTGTTTTACGGGTGATCCTTGGACCGCCCGATAGAACCTGTCGTTCCTCCGGCAGTAGCCTAGGGATACAGGCATGATGGGTAACTGCTATGTCTGAAGCTATCCTGACAATGTACCCCGATCCCGTAAGGGTGAAGCGCGCCTCGCGAGAGACGTGCGAAGCTGCAAGCATCATGCGGCAGGGGGCTAGGCTTGGAAGTAAGGTGAACAGATGTGAATCGGCGTTAAACCCCGTTAGTTGTGACGTGCCAAAGATGCTGTCAGGCACGGGCCAAAATGGCATGTGGGTTAGACTTCGGGCTTGCCATTCCCGAAGCGAGGAAATCGAACCCACCGGGGAAAAGCCGGCACCTAACCTTCCGCTGTCACTCACGCAAAACACGGTAAGCCCGAATCCCTGCCCACGTTGGGCAAGCGAACCGCAAGGAACGCCGTTGGGGATGCGGGTATGGGATGTCGGAAAAAGCGAATGTCGCGCTGTAATGGCGCGAATAGGGATTGAGGGAAACCAACATCATCCCGCTCGAAAGAGAGCAGACTTCCGACTGGTCTCTCTTCGCGAGAGAACTTGTGGAACCTTCCTCAGGAGGACAAGCAAATGACAGTCAGAGTTACGACTGGTGCGGCCTCCAGTGGAGAGGTCGATTGGCACGGCATCGACTGGGCCAAAGCGCACCAAACCACGAGAAGGCTTCAAGTGCGTATTGCGAAGGCAGTTCGGGAAGGTCGCTGGGGCAAGGTCAAATCCTTGCAATGGCTGCTGACCCGCTCGTTCTCCGGCAAAGCAATTGCCGTGAAACGAGTCACTGAAAACCAAGGCAAGAAGACTTCCGGTGTTGATGGAGAAATCTGGGATACGCCGGAAAAACGTGCCAGAGGTGTGTTGTCGCTCAATCGGCTGGGCTATCAGCCTCAGCCGCTGAGGCGGGTATTTATCCCGAAAGCAAACGGTAAACTGCGGCCGTTAGGCATTCCGACAATGCGTGACAGAGCGATGCAGGCACTCTACCTGCTCGCGCTCGAACCCATATCGGAATCGACGGCAGATCCCAACTCTTACGGCTTCCGGCCGGAGCGAGCGAGCAGGGATGCAGCGGAACAATGCTACAAGGCGTTGCGTCAACGCGTATCTGCTCAGTGGGTTCTGGACGCGGATATATCCGGTTGCTTGGATCGACTTTCATAATGCCCCCTGGCTCATGGCATGTGTTCGAAGAGGGTTGGGTTTTGATCTATGGTCTTGATCCATAGACCTTTTCTCTGTCC
>NZ_JARFYN010000155.1 GCF_030272695.1 Martinezella calliandrae
GCCTTCGTTCTCGCATGGTCACTCTGGAGACGAAAACATCAGGCCTCCGCAATGAGCGCCCACTACAAAAATAGACATAAAACGCAACTGTAGTACTAGAGCAGATCCTGCTTAATCCGGGTCATATCCTGCGGCTCTGAAGTAGTTGGCGCATTCGGCAGGCGTGAACCTGGGTATCAAGGCTCCCACTGCGTCCCACAACGCATCGATCTTTCGCTCCGCCCGAGCCCGCAACATGGCTTTCAATTTCGAGAATGCATTCTCGATGGGGTTGAAGTCGGGACTGTAGGGCGGCAGGAACATGAGTTTGGCGCCGGCGCGCTCAATGGCATCACGGACACCGGCTGCTTTGTGGGCCGGCAGATTGTCCATGACGACAACGTCCCCGATCTGAAGGGTCGGTAGCAGTACCTGCTCGACATATGCCAGGAAGACGTTGCCATTCATCGCCCCATCATAGACAAAGGGGGCGGTCATGCCCGAGAGGCGTAGAGCGCCTGTGAATGTCGTTGTTTTCCAATGGCCGTGCGGCACGCCAGCTCGACAACGCTCGCCGCGAATTGCACGTCCGCGCAAGCGTGCCATCTTCGTCGAGAGACCGGTCTCGTCCAGGAAGATCAACTTCTCCGGATCGAGATCGAGTTGGCCATCAAACCAGGCACGCCGCCGCTTCAGGACATCCGGCCGATCCTGCTCCAATGCATGTGCGGACTTTTTTTAAACGTCCACCCGCGGCGTTGCAGCCAAGCACCGAGCGCACTCCGGCTGATGCCCACTTGCCGCTCAACGCACAGACGCTCGACCATTTCGTCGAGCGTCACGTCCTTACGATCGTCGATCATCTCGACAACGAACGCCTCGTGTGCATCCAAGCTCGAAGACCTTCGCCAGCCTTGCGGCCGTGATGTTGACTCACCATCGCTGGCTCTTGCGATCCAGCGAATTGCCGTCGAAGTCCCAACCCCGAACCGGGCGGCGGCCTGCCGTGCTGACATGCCCGCCGCTGACGCTTTCAATACACGTAATCGAAGATCGTCGCTCAGTGCTCGTGCCATCATCCACCTCTTCGCTGTGGATGTTGAATCAGCTTCGCAGCGCCGCGTCACTTCACAATCGATTCATCGATCGCAGGATCTGCTCTAGTACCGTTCCGCAGAGATTATGACTCTTTGACCGGATAGGCTTTGTGGAGTTTCTCGCGGGCCTTTTCGGTTGTGAACATCCATTGGATCCTTGCC
>NZ_JARFYN010000156.1 GCF_030272695.1 Martinezella calliandrae
GAAGCGACGATCGCGCGGCAGCGTGGTTATCTTTTGACGCTGCTGCGGGCGATGGTCGCCGATGCAGGCCAGCCGATCGGCCGCATCGACATCCTGCCGGCCGACGAGCGCAGCTACCTGCTGGAGGATCTGAACCGCACGGCGGCGGACTATCCGTCTGATCTGTGCATCCACGAGCTGTTCGAGCAGCAGGTGCGGCGCGCCCCCGAGGCCGTCGCCCTCGTCCATGAGGACGATGAGCTGAGTTATGGCGAACTCAACGCGCGGGCCAACCGGCTGGCCCATCATCTCATCACGCTCGGGGTCAAGCCGGAGGATCGCATTGCGACAGTGCTGGACCGCTCCATCGCCCTTGTCATGGCGCAGTTGGCGATCCTCAAGGCGGGGGGAGTGTATGTGCCGATCGATCACGCTCTTCCGTCTGCGCGACAAGAATGGCTGATGGCCGATTGTGCTGCACGCCTGGTACTTTGCAAGAGTGACGATGATGAGCTGGTTGAGGCGACGATCCCTGTTCTGGCCATTGAGCCGTTCATGGTTGGAACAGGACGTAGTAGAGATCCTGGCTTGGCATTAAGCGCCGAGGCTGCCGCTTACGTGATGTACACGTCTGGCTCGACCGGCCGTCCCAAGGGAGTTGTTGTGCCTCACCGCGCCGTGAACCGGCTAGTCATCAACAATGGATATGCGAAAATCGATGCCGGAGATCGTGTGGCGTGGGCGGGTAATCCGGCCTTCGACGCAAGCACATTTGAAGTGTGGGCGCCGCTGCTCAACGGTGGCTGCATTATTGCAATGGATGCCGTCACAGTCATAAATTCTTCAAGTTTTGCCAAGGCACTTAAACAGCATCGGGTGACAACCCTTTTCCTAACAACGGCGTTATTCAATCAATATACATTATCGATGGCTCCGACATTAGCGCAACTTAAGTACCTCCTCTGTGGAGGCGAGCGCAACGATTTTCACTCATTTCTGAAATTGCTGAGTGAAGAAGGTCCAGTACGTCTCATTCACTGCTACGGTCCGACCGAGACGACGACCTTCGCGGTAGCGTGGAGTTGCCCGGCTGATTTTGATGGATCCGTTGTCCCGATCGGCCGTCCGATTGCCAACACGCGTGTGTATCTTCTGGACGGCGATGGTGCACCGGTGCCGTTCGGGGCGGTGGGTGAGCTTTATATCGGCGGGGCCGGCGTTGCGCGCGGCTATCTGAACCGG
>NZ_JARFYN010000157.1 GCF_030272695.1 Martinezella calliandrae
GGGAGTGTCAGGAATTCTGTGCGGTGGGCCATGATGATGAAAAGGAGCGAATCATCACATGGCTATCGAAAAGGAACTTTTGGACCAGCTTCTTGCCGGTCGTGACCCGTCCGATGTTTTCGGCAAGGACGGTTTGTTGGACGATCTGAAGAAAGCGCTATCTGAGCGTATGTTGAATGCGGAGCTCGACGAGCATCTCGAGGTCGAGCGCAACGAGGGGATTTCGGCCAACCGGCGCAATGGCTCCTCGAAAAAGACGGTTCTGACCGGGACGTCGAAAATGACACTTGCCATCCCGCGCGACCGGGCCGGCACGTTCGACCCGAAGTTGATCGCCAAATACCAGCGTCGCTTTCCCGATTTCGACGACAAGATCATCTCCATGTACGCCCGCGGCATGACGGTACGGGAGATACAGGGCCATCTCGAAGAGATTTATGGCATCGAAGTGTCACCGGACCTGATCTCGGCGGTGACCGACCAGGTTCTCGAGGCCGTTGGCGAATGGCAGAACCGCCCGCTCGAACTGTGTTATCCCCTCGTGTTCTTCGATGCCATCCGGGTCAAGATCCGGGACGAGGGGTTCGTTCGCAACAAGGCCGTCTATGTCGCGCTCGCCGTTCTGGCCGACGGCAGCAAGGAAATCCTCGGGCTCTGGATCGAGCAGACCGAAGGGGCAAAGTTCTGGCTTCGGGTGATGAACGAGCTGAAAAGCCGTGGCTGCCAGGACATCCTGATCGCCGTGGTCGATGGTCTGAAGGGCTTTCCCGAAGCCATCACCGCCGTCTTTCCCCAAACGATTGTCCAGACCTGCATCGTCCACCTGATCCGGCACTCGTTGGAGTTCGTCTCCTACAAGGACAGGAAGCCCGTCGTGCCAGCGTTGAGAGCAATCTACCGGGCGCGAGATGCCGAGGCTGGTCTGAAGGCGCTGGAGGCCTTCGAGGAAGGCTATTGGGGCCAGAAATATCCCGCCATCTCTCAAAGCTGGCGGCGCAATTGGCAACACGTTGTTCCCTTCTTCGCCTTTCCGGAAGGCGTCCGCCGCATCATTTACACGACAAACGCCATAGAGGCCCTGAACTCGAAGCTTCGACGGGCGGTGCGGTCGCGTGGCCATTTCCCGGGTGACGACGCTGCCATGAAGCTGCTATATCTCGTCCTCGACAACGCGGCCGAGCAGTGGAAGCGCGC
>NZ_JARFYN010000158.1 GCF_030272695.1 Martinezella calliandrae
CCGCATTGAAGGCCGTTGCCGACGAAGACGTGAAGGTGGCAATCCCGCATGTCGGCATGGGCAATGAAATCGGCCTGATGGCCAAGGCTACCCTGGCGCTGCAGGAAAAGATCCGCGAACGCCATGCACTGAGCGAGCGCCAGGCAGCCCAAGAGCAGGAAATCAATGCCGAGCGCCAGCAGAACCTGCGCCAGCAGCAGGACGAAGCCCAGGAACAGGCCCGCGTCGTCGCCACCATCGGCCGGGCGCTCGAAGACCTCGCCCACGGCGATCTGACCGTGCGCTGCGGCGATATCGGGACCAGCTATGCCGGCCTGCGCAACAACTTCAACGAAGCGCTATCGCATCTGGAAGCCGCCATGGGCCGGGTCAACGCCAAGGGCAACGACATCGGCGTCTCCAAGGAAGAGATCCGCCGCGCCTCCAACGAGCTGTCCCAGCGCACCGAACGCCAGGCCGCCAGCCTGGAGGAAACCTCGGCCGCACTCGACGAACTCACCGTTGCCGTGCGCCAGACCGCCGAAGGCGCGCATGAGGCCAGCAAGCGCGTGCATGCCGTCTCGACCGAGGCCTCACGCTCCGACGCCGTCGTCGCCCAGGCGATTGACGCTATGAGCGGCATCGAGAAGTCGTCCGAAGAGATCGGCAAGATCATCGGCGTCATCGACGAGATCGCCTTCCAGACCAATCTTCTGGCGCTCAATGCCGGCGTCGAGGCGGCCCGGGCCGGTGAATCCGGCAAGGGCTTTGCCGTCGTCGCCCAGGAAGTGCGCGAACTGGCGCAGCGCTCTGCTGCCGCCGCCAAGGAGATCAAGGACCAGATCGCCCGCTCCTCCGGCCAGGTCGACCAGGGTGTTCGGTTGGTCGGCGAGGCCGGCGAGGCCTTGAAGCGCATCTCCGACCAGATCAAGGCCGCCAACGAGATCGTCTCGAAGATCGCCCACAGCGCCTCCGAACAGGACACGACGCTACGCTCGATCTCGTCGTCGATGAACCAGCTCGATGCCGCCACGCAGCAGAATGCCGCCATGGCGGAAGAAACCACCGCCTCTGCCGAAACGCTCGCCGCCGACACCGAGGACCTGCTCGGGCTCATCCGCGGCTTCCGCGTCAACGACGGCCGTCCGATGGCACAAAGCCGCCGCGCCGCCTAAAGCCGCAGCCAAACAGCCACACCGAACCGCCGGG
>NZ_JARFYN010000159.1 GCF_030272695.1 Martinezella calliandrae
AAATGGCAAAGAGTAAGTTTGAGCGCAATAAGCCGCACGTTAACATCGGCACGATCGGCCACGTTGACCACGGCAAGACGTCTCTGACGGCAGCGATCACGAAGTACTTCGGTGAGTTCAAGGCGTATGACCAGATCGACGCGGCACCGGAAGAAAAGGCGCGCGGCATCACGATTTCGACGGCGCACGTTGAATATGAGACGGCAGCCCGTCACTATGCGCACGTCGACTGCCCCGGCCACGCTGACTATGTGAAGAACATGATCACCGGTGCTGCGCAGATGGACGGCGCGATCCTGGTTTGCTCGGCTGCCGACGGCCCGATGCCGCAGACGCGCGAACACATCCTGCTCGCCCGCCAGGTTGGCGTTCCGGCGATCGTTGTGTTCCTGAACAAGGTCGACCAGGTTGACGACGCCGAGCTTCTGGAGCTTGTCGAGCTTGAAGTTCGCGAATTGCTGTCGTCCTACGACTTCCCGGGCGACGACATTCCGGTTGTCAAGGGTTCGGCGCTTGCAGCTCTGGAAGACAGCAACAAGGAAATCGGCGAAAACGCGATCCGCGAGTTGATGGCCCAGGTTGACGCCTACATCCCGACGCCAGAGCGTCCGATCGACCAGCCGTTCCTGATGCCGATCGAAGACGTGTTCTCGATCTCTGGCCGTGGTACGGTTGTGACGGGCCGCGTCGAGCGTGGCATCATCAAGGTTGGTGAAGAAGTCGAGATCGTCGGCATTCGTCCGACCTCGAAGACGACGGTGACCGGCGTTGAAATGTTCCGCAAGCTGCTCGACCAGGGCCAGGCCGGCGACAACATCGGCGCGCTGATCCGCGGTGTGAACCGTGACGGCGTCGAGCGTGGCCAGATCCTGGCAAAGCCGGGCACTGTTAAGCCGCACAAGAAGTTCAAGGCCGAAGCCTACATCCTGACGAAGGAAGAAGGTGGCCGTCATACGCCGTTCTTCACGAACTACCGTCCGCAGTTCTACTTCCGCACGACGGACGTGACCGGCATTGTGACGCTTCCGGAAGGCACGGAAATGGTTATGCCCGGCGACAACATTACGGTTGACGTCGAGCTGATCGTTCCGATCGCAATGGAAGAAAAGTTGCGCTTTGCTATCCGCGAAGGCGGCCGCACCGTCGGCGCCGGCATCGTCGCTAGCATCGTCGAGTAAT
>NZ_JARFYN010000160.1 GCF_030272695.1 Martinezella calliandrae
CGATGAAATCTCGCTCGACATCCATCTCTCCTCGTTTTGATACGAGGGGTCAGTTCTTCGCTTCGTTAGGGGGTCAGTTTCTCATTTCGCCCGACAATTCCATCCGCTTTCCGTCGTAATCGGCTCTCGACAAACCGGACAGATGCCTTTCTGTGCTTCCCAAAGCTTTGGCGGCAACCGTCTGCCCTGACGCTGCATGAGGAGGCTACGTCGTTCGGCGAAGTAGCTATCCCATGCTGGATCAAACGGATTGGCCTCGGCCTTGATCTTGCGATACCGTCGAATGGTGACGTCGCTGGCCCTAACTAGCCGAACGAACGTCGTTTCACCGTTATCGCCGATCACCTGACTGCGGAACACCCAATTGCGCGTGCCCTCCCGAGCGAAGTAGCGATCCTTCACCCAGGTGAGCGGCTTGTGTGGATGTCTGCGGCAGGCCCATTGCCAGAGTTGTTGCCAAATGGCGTGGTCGACCTTTCCAAAGGTCTCGCTCGCCACCTGGTTGCGATGATAATTCGCCCATCCCCGAATGATCGGGTTCAAGCGCGCTATCACCTTTGCCTGTGTTGCTGTCCTGGTTTCTCGGATCGTTGAACGGACATGACGCATGAACGCCTGCACGTTTTTCTTGGCAGGCTTGATGAGAAGCTTCCCATCATACTTGCGCACATTCCATCCGAGGAAGTCGAAGCCATCCTCGATATGCACGATCTTGGTCTTTTCTTCGGAGAGGGTGAGACCCCGCTGCCGAAGGAAGTCCTCGATCAAGGCTTTCGCCTCCAACAAGAGCTCTTTCGTCGCTCCCGTTATGACGAAGTCGTCCGCATACCGGATCAGATTGACCTTGTTCTTTTTGGATTGGGGATGGCTGGGCGCAAAGCGGCGACGCAGCACTCCTTCCATGCCGTCCAAGGTCATGTTCGCCAATGTCGGCGAGATCACACCACCTTGTGGTGTACCTGCCTCCGTTGGGAACGCTTCTCCATTCAGCACAACACCAGCTTTCAGCCATTTCCGGAGCACCACCTTATCCATGGGGATGTTGGCGATGAGCCAGTCGTGGCTGATATTGTCGAAGGAAACGTCGCCAGACTACCCATCACCGGGATCTACCGACGTCGATAGCTGTTACCCGCTCGGGACACGCCTTCGAAGGGCGTGTTCTGCCGG